>NZ_JBJGYP010000047.1:0-21482 GCF_054050055.1 Geodermatophilus sp. SYSU D00814
CATGGGCTCCCGGTGGGGTTGGTTGGACGGGTGGGGGGGGGGGGGCGGGGCGGGCGGGGGCGGGGGGGGGGTGGTGGCGGGGCGGCCCCCGCACCGCGCCGCTGACGGGGTCGATCCGCCGCTTGTCACGGATCACGACCCGCGGCTGCTCGTCCCCCTGGCTCATCGGCGGTCGCTGTCCTCGTCGACGATCTCGGCGTCGACGACGTCGTCGTCACCGGTGGGCGCCGAGGCACCCGCGCCGCCGGCCGCGCCGGGCGCACCGTCACCGGTGCCGGCGGCGCCGGCCTCGGCCTGCTGGGCGTAGAGCGCCCCGCCCACCTCCTGCGAGATGCGGGCGACCTTCTCCTGCGCCGACTTGATCGCGGCGATGTCGGAGCCGCCGAGGGCGGAGCGCAGCTCGGTCAGGGCCTCGCCGAGCTCCTCCTTCTTGTCGGCCGGGATGCGCTCGCCGTTCTCGGCCAGGAACTTCTCGGTCTGGTACTGCAGCGACTCGGCCAGGTTGCGGGTCTCGGCCTCCTCGCGGCGGCGCTTGTCCTCCTCGGCGTGGGCCTCGGCGTCGCGCATCATCCGCTCGATGTCCTCCTTCGGGAGGGCCGAGCCACCGGTGATGGTCATCGACTGCTCCTTGCCCGTGCCGAGGTCCTTGGCGTGGACGTGCACGATGCCGTTGGCGTCGATGTCGAAGGCCACCTCGATCTGCGGGACGCCACGCGGCGCCGGCGGCAGACCGGTCAGCTCGAACATGCCGAGCTTCTTGTTGTACATGGCCATCTCGCGCTCGCCCTGGAAGACCTGGATCTGCACCGAGGGCTGGTTGTCGTCGGCCGTCGTGAAGATCTCGGAGCGCTTGGTCGGGATCGTGGTGTTGCGCTCGATGAGCTTGGTCATGATCCCGCCCTTGGTCTCGATGCCCAGGGACAGCGGGGTGACGTCGAGGAGCAGGACGTCCTTGACCTCGCCCTTGAGGACACCGGCCTGCAGCGCGGCGCCGATGGCGACGACCTCGTCGGGGTTGACGCCCTTGTTGGGCTCCTTGCCGCCGGTCAGCTCGCGGACCAGGTCGGAGACGGCCGGCATGCGGGTGGAGCCACCCACCAGGACGACGTGGTCGATCTCGGCGACGGAGACGCCGGCGTCGCGGATCGCCTGGTTGAACGGCGCGCGGGCGCGGTCGAGCAGGTCCTGGGTGAGGCGCTGGAACTCGGCGCGGGTGATCGTGACGTCGAGGTGCAGCGGGCCCTCGGCCCCGGCGGTGATGTAGGGCAGGTTGACGTTGGTCGACTGCGCGCCGGACAGCTCGATCTTGGCCTTCTCGGCGGCCTCGCGGAGCCGCTGCATGGCCAGCTTGTCCTTGGACAGGTCGATGCCGTTCTGGGCGTTGAACGTCTGCACCAGGTGCTTGACGACGCGCTCGTCCCAGTCGTCGCCGCCGAGGTGGTTGTCACCGGCGGTGGCCTTGACCTCGATGACGCCCTCGCCGATCTCGAGCAGCGAGACGTCGAAGGTGCCGCCGCCGAGGTCGAAGACGAGGATCGTCTGCTCGGTCTCGCCCTTGTCCAGGCCGTAGGCCAGCGCGGCCGCGGTCGGCTCGTTGACGATGCGCAGGACGTTGAGGCCCGCGATCTCACCGGCCTCCTTGGTGGCCTGGCGCTGCGCGTCCTCGAAGTAGGCCGGGACGGTGATGACCGCGTCGGTCACCGGCTCGCCCAGGTAGGTCTCGGCGTCCCGCTTGAGCTTCTGCAGGATGCGAGCGCTGATCTCCTGCGGCGTGTAGCGCTTGCCGTCGATCTCGCCGGTCTTCCAGTCGGTGCCCATGTGGCGCTTGACCGACCGGATGGTGCGGTCGACGTTGGTGACGGCCTGGTTCTTGGCCGACTGCCCGACGAGGACCTCGCCGTTCTTGGCGAAGGCGACGACCGAGGGCGTGGTGCGCGAGCCCTCGCTGTTGGCGATGACCGTCGGCTCGCCGCCCTCCAGGACGGTGACGACGGAGTTGGTGGTCCCGAGGTCGATACCGACCGCTCGTGCCATGGAGCTGGCTCCTCTTCCGTGTGCGTGCGGGTGCTGTGCTGGGTCGTGCGGCGAGCTGGGTGTCCGCCTTGCGCGGGGTCCACTCAACTTTCCTGCCCACCCTAACGGCACTCCTCGCGCCGGTGTTCCCGGGGTCGGGGCGTCCCGTCCTCGTGACCCCGGTCACACGTGTCCGAGCCGATCCGCGCACGATCAGGTGACCTGATCGTGCTGCGTCCTGGCTCGGCGCCGACGGTGCGTCAGGACGCGTGGAGGTGAGCTAGGACGCCGGCCGGGACGACCGGTCGACGTCAGCGGCCGGGCCCTCGGGTCTGCGGACGACGGAGAAGCGCCGGGGGCCGGCTGGCGCAGCGGCCAGCAACGGGGCGATGCGGCGGGCGAGCTCCACCCGCCGCGACGGGACGACGTCGTCCTGCGCCAGCCGGACGACGCGCACCCCGAGCTCACGGATCGCGTCCTCACGGCGCTTCTCCCGCCAGAGCACCTCTCCGGGGTGCCGCCCGTCGATCGGGTCCACGTACTTGACCCGACCGTCGAACTCGATCGCCACGGCGGCGTCCTCGTACCAGGCGTCGACGCGCGCGACGAGACCCCGCGGACCGTGCAGCTCGACCTGCAGCTCCGGGGTCGGCAGGCCGGCCCCGAGCAACGCCAGCCGTCCGCGGGTCTCGAGCGGCGACTCCGCCCCTCCGTCGGCCAGGCCCAGCGCCCGGGCCGCGTTCCCGATCCCGACCCAGTGCGTGGCCCGCAGCACCGCCGCGCGCACCTCGTGGCGGGTGACCAACCCGTCGTGCAGGGCCGCGTCCAGGGCCACGACCGAGTCCACGAGGTCCCACTCACGGGCACAGTCGACGAGCGTCCGCGCCGGCGTCGTCACACCGAACGACGCGAGGTCACCGACGTCACCGGGCGGCAGCGACGCCCGCCTGACGACGTAGCCCCGCCCGCGGCGCCACTGGGCCACGTCGGTCAGCCGGACGACGTCGTCCACGCCGCGGGGCACGACCAGCCGGTGCACCCGCGCGGCCGATGCGTGGCTGACGACGGGTCCGGGACGCAGGGACACGAGGACGGCCGTGCAGTCGACGACGTGCCGGCGGGCATCCCGGGTCGCCACCTCGAGGTCCGCGGCGCGGATGTACACCCCCCGCCGCAGCCAGCACCAGCGCCCACGGCTCAGCTCGGTGCGGATCTCGTCCGGGCGGTAGCCGGCGCGCAGGGCCTCCTGAGCGGTGAACACGCCCAGCCGGGCGGACGCGATCCGTTCCAGATCCGGGTGCACGGCCGCAGTCTCCGACCTCCGAGACGCTCGCCCGAGGCCCGCACGGCATCTGTGGACAGGGACCCGCCGCCGTCCTGGCTCACGATGACGCGTCCGGGCTCACCGCCCACCGTGAGCCAGGACGCGGCACGACCAGGTCACCTGATCATGGCCCGGGCCCGACACCCCGGGTGAGGACGGTCACCGTCGCGGCCCGCGCCCGACCTGCGGCGACGCGCCCGGGGCCGGCCGCCGCAGGAGAACGGGCCGGTCACCCCGGCAGCGGGTGGGCGGTGAGCACCGTCGACGGCGTCGGAGGAGGGCGCGGCGCCCCGGGTTACCGGCGGGTAACCTGCTCTCGCGCAGCTATCGTGCTGGGTCGCGTGGGCACAGGCGCCCGCGCGCGATCCGCCGCCGGTCCGCAGGCCGGTCGACGACGGCGGCGAGACCCCTCTCGCGCCGTCCGTGCGGACGGACCAACCGACGCCGCCTGGCGTGGGGAGAGGGAATCATGACGGGCCCCCTGCAGGTCGTGCTCGGCACGATCAGCGTGCTGTTCCTCATCGTGGCGGTCGTCCTGGCCTACCGGGCGGTCCGGGCGATGGTCCGCATCATCCGCACCGGCCAGGCCGACAGCACCCGGTTCGGGCCCTTCGGCCCGCGGATGAAGACACTCCTGGTCGAGTCGCTCGGCCACACCCGGATGCTCAAGTGGTCGGCCATCGGCGCCGCCCACTGGTTCGTGTTCGTCGGCTTCTACGGCCTGTTCCTCACCCTGGTCGAGGCCTTCGGCGAGGTCTGGAACCCGGCCTTCCACCTGCCGCTGATCGGCGAGTGGAGCCTGTGGAACCTCTTCGCCGACGTGATCGGCACCGGCACGATCCTCGGGATCCTCTACCTGATCTACCGGCGCCAGAAGGACCACCCGCGCCGCCAGGGCCGCGCGAGCCGCTTCGCCGGCTCCAACGAGGGCCGCGGCTACTTCGTCGAGGCCGTCGTCCTCGTCGTCGGCGTCTGCATCCTGCTCATCCGCGCGCTGAAGATCTCCTCCGACCTCACCGAGGCGCCGGCCTGGTCGCACCCGGTCTCGGGCCTGCTGGCCACCGTGCTGCCCGACAGCCCGGACCTGCTCAGCGTCGTCGCGTTCGTCAAGATCGTCGTCTCGCTGGTCTGGCTGGTCGTGCTCGCCCGCACGCTGAACATGGGCGTGGCCTGGCACCGCTTCAGCGCCTTCCCGAACATCTACTTCAAGCGGCAGGACGACGGCGGCGTCGCCCTCGGCCCGCTGCAGCCCATGACCTCGAACGGCAAGCCGATCGACTTCGAGGACCCGGGCGAGGACGACGTCTTCGGTCGCGGCAAGATCGAGGACTTCACCTGGAAGGGGATGCTGGACTTCACCACCTGCACCGAGTGCGGGCGGTGCCAGAGCCAGTGCCCGGCCTGGAACACCGGCAAGCCGCTGAGCCCGAAGATGGTCGTGATGGACCTGCGGGACCACCTCTACGCCAAGGCCCCGTACCTGCTCGGCGCGAAGACGGCGAGCGAGACCGCACCGGACTTCGACGTCCTCAAGCCCAGCGACGAGCAGGTCTGGGCGTCGGGCTACGCCCGCATCGAGGGCACGAACGACGCCCAGGCGCACCGCCCGCTGGTCGGCACCCTCGAGGAGGGCGGGGTCATCGACCCCGACGTCCTGTGGAGCTGCACCAACTGCGGCGCCTGCGTCGAGCAGTGCCCGGTCGACATCGAGCACGTCGACCACATCGAGGACATGCGCCGCTACCAGGTCCTCATCGAGTCCAACTTCCCGTCCGAGGCCGGCGTGATGCTGCGCAACCTCGAGAACCGCGGCAACCCCTGGGGCGTGAGCCCGAGCACCCGCGAGGACTGGATCAAGGAGGTCGACTTCGAGGTGCGGATGGCCGACGGCCCGCTGCCCTACGAGGTCGAGTACCTGTTCTGGGTCGGCTGCGCCGGCGCCATCGACGACCGCGCCAAGAAGGTCACCAAGGCCGTCGCCGAGCTGCTGCACACCGCCGGCGTCGAGTTCGCCGTCCTGGGGTCGGGCGAGACCTGCTCGGGCGACCCGGCCCGCCGCATGGGCAACGAGTTCGTCTTCCAGATGATGGCGCAGGAGAACGTCGAGACCCTCAACGGCGTCTTCGAGGGCCGCGTGCCGGGCACCCGCAAGATCGTCACCACCTGCCCGCACTGCTTCAACTCCCTCGGCCGGGAGTACCCGCAGGTCGGCGGCGAGTACGAGGTCGTGCACCACACCCAGCTGCTCAGCCAGCTCGTGGAGGAGGGCCGGCTCACGCCGGTCACCCCGGTCGACCGCAAGGTGACCTACCACGACCCGTGCTTCCTCGGCCGGCACAACAAGGTCTACACGCCGCCGCGGGAGATCCTCGACAGCGTGCAGGGCCTCTCCACCCAGGAGATGCACCGCTGCAAGGACCGCGGCTTCTGCTGCGGCGCCGGCGGCGCGCGCATGTGGATGGAGGAGAAGATCGGCAAGCGGATCAACGTGGAGCGCACGGAGGAGGCCCTCGGCCTCGACCCCGACGTCATCTCCACCGCCTGCCCGTTCTGCATCACGATGCTGTCGGACGCCCTGACGTCGAAGAAGCAGAACGGCGAGGCGGCCGAGCACGTCGAGGTCCTCGACGTCAGCCAGATCCTGCTGCGCTCCATGGCCCCGGTCGGCACCCCAGGCACCGAGCACGGCGCCGAGGTCGGCACGTCCGACGACGTCGCCGGCACCGGCTCGGCCGCCACGGGCCACGGCCAGGCCTAGCCGCCCGCACCCGCACCACCCCGACGGACGCCGCCGGCGAGGAACCCTCCTCGCCGGCGGCGTCCGTCGTCCCACGGGGTCACCGGCTGCGGTAGGAACCCCCGGTGCTCCTCCACCTGCGGGTGACCGTCCCGCCCGACCGCACCGACGACGTCCGCGACCTCTTCGACCGCTGCCCCGGCACCGCCCACCTCGCCGTGGTCCCCGGGGCCTCGGTCAGCCCGCCCGGTGACCTCGTCCTCGCCGACGTCGCCCGCGAGTCCGCCGACGCCCTCGTGGCCGGGCTGCGGGAGCTGCACGTCGACCGGGACGGCGGGATCACCGTCGAGGCCGTGGACACCGCCGTGTCGGCCAGCGCGGAGCGGGCGGAGGAGGCGGCACCCGGCGACGGCTCGGACGCCGTCGTCTGGGAGCAGGTGGTGCGCACGACGGCGGCCGACTCGTCGCTGTCGGTGTCCTACCTGGCCTTCCTCACCATCGCGACGCTGCTGGCCGCCGTGGCGGTGGTGAACGACTCCGCGGTGCTGCTGATCGGCGCGATGGTGCTCGGGCCGGAGTTCGCCCCGCTGGCCGGGCTGGCCGTCGCCCTCGTCCACGGCCGGCGCTCGGTCGCGCGGGCGGCCGGCCGGGCGCTGGGGGTCGGCTTCCTCGTGGCGATCGCGGCGACCACGCTGGTCACCCTGACCGGCCGGCTGCTCGGCTGGTTCGGCCCCGAGGTGCTCACCATGGCCCGGCCACAGACCGTCTTCATCACCGAGCCCGACCACTGGTCGCTGGTGGTCGCGGTGCTCGCCGGCATCGCCGGCGTGCTGTCGCTGACCTCGGCCAAGAGCGCCGCCCTGGTCGGCGTCTTCATCTCGGTGACCACGGTGCCGGCCGCGGCGGACATGGCGGTGTCGCTGGCCCTCGGCAGCGGCGACGAGTTCGCCCGCGCGGCGCTGCAGCTGGGCATCAACCTGGTCGGCATTGTCGCCGCCGCGGTGGTGACGCTGGCCCTGCAGCGGGTGCTCTGGCGGCGGGTCCCGCAGATCGTCCCGCGGGTGCAGACCACCGCCCGCACGGAGCTGCGCGCCTGACCGGCGTGACCGGTTGCCCGGCGTGACTGGTTGCACAGTGCACCCGGTTGCGGACGGGGACCCGGTGGAGCGCACCATCGAACGGTGACCCGCACGGCCGCCGCTCCCCCGACCGCCCCGGACGCCACCCAGCGACGCCGGGGGCTGGTGCTGGTCGCGGTGGCGATCGTGCTGACCGCGGCGAACCTGCGGACGGCGGTCAGCTCGGTCGGGCCGGTGCTCGCCGAGCTCGAGGCGGGCCTCGGCGTCTCCAGCGCCGCGGCCGGCGTCGTGACCACCATGCCGGTGCTGTGCTTCGCCCTCATCGGCTTCGCCGGCCCCCCGCTGGCCGCCCGGTTCCCCGACGCGCACGTGCTCGCCGGCGCGCTGTCGACCATGGCCGCCGGGCTGGTGCTGCGCGCCGTCGTCGACTCCTTCCCGCTGTTCCTCGTGGGGACGGCGCTGGCCATGGTCGGCGGGGCGCTGGGCAACGTGCTGCTGCCCGGCCTGGTCAAGCGCTGGTTCCCCGAGCGCACCGGCCTGCTGGTGGGCGCCTACAGCGCGAGCATGGCCATCGGCGGCGCGGTCGCGGCGGTGAGCACCGCACCGATCGCCGCCGCGCTCGGGCAGGACGGCTGGCGCTGGGCGCTGGGCATCTGGGCGGTGCTCGCGCTGGCCGCCGCGCTGCCCTGGCTGGTCACCCCGCGCCGGCCGGGCGCCTCCCGCGGCAGCCACCGGTCGGTGCGCATGGCCCCGCTCCTGCGCAGCCCGCTGGCCCTCACCCTCGCCGCCTTCTTCGGCCTGCAGGCGACCCAGGCCTACGTGGTGATGGGCTGGTCGGCGCAGTACCTGCGCGACTCCGGCCTGAGCGCCGCGACCGCCGGCCTGCTGCTCGGCATCAACTCGATCGTCGTCATCCCGGTCAACGCGGTCGTCCCCTCGCTCACCGTGCGGCAGCGGTGGCAGCGGCCGCTGCTGCTGGGGTTCATGGCCTGCTACGCCGTCGGCTGGACCGGGCTGTGGCTGGCGCCGCGCACGATGCCGTGGCTGTGGATGAGCGTGCTCGCCGTCGGCATGGGGACCTTCTCCATGGTGCTCACGCTGCTGGGCCTGCGCGCGCGGACGCCGGAGACGGTGTCGGCGCTCTCGACGGTCACCCAGGGGTGGGGTTACGTCCTCGCCGGCGCCGGCCCGCTGCTGGTCGGCGTGCTCCGCGGGGCCACCGGCGGGTACGGCGGCATGTTCGTGCTGATCGCCGTCGCCACCGTGGGCCTCACCGTCACCGGGTGGCTGGTCACCCGGGACCGGTACGTCGACGACGAGGTGCCCGGCTGGTCGCCCGCGGCGGTCAGCCCGGCGGCCGCCGGGTCTCCGCGCGGGTGAAGTTGCGGAAGGACCGCGACGGCGTCGGGCCGCGCTGGTCCTGGTAGCGGGAGCCGTAGACCGCCGAGCCGTAGGGGTGCTCGGCCGGGCCGGTGAGCCGGAACAGGCACAGCTGGCCGATCTTCATCCCCGGCCACAGCGTGATCGGCAGGTTGGCCACGTTGGACAGCTCCAGCGTGATGTGGCCCGAGAACCCCGGGTCGACGAAGCCCGCCGTGGAGTGCGTGAGCAGTCCGAGACGGCCCAACGAGCTCTTCCCCTCGAGTCTCGCTGCCAGGTCGTCGGGGATCGAGACCACCTCGAGGGTGGAGCCGAGCACGAACTCGCCCGGGTGCAGCACGAACGGCTCGTCACCGTCGGGCTCGACCAGCGTGGTGAGGTCGTCCTGCTGCTGCGCGGGGTCGATGTGGGTGTACCGGGCGTTGTTGAAGACCCGGAAGTAGCGGTCCAGCCGGACGTCGATGCTCGAGGGCTGCACCAGCCCCGCGTCGTGCGGCTCGATGCCGAGCCGCCCCTCGGCGATCGCGGCGCGGATGTCGCGGTCGGACAGCAGCATGGCGCGGAGTCTAGGGACGCGACCGCGCCGGCCCCGCGGACCGCCCGTCGGGACCTTGGTCCCGACCTGTCCCTCTCGGATCGTGTCCCGGCGGCTCGTGCCGATACCCGGGGCACGACCGACCGACGCAGGAGGACACCGCGTTGCTGGACACCCACCCCCGGACCGCGGTCCCCCGTCCCCGCCGGGCCGCCGTGCGGCCGACCGGTGAGGAGCGGTCCTTCGGGGCCGACGAGCTCATCGTCTCCAAGACCGACGGCCGCGGGGTCATCACCTACGCCAACGACGTCTTCCTGCGGGTCGGCGCCTACTCCCTCGACGAGGTCGTCGGGCAGCCGCACAGCCTCATCCGGCACCCCGACATGCCGCGCGCGGTGTTCTCGCTGCTGTGGGAGACCCTCGCCGCCCGCCGCGAGCTGTTCGCCTACATCCAGAACCTCGCCGCCGACGGCGCCTCCTACTGGGTGCTCGCGCACGTCACGCCGTCCCACGGCCCCGACGGCGCGGTGGTCGGCTACCACTCCAACCGGCGCCGGCCCTCCCGCCGGGCGCTGGACCGCGTCCGCCCGCTGTACCGGCAGCTGCTCACCGAGGAGCGCCGGCACCCGACCGCCCGCGCCGCCGTCGCGGCGTCCTCGGCGCTGCTCCACCGGCTCGTCGCCGAGCAGGCCGCGTCCTACGAGGACCTCGTGTGGTCGGTCATCAGCCAGGAGGAGGACTGACGTGGGCCGCACCCGCACCGACGCCGGCGAGCTCGAGGTCGTCCGCGCGTTCGTCCGCCGGCTGACCGAGACCTGCGAGGCGGCCGCCCGCGGCGACCTCGAGGCCCGCGCCGTCCCGGTCCCCGGCTCCGAGGCCGTCCCCGACCTCGTGGCGCTGCAGCACGGCGTCAACCGGGCCCTCGACGTCAGCGACGCCTTCGTCCGCGAGTCCCGCGCCGCGCTGACCGCCGCCGCCGAGGGCCGGTACCACCGCAGCGTGCTCCGCACCGGCCTGCAGGGCGCCTACCGGCAGGCCGCCACCGACATCAACACCGCGCGCGACGCGATGCGGACCACCGCCGCGCGGGTCACCGACGCACAGACCTCGCGGCTGCGGCTGGCCGACGACTTCGAGTCCGTCGTCCTCGCCATGAGCGAGCAGGTGGCGACGGCGGCGACGGAGATGAGCGCCTCAGCTGCGGGCCTGACGACGGCGTCGTCGGCGGCGACCGGCGCGGTCGGCGACGCCTCGGCCACGCTGACCTCTCTGACCCGCACCTCCGCGGAGATCCGCCAGGTCATCGCGCTCATCGAGTCCGTCGCCGCGCAGACCCGACTGCTGGCGCTCAACGCCACCATCGAGGCGGCGCGGGCGGGCGAGGCCGGCACGGGCTTCGCCGTCGTCGCCTCGGAGGTCAAGGACCTCGCCGACCAGACGGCGCGGGCCACCGAGCGGGTGACCGCGCAGGTCGAGGCCATCCGCGCCGCCTGCGACGAGGTCACCGCCGTCATCGGCTCGGTGGGCACGACGGTGGGCGAGATGAACGGCCTCGTCGACGGCATCGCCGCGGCGGTCGACGGCACGGCGTCCCTGGGGACCGCGGGCACCGACGTCACCGGCCTGTCCCAGATGGCCGAGCGGCTGCGGTCGGAAGCCACCGGGTTCCTCGCCGAGATGCGCCGGTGAGGGGGCACCCCGGCCGGGGGACGGACCCGGCGGGCTCCCAGCTGCCGGATGTACCGTGCACGCAGTCGGTGGCCGGTGCGGCCACCAGGTCCTGACGCCGCCGTGGGCTCCCCCCTGCGCCGGCGCCGCCGTGTCCGGGAGGTGTGCGTGGCCCCGGAGCCCGCCGTGGGGACCGGGGCCCGCGGCACCGGGGCGCCGGCCGTCGAGGACGTGTTCGCCGGCGGCAGCGAGAACGGCCGGCTGATGGCCGACCTGGACTGGTCGGCGACGCCGGTCGGGCCGGTGGACACCTGGCCGGCGAGCCTGCGCTACGCCATCCGCACGGTCCTGGTCTCGCGCTTCCCGATGATCCTCACCTGGGGCCCGGAGTACACCCAGTTCTACAACGACGCCTACGCCACGCTCATCGGCGCCAAGCACCCCGCCGCGCTCGGGGAGGACCTGCGGATCACCCTCGCCGAGGGCTGGGCGGCGCTGCAGGAGCCGGTCGAGCGGGCGATGGCCACCCGCGAGGCGTCCTGGATCCCGCAGCTGCTGCTGCTCCTGGAGCGCGCCGGCTACCGCGAGGAGACCTACTTCACCGTCTCCCACGCCCCGGCCTTCGGTGACGACGGCGAGGTCGCCGGCATGCACGGGGTGTGCACCGAGGTCACCGGCCAGGTCGTGGCCGAGCGGCGCCAGCAGCTGCTGCACGAGGTGTCGACGGCCGCCGGCCGCCGCGAGGACGAGCGCGACCTCGCCGTCGGCGTCTGCGCGGCACTGGCCACCGACCCGCTCGACGTGCCCTTCGCCGCGGTCTACCTCACCGAGGACGGCGGGCCGCGGCTGCGGCGCGCGGCCACGGTCGGCGTCGACCCCGGCCTGCTGCCCGAGGCCGCCCGCGGGGTCGCGCACCTCGGCGACGTCGCCGTCGCCGGTCTCGGCGTCAGCGGCGGGCCGTTCGCCGACCCGGTCACCGAGGCGGTGGTGCTGCCCCTGACCGCCGGCGCGGGTCGCGAGCCGGTCGGCGCGCTGCTGGTCGGCGTCAGCCCGGCCCGGGCGCTCGACGAGGAGTACCGCACCTTCCACGAGCTGCTGGCCGGGCAGGTCGCCGGCGCCGTCGCCGACGCGCGCGCCTACGCCAGCGAGCGCGCCCGCGCCGAGGCGCTGGCCGAGCTCGACCGGGCCAAGACGACGTTCTTCGCCAACGTCAGCCACGAGCTGCGCACGCCGCTGACGCTGCTCCTCGGCCCGATCACCGACGCCCTCGCCGAGTCCGGCGCGGACCTCCCCCCGGCCGTCCACGACCAGCTGACCCTCGCGCTGCGCAACGGCCAGCGGCTGCAGCGGCTGGTCAACGACCTGCTGGAGTTCGTGAGCATCGAGGCCGGGCGGACGGCGCCGGTGCGGGTGGCCACCGACCTCGCCGCCGACACCGCCGAGCTGGCCGGCGTGCTGCGCGCGGCCGCCGAGCGGGCCGGGCTGACGCTGACCGTGGACTGCCCCCCGCTGGGCCGGCCCACCGCGGTCGACCCCCGCATGTGGGAGAAGATCGTCCTCAACCTGGTGGCCAACGCCGTCAAGTACACGTTCGTCGGCGGCATCACGGTGGCCCTCACCGCCGAGGACGACGACGTGGTGCTGCGGGTCACCGACACCGGCGTGGGCATCCCCGCCGCGGAGCTGCCGCACCTGTTCGACCGGTTCCACCGGGTCGCCGACTCCCCCGCGCGCAGCCGGGAGGGCACCGGCCTGGGCCTGGCCCTGGTGCGCGAGCTCGTCGAGCTGCACGGCGGGACCGTCGGGGTGGAGAGCCGGCCCGGCGAGGGCAGCACCTTCACCGTCCGGCTGCCCGCCGGCGAGCCGGACACCGACGCGGCTCCCCCGCCGACCACGGCTCCGGTGCGCGCGGCGGCGCTCACCCCGTGGGACGACGACCTGGGCTGGCGGGCCCGGACCGCCGACCCGGCCGGCCCGCTGGGCACCGTGCTCGTCGTCGACGACAACGCCGACATGCGCGCGTACCTGACCCGGCTGCTGTCGCCGTCGTGGGTGGTGCGGACGGCGGCCGACGGCACGCGGGCCCTGACCGACGCGGCCGCCGCACCGCCCGACGTCGTGCTGACCGACGTGATGATGCCGGGGCTGGACGGCTTCGCGCTGCTCAAGGCGCTGCGCGCGGAGCCCGCCACCCGAGCCGTGCCGGTCGTGATGCTCACCGCGCGGGCCGGCCAGGAGGCGGCCGTCGAGGGCTTCGACGCCGGGGTCGACGACTACCTGCCCAAGCCGTTCGAGTCCGCCGAGCTGCTCGGCCGGCTGCGGGCGGTGCTCGAGCGCGCCCGGGGCCGGCGGGAGGCCGGGCCGCCGCCGGCTGCCGCCGCCGTCCGGCCGGGCCCGTCGGCGCCTCCGCCGCCACGCCCCCGCCCCGGCGGGCGGGCCGGGCTGCCGTCGGTCCCGCCGGCACCGGCGCCGGCCGGGCAGGACGGGGACGGCGTGGCGCAGACCTGGCGCTTCCCGTCGCGGACGAGCTCGATCCCGCCGCTGCGGCGGCGGCTGGCCGCGCTGCTGGCCGAGGCCGGCCTGGACGACGCGCGGGCCTACGACCTCGTGCTGGCCGCGTGCGAGGCGGCCACCAACGCGATCGAGCACGCCCAGCACCCCACCGAGCCGGTGATCGAGGTCCGGGTGGCGGTGCGCGACGGCGAGGTCGAGATCGCGGTGCACGACACCGGACAGTGGCGGGAGCGGACGTCGAGCATGGACCGCGGCCGCGGGTCGATGCTGATGAGCGCCGTCGCCGACGTCACCGCCGTCCCCGGCCCGGCCGGCACCACGGTGACCATCCGCAGCCCCCGCCCGGAGGGGTGACCGGGCCTGACCGATCGCCGGGCGGCCTTGCTAGGCTGAGTGCGGCCTCCGGGCCACCGCGGGTGTAGTTCAATGGCAGAACATCAGCTTCCCAAGCTGACAGTGCGAGTTCGATTCTCGTCACCCGCTCTCCGGCCGCGGTGCGCGGCACCTCCCCTCCTCTCCCCTGCCGCCGCGGCGCGTGTCGCGGGAGGGTGACACGTGGCCGACCGCACGGCCGACGTCGTGGTCGTCGGCGCCGGGATCGTCGGCTCGCCGGCGCTGCTGGTGCGCCTGACCGCTCCTCCGGGACTGGTCCGCACACTGGTCGTCACTCCTCGCCTGGAGGTCCGCCAGGCCGCGGGCGGCGACCTGCTGGTGGCCCGGGTGGTCGACGGTGGGACCACCCGGGAGGACCTGCGGCGCGCCGGGGAGGAGGCACGCGAGCGCATCGCCGCCACCTCCACCGGCGCGGACGGCGTCCGCCCGGCCGGCGTCCGGGTGGGCACGCGACCGGTGCCGGCCGACGGGTCGCCGGGTCATCGGCCCCCTGCCCGGGGTGGCGGGCGTCCACCTGGCGGTCCTGCACTCGGCCGTCACCCTGGCCCCGGTCGTCGGGCGGCTGGTCGCCGCGGAGGTGGTCTCCGGCGTCGACGCCGTCGAGCTGCGCGCCCTGCGGCCGGGCCCGCTCCCTCGCCTGAGTCAGATGACTCACCCCGTCCGCGGACGGCGGCACGGCCCCTCCTCCGGGCCGGTCCCCGGCGCGGGCCGCTCGCCTCGCGAGAGCGGCGCGTCCCGGGTGCCGGGAGCGACGGGCGCAGAGTCGAACGACCGATGCCCGGCCCCGCGCCGGTCCCCAGGCTCGTCCTGCGTCCGTCGATCCAGGAGGAGACCCCCATGACCCAGGCACCGTCCGCCACCGGCTCGGCCCCCACCGTCGCGCTCGTCCACGGCGCGTTCGCCGACAGCTCCGGCTGGAACGACGTGGTCGCCCAGCTGCTCACCGCGGGGGTACGGGTCCAGGCGATCTCGAACCCGCTGCGGGGCATCGAGCACGACGCCGCCTACGTGGGCAGCGCGCTCGGCCAGATCCCCGGCCCCGTCCTGGCCGTCGGCCACTCCTACGGGGGCGCGATCATCACCAACGCCGCCCTGCGGGCCGGCAACGTCGTCGGCCTCGTGTACGTCGCCGCGTTCGCCCCGGACGAGGGCGAGGCCCTGCAGGAGATCGAGGCCGACTCCCGGGACAGCGTCCTGAACTCGGCGCTGCAGCAGTGGCAGTACCCCGGCGAGGGCGGGCAGACCGAGGTCGAGCTCGCCATCGACCCCGAGCAGTTCCACGACGCGTTCGCCGCCGACGTCTCCGAGCAGCAGGCGCGCGTCATGGCCGCGACCCAGCGCCCGATCTCCGCCCGCGGGTTCAGCGAGCGCACCGGCACCCCGGCGTGGCGCAGCCTGCCCTCCTGGGCGGTCGTCGCGACCGGGGACCGCGCCGCCGGCAGCGACGTCGTGCGCCGCATGGCCGAGCGCGCCGGGGCCACGATCACCGAGGCCGAGGGCTCGCACGTGATCATGGTCAGCCAGCCCAAGGTGGTCACCGACGCCATCCAGCAGGCGCTGGCCACGCTCACGGCGTAGTGCCGGGACCGGGCCGTCGCGACCCGCCCCCGTCGCGACGGCCCACCCTGCGGCACGGGCACCGGAGTCGGGGTCCACAGTGGGCGGGTCCCCCCGACTCCCGGAGGCCCCGCTGCCCGTCGAGCTCCCGCCCGGCGCCCTCGCCGACCTCGTCGCCCGGCTCCGCGCCGCCGGCTGCGTCTTCGCCGAGGACGAGGCCCGCCTGCTCGTCGAGGCCGCCGCCGGTCCCGCCGACCTCGCCGCCCGGACCGCCCGCCGCGTCGCGGGCGAGCCGCTGGAGCACCTCGTCGGCGCCGTCGTGTTCTGCGGGCTGCGGGTCGCCGTCGGCCCGGGCGTCTTCGTGCCCCGCCAGCGCACCGCGGCGCTGGTCGCGCGGGCGGTGGCGGCGGCCCGCGCCGTGCGGGGACGCCGGCCGGTCGCCGTGGACCTGTGCTGCGGCTGCGGCGCGGTCGGGCTGGCGCTGGCCTCCGCCGTCGACCTCGCCGAGCTGCACGCCGCCGACGTCGACCCCGCGGCGCTGCCGTGGGCCCGGCGCAACCTCGGCCCGGTCGGCGGGACGGTGCACGGCGGGGACCTCTACGACGCCCTGCCCGGCCGGCTGCGCGGCCGCATCGACGTCCTGGTCGCCAACGCCCCCTACGTGCCCACCGCCGCGATCGGCCTGCTCCCGCCCGAGGCCCGGCTGCACGAGCCGCGCACGGCCCTGGACGGCGGCGGCGACGGGCTGGCGGTGCACCGGCGCATCGCGGCGGGCGCACCGGACTGGCTGGCGCCCGGCGGGGTGCTGCTGGTGGAGGTCGGCGAGGACCAGGCCCCGGTGCTCGCCGCGGTGCTCGCGCGGGCGGGCCTGCGGGCCGGCACCGCGCCGCCCGAGGAGGACGGGACCACGGTGGTGACCGGCGCGCTGACCGGCCATCCGTCCGGATGAGTTCCGTTGACCGGGCCCTTGGGCCCTGTCCGATCGGGCAGGAGCCGGTCAGTATCCGGATATGGCCGCCGATCCGCCCGTCGAGCCTCCTGTCGAGCCGATCCGGCTGCTCCCCCTGCTGCCGCGCCGTCCCGGGCCGTCGTTCGTCGTCGACGTCGACGGCTCCCCGACCGGGCACCGCGCCCTCGTGTGGGCGCTGCGCGAGGCCGCCCGCCGCGAGGGCACCGTGCTCGCGGTGGCCGCCGTCGAGCCGCCCGCCGGTGACCCCCTGCCCGGTCAGCGCCCCTCCGACGTCGACGCCCGCGAGGCCGCCCTCGCGCGGGCCGACGCCGCGGTGGTGCGGGCCATCGCCGAGACCGGCGTGAGCGGTCGCGTCCGCACCGTCGCGGTGGACCGGCCGCTGCTCGACGCGCTGGGCACCGCCGCCCGTGGGGGCGACCTGGTGCTCGTCGGCGCCGGCGGCCGCACCCTCCTGCGCCCGGTGGCGCCGCGCTTCCCCGGCCGTCGCCTCGCCTCCGGCGCGTGAGCGCCCCTCGATTCCGCCCGGCCTCCTCCGGACGGGCCCTGACCCCGCCCGATCCCGAGGACGTCCCGGCCGGCGAGCCCGCCCTCGCCGCCGCCGTCCGCGCCGTGGCCGCCGGCGGCCGCCTGGAGGCGACGCTGCACGCCATCGTCGAGGCCGCGGTGGCACGGGCGGACGCCTGCTACGGCGCCCTCGGGGTGCTCTCCCGCGACGGCCGGCGGGTCGACCGCTTCGTCATCGTCGGCATGGACGCAGCGACCCAGGCGGGCATCGGCCGGCCGCCCGCGGGCGCCGGGATCCTGGGCCTGCTGGTCGACCAGCCGGTGCCGCTGCGGCTCGACGACCTCGGGGCGCACCCGGCCTCGGTCGGCTTCCCCGAGGGCCACCCGCCGATGGCGTCGTTCCTGGGCGTCCCGGTGCGGGTCCGCGAGGAGGTCTTCGGCAACCTCTACCTGACCGAGAAGCGCTCCGGCGGGTCGTTCACGCCGGCCGACGAGGAGGCCGTGCTGGCGCTGGCGGCGGTCGCCGGGCTGGCCATCGAGAACGCCCGCCGGGCCGAGGTCGCCGAGCGGCGGCGGGCGTGGGTGCAGGCGGCGACCGAGGTGTCGACCGCCCTGCTGTCGGGCAGCGCGCTCGAGGAGGTCCTGCAGACGCTCGTGCGCCGGGCCGCCGACCTCAGCGACGCCGACGGCGCGGGGCTGCTCGTCCCGGAGGAGGACGACCCCGGCGCGCTGACCATCGTCGCCGCGACCGGCCCGGCGTCGGCGGACCTCGAGGGCGTGCGGGTGCCCGTGGAGGGCACCCACGTCGGCCGCGTCCACCGCTCGGGTCGGGCGGAACTGCTCGACGACGTGCGCGCCGGGCCCGGGCCGGGGCGGCCCGCCGAGGTGGCGGTGGAGCTGACCACCGGTGCCCGCTCGGCCGTCGTCGTCCCGCTCGGCCCGGCCATCGGCACGATCGTGTGCCTGCGCGCCGCGGACCGGGAGCCCTTCGACGCCGAGGTCCTCGACGCGCTGGCCGCCTTCGCCGCGCAGGCCGCGGTGGCCCTCGAGCTGGCCCGCAGCCAGCGCCGCGAGCGCCAGCTGCAGGTCCAGGCCGACCGCGAGCGCATCGCCCGCGACCTGCACGACCACGTCGTCCAGCGGATCTACGCGACGGCGCTGAGCCTCGACCGGGTGGCCCGCTCCCTCGGGGAGGTCGACCCCTACGCGGCCCGCCGGGTGGAGCGCAGCGTCGACGAGCTCGACGAGACGATCACCCAGATCCGCTCGGCGATCTTCGAGCTGCACGACCGCGAGGCGCCGCCGGCGGCGCTGGGACGGCGGCTGGCCGAGGTCGTGGCGCGGGTGACCGAGGGCTCCGGGGTGCAGCGCCGGGTGGAGCTGCGCGGCGACGTCGACGGGCTGTCCCGCGCGCTGGCGCACGACCTGCTGGCGGTGGTGCGCGAGCTGGTGAGCAACGTCGTCCGGCACGCGGCGGCGACCCTGGTCCGGGTCACCGTGGACGCCGGCTCGGCCCCCGGGGACGACGTCACGGCATCGGTCGCCGACGACGGCCGGGGGCTGCCCGCGGTCCCCGTCCGCAGCGGCCTGGCCAACCTGGAGGAGCGCGCCCGGCGCCGCGGCGGCACGCTCACCGTCGCCAGTGACCGGGGTGGGACCGCGGTGACCTGGCGGGCGCCGCGGACCGGCGGCGCCTGAGGCCGGCGGGCCGGCCGCTCAGCCGCGGGGACGCCGGCCGCGCAGCTCGGTGGCGAGGATCGCGGCCTGGGTGCGCCGCTCGAGCCCGAGCTTGGCCAGCAGGTGGCTGGTGTAGTTCTTCACCGTCTTCTCGGCCAGGCCCATCCGGTCGCCGATCTGCCGGTTGGTGAGCCCCTCACCGATCAGCCCGAGCACGGTGCGCTCCTGCTCGGTGAGCCCGGCCAGCCGCCGGTCGGCGCCGTCCCGGGACGGGCGCCCCGGGGCACCGACGAGCGTGCCGCCGGTCGCGACCGTGTGCACGGCCGACACGAGGTCGGCCCCGCGGACCTGCTTGACCAGGTACCCGGCGGCGCCGGCGGCCACTGCCGCGGCCACCGCGTCGTCGTCGGCGTAGCTGGACAGCACCAGGCAGGAGCAGCCGGGCACCCGCTCCAGCAGCGCGCGGACGACGTCGGCGCCGTCGCCGTCGGGCAGCCGCATGTCGACGATGGCGACGTCGGGGCGGACCGCCGGACCGCGGGCGAGCGCCTCCGCGGCGGTCCCGGCCTCGCCGACGACGACCAGCGCGGGGTCGTCCTCCAGCAGCTCGGCGACGCCGCGGCGGACCACCTCGTGGTCGTCGACGAGGAACACGCGGATCGAGCGCGGGACAGCGGCCACGGGTGCCTCCCCTCCCTGACCGTCTCGGCGGTCACAGAGGGTAGCGCCGACGTGGGCCCCGCGGGGCGTCAGACGGGCAGCAGCAACGCTGCGTACAGGGTCAGTCCCGGACCGAAGGCCATGGCCACCACCGGGCCGTCGACGTCGGCGAGCTCCTGCAGCACCAGCAGCACGGTGGCCGAGGAGCAGTTGCCGTGCTCGGCGAGCACCCGGCGCGAGGCGCCGATCTGCTCCTCGGTCAAGCCGAGCTCGTCCCGGGCGACGTCGAGGATCCGCGGGCCGCCGGGGTGCACCGCCCAGCCGGCGACGTCCTCGACCCGCAGGCCGGCCCCCTCGAGCAACTCGGCGACCACGTCGCCGACGTGGCGGGAGAGCACGTCGGGGACGCGGGGGGACAGCCCCATGCGGAAGCCGAGGTCGGTGACGTCCCAGGTCATGTGGTCGGCGGTCGACGGGTCGGTCCGGGCCACCACCCCGGCCAGCCGCCGCCCGCGCCCGGCGCCGGGCTCGACGACGACGGCCGCGGCGGCGTCGGAGAACAGCGCGTGCGCGACCACCTGGTCGAGGTCCCGCTGCGCCGGCTGCACGTGCAGGCTGGTCAGCTCGCAGCACAGCAGCACCGCCGGGCGGGAGCGGGCGGTGACGAAGTCGCCGACCGCCGCCAGGCCCGGGATCGCCGCGTAGCAACCCATGTGCCCGACCAGCAGGCGCTGCAGCCCGGGCGGCATGCCGAGGTCGCTGGCCAGCCGGATGTCCAGGCCCGGGGTGGCGTAGCCGGTGCAGGTGGCGACGGCGAACAGGCCCACGTCGCCCGGCGCAAGCCCGGCGGCGTCGAGCGCCCCGGCGACCGCCTGCTTGCCCAGCGGCAGCGCCTCCTGGACGTAGCGGGCCATGCGCGCCCCGGTGCCCCACGAGCTGAGGTCCTCGTCGACCGGGTTGGCCACCGCGTGCCGCGTGCGCACCCCGGCGCTGGACCAGATGCGGCGGGCGGCGCGGACGCCGGCGTAGTGGCGGGCGAAGAAGCCCTCCCACGCGGCGTCCTGGTCCAGCGTCGTCGGGAGCGCCGCTCCGGCCCCGGTCAGGACCGCGGCGCTCACCCGCGCGGCCCCGGGACGAACGGGCTGCTCACGTGCGGGGTCACGACCCGACCGTACGGCCGGGGGTCGCGACCCGCTCCCGGAGGGGTGGCCCGCCGCTCGGCGGGGCGGCGCGCTTGCGGCCGTACCCGGCGAAGATGACGGCCGTCGTCCGCAGCGGCCGCATCCGGACGACGTCGCGGCGCCCCCGGCGCCAGGCGACGACGTCGCGCACCGACGGGCGCAGCCCGACCAGCCGCAGGTCCAGCCCCAGCCGGTCGGCCGCGGTCAGCAGCCGCCGGCGGTCGACGAAGAGGGCGGGGTCGTGGATGCCCGGCGGCGGCCCGCCCGGCAGCCGCTCGGCGATGCGGACCGCGATCACCTCCGCCAGCCGGGTGGCGGCGATCGCGTCGAGGACCAGCGTCCCGCCCGGGCGCAGCAGCCGGGCCGCCTCGGCCAGCACCGCGACGTCGTCGTCGACGTGCTCGAGGACCTCCCCGGCGACGACGACGTCGGCGCACCCGTCGCACAGCGGGACGGCGAGCACCGAGGCCCGCACCGGCAGGACCCCGTGCCCGGCGGCGACGGCGAGCCCGGCCGCCCCCAGGTCCACCCCGACGTGCCGGTAGCCCAGCCGGGCGGCGTACGGCGCCATGAGCCCGCCGCCGCAGGCGAGGTCGACCAGCAGGGCGCCGGGGCGGGCTGCCTGCGGGATGTGCTCGGCGCGCGAGGCGGCGAACCAGTGCAGCATGGCGAAGCCGCCGGAGGCCTCCCACCACTGGTCGGCCAGCTCGTCGTACTGCGCGGGGTCGTTGCGCCGGGGGTCGTCGATGCGCATCACTTCTTCAGCGGGTCGTGACCCCAGTTCATCAGCGAGTAGCGCCACCTCGACGTCTCGACGTCCTCCTTCTGCGGCTCCTGCGCCAGGTGCCGCTGGACGTAGCCGTGGACCTTGCGCATGTGCGCGTAGTCGTCGTCGGTGAGGTCGCCCTCCTCCGCGCGCAGCAGCTCGACGATCCGGCGGCCGGACTCGTGTCCCGTCGACTCCCCCGACCCGCCGCTCTTCTGCCCGACCGACTGCGACTCGTCGGTCTGCAGCCAGCTCTCCAGCTCCGCGGCGCTCATGTTCACCGCCTCGCCGAACTCCCTGCGGACGGTGTCCCTGTCGTCGTCGGCCACGGCTCCTCCTCGGTCGCGTCCCCGGGGGCGGTACCTCCTTCCCGACCACGGGAAACGGGTGCCGGGACGGCCGGGCGGGTACGACGCGGAGGTGACCGGCGACGGGACGGCGACGCGGGACGAGCGGCGGGGACCACAGGTGTCGGCGGCGGGGGGGGGGGGGGGGGGGGGGGGGGGCGGGGGCGGGGGCGGGCG
>NZ_JBJGYP010000048.1:0-21440 GCF_054050055.1 Geodermatophilus sp. SYSU D00814
GGGCCCGGCGGCCCCGCCCCCCCCCCCCCCCCCCCCCCGGGGGCGCCCGCCCGCCGCACGATCAGGTCACCTGATCCCGGCGCAGCGCGGCCGCGAGCGCGGCGACGTCGGACGGGCGCACCCGGCAGCAGCCGCCGACCAGCCGCGCGCCGGCCGCAACCCACCCCGGCACGGCGGCCGGGTCGACCCCGCCGGCGCCGGTCCACGCCCGGGCCGCGGCGTCCCACCCCTCCCCGCTGTTGGGGTAGGCGACCAGCGGCAGCCCCGCGACCGCCGCGGCGTCCAGCGACGGGCCGACGGCGGCCGGGTCGGTGCAGTTCACCCCGACGGCGACCACCGCGCCGACCCCGCGGGCCATGGCGAACACCTCCGCCGCACGCTCGCCGCGGCGGGTGCGGGCGACGCCGTCGCCGCCGACGACGGTGGTCAGCGACAGCCACACCGGCACCCCGAGCGCGTCGGCCTCGGCCAGCAGCGCCTCGGCCTCGGCGGCGGCGGGCACCGTCTCGCAGGCCAGCACGTCGGCGCCGGCCTCGGCGAGCGCCGCCATCCGCGGGCGGTGGAACGCGCGCAGCCGGGCGACGCCGACCGCGTCGACGTAGCCGCCGGTGTACTCCGAGCCGTCGGCGAGCGCGGCACCGTAGGGCCCCACCGAGCCCGCGACCCACGACCCGGGCGCCCCCCGCCGGGCCAGCTCCACCGACCGGGCGACCAGCGCCAGCGCACCGGCGCGGTCGATCCCCGCCGCGGCGAACCCCTCGACGGTCGCCTGGTAGCTCGCCGTCGTCGACACCTGTGCCCCGGCGGCGGCGAAGGCCGCGTGCGCGGCGACGACGGCGTCCGGGTCGTCGCGCAGCAGCCGGGCCGACCACAGCGCCGAGGACACGTCGTGCCCGCGGGCCTCCAGCTCGGTGGACAGCCCGCCGTCGAGGACGACGGGACCGGTGGCGAGCGCGTCGGCGAGCGGCGGGGGCACCCGCCCATCCTCCCCGCCCTGCGCCCGGCCGCCGCGACCCGCAGGATCGGGCCCGTGGTGTTCATCTGGAGCAGCGGCTGGGGCCCCCGGCGTCGACGGCGCGGGTACGGCCCCCGGCCGGGCTGGGGCCCGGGGTACGGGTACGGCTACGGGCCGCCGCCGGGGCGCTACCGCCGCGGGTACGACCGCGACGGCGGCTGCCTGCGCGACCTGCTGTTCCTCAACACCGGGTGCTGCCTGGCCAACGCGATCGGCTGCGGCGTCGACGGCCTGTTCCTCGTGCCGACGACGGTCCGGCACGTGCACGCCTCCGGCACCGGCGCCGCGGGCTCGCGCGCGGCCGACCGGCTGGTGGCCGCCGTGCGCGTCTACCAGCGCGAGATCAGCCCGCGGCGGCCCCCGTGCTGCGCGTTCACGCCCACCTGCTCCGCCTACGCCGTCGAGGCGCTCGAGCGGCACGGCGCCCGCCGCGGGACCTGGCTGACCCTGCGCCGGCTGCTGCGCTGCCACCCGCGCGCGGCCGGCGGCGCCGACCCGGTGCCCGCGGCGGCCTGAGCGCCCCGGGCAGACTGGACCGCGTGCCCGGCAGCGACGAGACCTCCGGCGACCTGCCGGTCACCGGCTCGCTCGTCGTCCCCGCGGCCGCGCTGGGGTGGCGGTTCTCCCGCTCGTCGGGCCCGGGCGGGCAGGGCGTCAACACCGCCGACTCGCGCGTGGAGCTGTCGGTGGCGCCGCTGCAGCTGCCCGGCCTGACCGACGTCCAGCGGGACCGGCTGGCGCAGCGGCTGGCCGGCCGGCTCGTCGACGGCGTCCTGACCGTCACCGCGAGCGAGCACCGCCAGCAGCTGCGCAACCGGCAGGCCGCCCGCGAGCGGCTGGCCGCGGTGCTGCGCGCCGCCCTCGCCCCGCCGCCGGCCGCCCGCCGCCGCACGAAGCCGACCCGGGGCTCGCAGGAGCGGCGGATCCAGGCCAAGAAGCAGCGCGGTGAGCTCAAGCGCTCCCGCCGCCGGTGGGACTGACCTCCGCCCGGCGGCGCTCGAGGAACGCGCGCTCGGTGGCGTTGCCGGCCAGCGCGATCGCCGCGCCGTAGGCCGCGGCCGCCTCGGCGTCCCGGCCCAGCCGGCGCAGCAGGTCGGCCCGGACGGCGGGCAGCAGGTGGTGCCGCGGCAGGTCGAGGGAGTCGACCAGCGCCAGCCCCGCGGCGGGCCCGTCGACCTCGGCCACCGCCACCGCCCGGTTCAGCGCCACGACGGGGGAGGGGGCCAGCGCCAGCAGCAGGTCGTAGAGCGCCACCACCTGCCGCCAGTCGGTCGGCGGGTCGCTGTGCACCGCCTGGATCGCCGCCTGCACCTGGTACGGGCCGGGGGCGCCGCGGCGCAGGCAGCGGCGCACCAGCTCCTGCCCCTCGGCGACGAGCGCGGCGTCCCACCGCGCCCGGTCCTGCTCGGCCAGAGGCACCAGCTCACCGGTCGCCGAGACCCGCGCGGCACGCCGTGACTCGACCAGCAGCATCAGCGCGAGAAGGCCGAGCACCTCCGGCTCGTCGGGCATCAACTCGGCCAGCTCGCGGCCCAGCCGGACCGCCTCCGCGCACAGGTCGGTGCGGACCAGCCCCGGCCCGGACGAGGCGGTGTGCCCCTCGGTGAAGACCAGGGAGACGACGGCGAGGACGCCGCGCAGCCGGTCGGGCAGGTCGGCCTCGTGCGGCACCCGGTAGGGGATGCGCGCCGCGCGGATCTTCGCCTTGGCGCGGACCAGGCGCTGGGCCATCGTCGCCTCGGGCACGAGGAACGCGTGCGCGATCTCGGCGGTGGTGAGCCCGCCGACCAGCCGCAGCGTCAACGCGACCCGCGCGGCAGGGGCCAGGGCGGGGTGGCAACAGGTGAACAGCATGCGCAGCCGGTCGTCGCGCACGGCGCCCTCCTCGGGCGGCTCGTCGGGGACGGTCAGCAGGGCCGCGGCGCGGTGCCGCCGGTCGCGGCCGGCCTCGCGCCGCAGCCGGTCGATCGCGCGGTTGCGGGCGGTGGTGACGATCCAGCCGGCGGGGCTGGGCGGCACGCCGTCGTGGGGCCAGCGCGCGACGGCGGTGGTGAACGCGTCCTGCACCGCCTCCTCGGCGGCGTCGACGTCGCCGAGGAGGCGGGTGAGGACGGCGACCGCGCGGCCGTAGGACTCGCGGAAGACCGCCTCGACGTCGGGCACCGCCGTCGTCAGACCCTGCCGCCGGCGACCGGGCGCACCTCGACCGGCAGGGTGCTCGCCCGCGCCATCCGCCGGCCCCACTCCAGGGCGGCGTCGAGGTCGGGCGCCTCGACGACGGTGAAACCGCCGACGTGCTCCTTGCCCTCGGCGTAGGGCCCGTCGACGACGAGGACGTCGTCCCCGTCGGGGCGCAGCACGGTGGCGGTGTCGGCGGGGTGCAGCGCGGCGGTGAACACCCACGCGCCGGCCGCGCGCATGTCGGCGGAGACCGCCGCGAGGTCGCGCATGATCGGGTCGAGGACCTCCGGCGGCGGCGGGTCGCCGTCGGGCTGCTGGAGGCTGAGCAGGTACTGCGGCACGGTTGTCCTCCCGTCGGACGGCGGCCGGCACCGTACCGGCCGCTCACCCCCTGGACGAACGGGCAGCGCCCGGATCGACAGCCCGGGCCCTACAGATCGGGTCCTACAGATCCGGCATCGGGACCCGCGGCGGGCGGACCGCCACCCACAGGGGCAGCCGGTCGTCGGCCGAGCGGGTCGCCTGCACCACCTCGAAACCCAGGGCGCGGGCGAAGCGCACCACCGCCCACGCGGGGGCGACCAGCGCCGCGGGCACGCCGTCGCGGTCGCAGCGGTCGAGCACCGGGGCGAGCACCGCGCCGCCGAGCCCGCGGCGGCGCGACCGCGGCCGGGTGGCCAGGGCCCGCAGCCGCCAGTGCGGCCCCGCGGGCAGCGCCGCGGCCAGGGCCGCCTCGGTGGCGGCGACGTCGCCGGCGCGCTCGGCGTGCAGCCGGGGCACCTCCCGCTCCAGCGCCGCGGCGACGTCGCCGGGCAGCGGGGCCGCCGCCCCGTCGGGTGCCTGCCACGAGGCGACGGCGTCGACGTCCTCGCTCACCCAGGTGGTGCCGGTGGCGATGCCGCGGTGCGCGTCGAGCTCGGCGAGCCGGGTCAGCCGCTGGGTCCGGCCGTCGACCGGCAGCGCCCACCGCACCCAGCGGGACTCGGCCAGCGCCACGGTGAGGGTGACCGCGATCCGCGGGACGTCGCGGGGCTCGGCCGGCCGCACCACGGGGACGCCGATGTGGACCGTCGGCCCCTGCTCGCTCATGCCGCCATGACACCACGGGTGCCGCGGGCGGGCCCGGACACGGCGACGGGGCCGGTCCGTGGTGGACCGGCCCCGTCGAGGGTGGTGCTGTGCCGCGGTGGCCCCCCGCGCAGGAGGGGCCGGGGATCAGCGGCCGATCTTGCCGTCGTTGTCGCGGTCGAGGGCGTCCTTGGCCTTCTGCACGAAGCCGCGCTCGTCGCGGCCGGTGGTGCCGGTCGTGGTGCCGGTGCCGGCGACGCCGGTCGTGCCGCCGTCGACCTCGATCTGCTCCTTGCGGACCTCGCCGCTGACGGTCTCCTGCTCGGTCACCGTCTGGGTGTCGAGGCGGACGCGCTCGACGGGCACGGCCTCCTTCTCCACCACGGGGCGCTCGGCGTGCAGGACGACCTCGTGCTCCTCCTCGGAGATGGCCGGCCCGTCGAGGGCGTTGCCGATGTTGGCGTCGGTGATCGGCTCGCGCTCGACGCGGACCTCCTCGTGGGAGACCGGCACGGTGGTGCTGACGTTCTCCGTCACGACGTACTTGCGCAGGCGGGCGCGGCCGGCCTCGACCTGCTGGGTGCCCACGTTGAGGTGCTCCTCGGAACGGGTCATCGCGCGGTCGGTGGTCGGGCCGGAGGTGTCGTGGCCCACGGTGCCGCGGGTCTCGAGGTCGTCGCGGACCCCGTCGCGGTCACGGTCGACGCCGCCCGCGACACCGGCGGTGCCCACGGTGCCGGCCGTGCCGGTGGTGGTGCCGGTCGTCGTCCCGGTGGTCAGGCCCTGGCCGGTGGTGGTGCCCGAGGTGCCCAGGCCGTAGTACCGGTAGAGCTCCTGCTCCTCCTGCGGGGACAGGTGGCCGTCGGCGTCGACGCGCGGGGCGTCCTTCACCCGGGCCTTCTCGTACGGGAAGCGGACCTGGCCGCTGCCCACCTCGGCCTCGGCCAGGGGGATGAAGGTCTCCTTGGTGCCGAACAGGCCGGTGTGCACGGTGGCCCACTCGGGGCGGCCGGTCTCGTCGTCGAGGTAGACCTCGGAGATCTTGCCCAGCTTGTCGCCGTCGCGGTCGACGGCGGTGCTGCCGATGACGGTGCTGATCTGCTGCTCGGTGATCACGTCTGCTCCTCGCGGAAGGGGGACTGGTCGTGGCCGGCTCCCTCGTGCGGCGGTGTGCCGGGGGTCAGCGGGCCACTCCCGGCTTGCCCGGACGGTTTACGGCGTAAACCCGCTCAGGCCTATTTCTCCCCGGGGACCCGGCCCTCCGCCCGCACCGACTCCAACCGGTCGAGCAGGTTCTCGAGGGCCTCCTCGAACTCGGCGGCCGACTCGTCGCGGGACAGCAGCTCCTCCAGCTCGACCACCAGCGGGTACTGGCCCAGGTCGGTGCCGGTGCCCGGGACGCCCTCCGGCGCGTCCTCCGGGGTGATCTGTACCCCCTTCTGCGACACCTCCAACAACAGGTGGCCGAGCAGGAAGCTGGAGTAGGCGCGGTAGGCCGCCACCGCCGCCTCGGGGGAGAAGCCGCTGTCGGTCATCACGGTGAGGAAGGACTCGATCCAGCGCAGGCTGCGCAGCGGCGGGCGGACCCACGGGGCGGCAGGGGGCCGGGTGGCCACCAGCGGGAACACCTCCGGGTGGGCGAGTGCGATCCGCCGCACGCCGTGCGCGAGGCGCTGCGCGTAGTCCTGCCAGCCGTGGGCGGCGCGCAGGTGCACCTCCGGGTCGCCGTACAGCTCGTCGACGACGGTCTCGACGACGCCGTCGAGCAGCTGCTCGCGGCCGGGCACGTAGCGGTAGAGCGCCATCGCCTCCACGCCGAGGTGCGCGCCCAGCCGGCGCATGGTGAGCGCGGCCAGGCCGTGCCGGTCGATGTACTCGATCGCGGCGCCCAGGATGCGCCGGCGGTCGAGGCCGGCCCGGCCGGTGCTCGGGGGACCGGCCGGGACCACGGTGCCGGCGCCTCCGCGCGCCTCCGGGGAGTCGGGGTCGGGACGCCGCATCGGGATGGTGTCCTCGCCGTCCACGTGCACCTCCCGCCGTCTCGTGGCCCGGGTCCCTCCGGGCACCCGGTGCGCCCTCCTCGCTCGTCGCCCGCTCGGGGGACGGTGCCCGCCCGAGGGTGCGCCGGAACGTGCCGTGACGGTCGTCGTCGTTGCGCGGTGGACCCACACCGCGACCCGGCGGCCTCCCCGGCCCCGGTGCGTGCACGGACCGGGCCTCCTGCGGCCCGGCCGGTCGTAGGCTCGGCGGCCCGGGAGGCGCCCATGACCACCGTGCGGATCGGCACCGCGCCCATGTCGGTCGACGACCTGCTCGCCGTCGTCCACGGCGCCCGGGTGGAGCTCGACGGAACCGCCCGGGAGCGCATCGCCGCCGCACGGGCCGTCGTCGACGACGCCCTCGCGTCCGGCGCCGCGGTCTACGGCCTGACCACCCAGGTCGGCCACCTGAGGGACACCCGGCTGAGCGCGGAGGAGATCCACCGCGAGCAGCAGTTCCTCGTGCTCTCCCACGCCGGCGGGATCGGGCCGCCGCTGCCGGTGCCCGTGGTGCGCGCCGCCCTCGCCGTCCGGCTGGCCGGCATCGCCCGCGGCGGCTCGGGGGCCTCGCCCGCGGTCGCCGAGACGCTGGCGGCGATGCTCGACGCCGGCGTGCACCCGGTGGTGCCCGCGACCGGCTCGGTGGGCGCGGCCGACGTCGGCCAGATGGCCGGGATGGCGCAGGTCGCCGTCGGGCTGGGCCGGGCCGAGTACCGGGGGGAGGTGCTGGACGGCGGGGAGGCGCTGCGGCGGGCCGGCATCGCGCCCCTGGTCCTCGCCGGCAAGGACGGGCTGGCGCTGATCTCGGCCAACGGGGTGTCGGTCGGGCAGGCGGCGCTGGTGGCCGCCCGGGCGGCGCGGGTGGCCGACGCCGCCGACGTCGCCGCGGCGGTGTCCATGGAGGCCACGCGGGCCAACGCGTCGGTCCTGCACCCCGCGGTGGGCCGCGCGAAGCCGGTCCCGGGGCAGCTCGCCGCCGCCGACCACCTGCGCCGGCTGCTCACCGGCAGCGCGCTGCTCGGCCCCGACGGCGCCGCGTCGGTGCAGGACGCGCTGTCCTTCCGGGTCGTGCCGCAGGTGCACGGGGCGCTGCGGGAGTACGTCGGCGCCCTGCGCTCCGCCGTCGAGGGCGAGCTGGCCGCCGCCGCCGACAACCCGCTGGTGTCGGTCGAGGACGGCACGCTGCTGAGCAACGGCAACTTCCACCCGATGGTGCTGGCGCTGGCCGCCGACGCGCTGCGCATCGCCCTCGCCCAGGTGGGCCAGCTCGCCGACCGGCGGATGGCCCACCTGTGGGAGGCGTTCTTCCGGCAGCTGACCGGCCCGCCGGCCGCGGCCGCGTACGGGCTGGCGCTGCGCTACCCCGCGGCGGCCGTCGTCGCGGAGCTGGTGCAGCTGGCCGCGCCGGCCACCCTCGACGTCCCGCCGCTGGACCTCGGGGTCGAGGACCACGCGACCGGCGCGCCGCTGAGCGTCCGCAAGGCCGACACCGCGCTCGGGCTGCTGGAGGACCTCCTCGCCGTCGAGCTGCTGCTGGCCTCCGACGTCCTCGCCACGGCGCCGTCACCGGCCGCGCTGGGCACCGGCACCGCGGCGGCGCTGGAGCTGGTGCGGGAGGCGGTCGCCGCGGCCGAGCCGTACCCCGACGCCGTCCACGCGGCCCTGCGCGCCCGCTTCCCCGGCGGGCGGTGACGGTCAGGACGCGCCGCCGCGCCGGCACCGTTCGTGCACGCCGCGCGGTCGGCCGCCGCCCGCGACGACGGTGCGTGCACACACGGCGGGGCGCAGCGGGAGGTCAGGCCAGGTCGGCCAGCGCGGCGGCGACCGCCTGGTCGCGCACGAAGTCCAGCGCCAGCAACCGGTGCACCAGCACGCCCCGGCGGGTCAGCCGCAGGTCGGCCGGCCGCAGCCGGGGCAGCGCCGAGCCGCCCGGGCGCGGGGTCGCCGGCGGCGGGTCGAGCAGCCCGCCGCGCTGCAGCTCGCCCAGGTCCTCCAGCGCGCCCCACGCGGTCCAGCCGCGCGGGTCCTGCGGCACCGGCGTCATGGGCAGCGGGGCGCGCTCGCGCCGGCCGACGGCGGCCAGCAGCACCAGCTGGCGCCCGGTCAGCGCGGCGCCCAGCCGCAGCCCGCGGGAGACGACGGCGACGTCGAGGTCGGCGGAGACGGCCGACTCGGCCAGCAGGTAGCCCAGGTGCCGCACCCGCCACTCCTCGGTGGCCGCCTGCGCGGCGAGCACCACCGCCTCGCCGACCTCGTCGGCCGGCGCGCGACCCCCGGGGCCGGCGGTGAGGAAGCCGTCGGTGCGCACCGCCCGGCCCTCCGCGGCGCGGGTCACCGACAGCTCGGCGGCGAAGGCGAGCGCGGCGCCGGCACGGCAGCGGGCGCGGGGGGAGACGGGGGGCGGCGGGTCGGCGTCGGCCGCCGTCGCGGTGCGGCGCAGCCAGGCGGCCAGCGCGTCGTCCAGGCGCACCCGCGCGGACCCGTCGTCGAACAGCAGGGCGGCGGCCGTGCGCGCCATCGTCCCGGCCACCAGCTCGCCGGACTCCACCAGTGCGCGTCCCGGTGCCGTCTCCGTGTACTCCGCCACGGCGCCGATCATCGCCCGGCGCGGCGCCCGCCGTCGGCCGGGGAGCGGCGCGGTCCCCACAGCGGGGCAGGCCGGGTCACCCGCCGAGGCGCGCGCCGCCCTCCACCGACGTCACCGGGGCCGGCCCGAGCGCGGCGCGCAGCTGCGCCAGGGCCGCCCCGACGTCGTCGCCGGCCGGCAGCCGCCGGGCCAGCTCGGCCGCGGGCACGACGGCCCCGGGCCGCTCGGCCAGCGCGCGCAGCACCGCCGCGGGCGCGGGCGGCAGCTCCACCAGCCGGTCGTCGAGCACGGCGGCGTGCCCCCGCACCTGCAGGTCGGCGCCGCCGGCCCGCAGCACCGGGTCGCGGGCGGCCAGCGCCGTGGCGACCTCGCGGGCCAGCGCGCCCAGCCGCGCCCGCTCCGGCTGCGCGGCGGCGATGCCGGCGGCGGCCAGCGGCGCCGCGGTGACCGGGCCGACGGCGACCGGCAGCACCCCGTCCCGCAGCGCCGCCACCACCTCCGCGCGCAGGCCCAGCTCCCCGGCCGTCGCCAGCAGGCTCGCCGCGGCCGGCGCGCTGGTCACGGTGACCGCGTCGACCTCCCGCGCGGCCACCGCGCCGACCAGCCGGTGCAGCGGGCCGACGTCGGCGGGCGGCACCCACCGGTAGACCGGCACCGGCAGCACCTGCGCGCCGGCGGCGCGCAGTGCGGCGACGAGCTCCCGCAGCGGGTCGCCGTGCAGCTGGACGGCGACCCGGCGGCCGGCCAGCGGCCCCTCCGCGCCCGAGAGCAGGTGCTCGAGCACCTCGGCCGAGGACTCCGACGCCGGCGACCACGCGTCGACCAGCCCACCGCCGCGGATGGCGCCGCGCGCCTTGGGCCCGCGGGCGAGGACCCGGGCAGTGCGCAGGTGCTCGACCAGCGGCAGGCCCCGGGCGGCGGCCGCCTCCAGCCACCCGCGGAACCCCACGCCGGTGGTGGCGACGACGAGGTCGACCGGTGCGGCCAGCACGGCCGCGGTGGCGGCGGCGAGCTCGGCATCGTCGGCCAGCGGCACGATCCGGAGGGCCGGGGCGTACACGACCCGGGCGCCCCGGCGCTGCAGCAGCGCGCCGAGCTCCTCCCGGCGCCGCTCGGCGGTGACCGCGACCGTGTACCCCGCCAGCGGGGCGACCCCGGGCGCGACGTCGGGGGAGGAGCTCACCGGTCCATCGTCCCCGGTTCCCCGGCGCTCCAGCAGGCGAGCAGGATGCTGGCGTCGTCCTGCAGCACCCCGCCCTGGTGGTCGAGCACCGCGTGCATGAGGCGGCGGACCGTCTCCGGCGGTGGCTGCCCGGCCGCCACCGCCCGGGTCAGGAACTCGATGAGCCGCTGCTCGCCGAACCAGCGCCCCAGGCCGTCGCGGGCCTCGGTGACCCCGTCGGTGTAGAGGGCCAGCCAGTCGCCGGGCTCCAGCGCCTCCTCGGCCACGGAGAACCCCTCCGCCGGGAGGCCCAGCGGCACGCGCCCGCTCCCGGCGAGCTCCTTGACCACCCGGCCGGAGCGCAGCAGCAGGGGCGGCGGGTGACCGGCCCGCACGTAGCGCAGCAGCCCCGAGGTCAGGTCCAGCTCCGCGAGGACCCCGGTGACGAACGCGCTGCCGGTGAAGGTGGCCGCGACCACCTCGTCGACCGCCCGCGCCTGCTCGTCCAGCCCGCGCCCCTCCCGGCGGGCCGCCCGCGAGGCGGCCAGCGCCGCGGCGGCCATCAGCCCGGCACCGAGCCCGTGGCCCACCGCGTCGAGGACGGCCATGGACACCGTGTGCTCGGTCAGGGCGTAGTCGAAGGCGTCCCCGCCGACCGCGGCGCTGGGCTCCAGGGAGCCGGCCAGGACGAAGGTGTCGCTCGCGGCGGTCAGCGGCGGCAGCTGCTGCCACACCAGCTCGGCCGACGGCGACCGCGGGCGGGTGCGCCGGGTGCGCTCCAGGACGTCGCCGTGCAGGCCCATGGCGGTCACCAGGTGGGCGACCATCGCCGCCAGCCACTGGCACTGCTCCCGCAGGCCGGGGTCCTCGAGGTCGCGGTCGGACTCCACCCGCACCTCCAGCACGCCGATCCGGTCGGCGCCGTCGAGCAGCGGCACCCACAGGCGCGGGACGCCGCCGGCCTCCGAGGGCAGCGGCTGCCCGGACTGGAAGACGCGCCCGGGGAGGGTGCCGTCGACGGCGACCGGGTCGGCGCCCGCCCGGCCGTCGGGGAGCCGGACCAGCTCCCGCTGCTCGTGGTCGACGACGTGCACGGTGACGTCGACGCCGAGCGCCCGGCCGGCCTCCGCGGCGAGCGGCGCCAGCCGGTCGGGGGGAGCGGTGCGGGTGGCCTCGAGCAGCCGCAGCAGCGCCGCCAGCGGCCCGCTGGTGGGCCGCGGCGGGCGCAGCGGCCGGGAGTAGGGCACCCGGCGGGCGGCGAAGAGCTCGTCGAGGCGCTCGTTGACGGCGACGGCCAGCAGGTCGCCGTCGAGGTCGGGCAGGCAGGCCAGCCCCCCGAGGTGGGTCTCCAGGTCGAACAGGTCGGCGTTGCCGCCCAGCTCGAAGTACCGCAGCCACAGCTGGTCCAGGGTGAGGTCGGCGTGCCGGAGGGCGTCCCGCAGCAGCGCCCGCCGGTCCTCGGCGGACACGCCGGCGGGCGGCCCGGTCATCGGAGCCGGCGCACGGCGGAGTCGACCACCGCGCGCGCCGCCTGCCGCAGCGTGCCGGCGTCCCCTCCGGAGCGGGACAGCAGCATGCCCAGCGCCGTCTCCTCGCCGACCCCGTGCCGGGCCATCAGCACGCCCTTGGCGGTGCTCACCACGTCGCGGGCCGCCACGGCCTGCCGCAGGTCGTCACTGGCCCGGCGCGCCCGCTCCCGGGCGGTGACGTGCGTGACCAGCAGGGCGGCCTGGGCGGCCGAGAGGGTGAGCACGTGGGCGTCGTGGGGCGTGAACACGCCCGGGGCGCCGCCGTAGACCTTGAGGGCACCCAGCGTGCGGTCCCCGGCCAGCAGGGGCGCGCTCACGGTCGACAGCAGCCCGAGGTCGACGGCCTCGGCCGCCCACCGCTGCCAGCGGGGGTCGGCCCGCAGGTCGTCGGCGCGCACCAGTGCCCGGCCGGCGGCCGCAGCCAGGCACGGGCCCTCGTCGAGCTCGTACTGCAGCGCGTCGGCGCGCTCGACCAGCGGGTCGGTCGCCCCCGCCGTCCGGCGCCCGGCGGGGTCCACGATCGTGACGCCGGCGCCGACGGCCGCCGGGACGGTCTCCAGCAGCAGCGAGCTGACCAGGCCGAGGGCGGTGGCGACGGTCTCCTCGGACAGCAGCAGGCCCGACACCCGCGCCGAGACGACCGACAGCTCGTCGGCGAGGGGGAGGGATCGGGTGAGGTCCTGGCGCACGGGCACCTCGCGGGTACCGGCCGTGGCGGTCCCGTCGTCTCCAGGCGCCCGGCCGCGGACCCAGGATAGTGCCGCGTCAGCGCAGCCGCGCCGCCGAGAAGCGCGGCACCTGACCGCCGTCCCCGACGACCAGCCCCCGGCCGGCCAGCAGCCGCAGGTGGGCGTCGGTCTCGGTGACGGCGAAGATCCGCATCCGCCGGGCGTACTGGGACCACGGCCGCGACCAGGTGAGGTGCGCGGCCAGCTCCCACGGCGTGCCGCCCGGGTGCGCGCGGACGGCGGCCAGCAGCTCGGCCAGCCGGCGCTCGTGGTGTGCGCGCAGCTCCCGCGTCCGCTCGGCCAGCCCGCGGAAGCGCCACTCGTGCCCGGGCAGCACCTCCCCGGCCGGCTGCCCGGCGACCGTCTCCAGCGAGGCCAGGTAGTCGCGCAGCGGGTCGGGGGCGCCGGCCGGGGTGGTGGAGATGTTGGGGCTGATCCGCGGGAGCACGTGGTCGCCGGCGAAGAACAGCCCGCCGCCCTCCTCGGCGAAGCACAGGTGCCCGGGGGTGTGCCCGGGGGTGTGCACCGCGCGCAGCGACCAGCCCGGCAGGTCCGGCCGGTCGCCGTCCTCCAGCAGCCGGTCGGGCCGGGCCAGCCGCCGCCACCTCGCCCGCTGCTCGGGGGTGCCGGCGTCGTCCCGGGCGTCGGCCTCGGGCGCGCCGAGGCCGACGAGGAAGGCCACCTCGTGCTCGGTGGAGTCCTCGGGCGAGCGCTCGGTGAGCGAGGTCAGCGCCGCCGCGTCGGCCGGGTGCATCGCGATCCACGCGCCGGAGGCCTCCCGCACCCGGGCGGCGAGCCCCACGTGGTCCAGGTGCATGTGCGTGACCAGCACACCCCGCACGTCGGTGACGTCGCCGCCGAGCTCCGCCAGGCCCGCGCACAGCGCCGCCCAGCTGTCGTCGGCGTCCCAGCCGGTGTCGACCAGGCCCAGCCCGCCGCCGGCGAGCTCCAGCACGTAGGCGTTGACCCACCGCAGCGGCCCGGCCATGGGTACCGGCACCGACCACAGTCCCGGCCGCACCCGCTCGACCGGGGGGACCGTCCGCGCGCGCCAGGCGGCCTGCTGCGCCGGGCCGGTCACCTCCACGCCGGGCACCTCCACGCCGGGCACTCTGCCAGGCAGTGCCCGCTCCCGGTCCGGGGGCCGCGCCTCGCCTGGGACCATGGGGACGTGCCGACGACGCCCGCCGTCCCCGCCGCCGTGACCGCCGTCCCCCGCCGGCTGCGCCTGGTCTGCGCGGTCGCCGCCGCGCTGGTCGTCGGCGTCATGGTGGTCGTGGCCGTGCTGCTCACCTCGTCGTCGACCGGGGTGGTCAGCTTCGGTCTGGCCGACCAGGTGGCGGTGGCCGGCCTGGGGGTGTTCGTGGGCGCCGGCGTGCTGCTCGTCGGGGCCTCGCGGGTCGACGCCGACGCGGCCGGGGTCCGGGTGCGCAACGTGCTGGTCCGGCACGAGCTGCCGTGGTCGGCGGTCCGGGCGGTGCGCTTCGACCGGGACTCCTCGTGGGCGTCGCTGGAGCTGGCCAACGGCGACGAGGTGTCCGTGCTCGCCGTCCAGGCCGCCGACCGGGAGCGGGCGCTCGACGCCGTGGAGGGGTTGCGCGCACTGCTGTCCGCGCACCGGGCGGCCCAGCCCGCCCCGCCCCCGCTGCTCTACGACGACTGACGCAGGACCACCCTTCCCCCCTCGCCTCGCACGCTCGGCGCGGGACCCTGAGGGGTGGCCGTTCCAGCACGTCACGGGTGGGAACGGCGAAGGACCCCCGTGCCCCCCGCCGCTCGCGAGCTCACGGCGGGCCCCTGCACGGGGGCCGGGAGACCGGAATGTCTCGACCGTCCACGACGCTGTAGCATGGGCGTGCCTCCCCGCTACACGAGGCGCGTGAACCACCAACCCAGCGGCCCCGCCCCGGGCCGCTGACCAAGAGGAGCCCGCTCCCACCTGGCGCCGCCGAGGCGCCCAGGTCCCGGTTCGCGGAGGACCGGCCCGCCCCGGCGGGTCCCCCGCGACGTGCACGGCCCGGCGACGGGTCCGTGCCCCACCGGCGAGAACGGGCCCTGTGAGCGCAGCTCACGGGGCCCGAGTCGTCCCCGGTGGCGGGTGGGCGCGACTCCTCCCGTGTGAAGAGCAGAGGAGAGGCCATCACCGAGCCCCGTATCAACGACCGTATCCGCGTCCCCGAGGTCCGCCTGGTCGGACCCGAGGGCGAGCAGGTCGGCATCGTGCCGATCGGCGAGGCGCTGCGACTGGCGCAGGACTCCGAGCTGGACCTCGTCGAGGTCGCGCCGATGGCCCGCCCGCCGGTCGTCAAGCTGATGGACTACGGGAAGTTCAAGTACGAGTCCGCCCAGAAGGCCCGCGAGGCCCGGCGGAACCAGGCGCTCACCGTCATCAAGGAGATGCGGCTGCGCCTGAAGATCGACCCGCACGACTACGAGACCAAGAAGGGCCACGTCGAGCGCTTCCTCAAGAGCGGCGACAAGGTCAAGATCACCGTGATGTTCCGCGGTCGCGAGCAGTCGCGGCCGGAGATGGGCTACCGCCTGCTGCAGCGGCTGGCCGCCGACGTCGCCGAGCTCGGCGTCGTCGAGTCCAACCCCAAGCAGGACGGCCGCAACATGGTCATGGTGATCGCCCCGCACCGGAACCAGGCCGCGACCGACGGCGCCCGCCGCCAGGCCAAGGCCGAGCGGGCCGCCGAGGGACAGACCCCGACGGCCTGACCCGGTCGCACGCAGGACCGCACCACCGAGACGGCCGGCGCCGTCGCGGCAGCCCCGTGCTGCCGCGCGGCGCCGACACCCACGAACAGGACGACGAGGACATGCCGAAGCAGAAGACCCACAAGGGCACCGCCAAGCGGGTGCGCGTGACGGGCACCGGCAAGCTCATGCGCGAGCAGGCCAACAACCAGCACAAGTTCGAGCACAAGTCCTCGCGGCGCAAGCGCCGGCTGGAGAAGGACCAGGTCCTGAGCCCGGCCGACACCAAGACCCTCAAGAAGCTGCTGGGCATCTAGAGCCCCCGCCTCCAGCACCGATAAAGGAGTACTCACGTGGCACGCGTGAAGCGGGCGGTCAACGCCCAGAAGAAGCGCCGGAGCGTCCTCGAGGCCGCCAGCGGCTACCGGGGTCAGCGCTCGCGCCTGTACCGCAAGGCCAAGGAGCAGATCCTCCACTCGGCCACCTACAACTACCGCGACCGCAAGGTGCGCAAGGGTGACTTCCGCAAGCTGTGGATCACCCGCATCAACGCCGCGGCGCGCCAGAACGACATGACCTACAACCGGTTCATGCAGGGCCTGAAGCTGGCCGGCATCGAGCTCGACCGCCGCGTGCTCGCCGAGCTCGCGGTCAACGAGCCGGCCGCCTTCGCCGCGCTGGTGGAGACCGCCCGCGCCGCCGTCGCCGCGGCTCCGGCCGGCGGCGAGCAGGCCGCCTGATCCACCCCCTCCGACGCCGTGGCCGAGCTGCTGACCGAGCGGTCGGGCCGGGTGGCCGCCGCGCGCCGGCTGACCCGCCGCGCCGGCCGCGACGACGCCGGCGCCTTCCTCGCCGAGGGCCGCCAGGCGGTGTCCGAGGCGCTCGCCCTGGCCGAGGCCGACCCCGCCGCCGTCCGCGAGGTGTTCGCCACCGAGGCCGCCGCCGCCGCGCACCGCGACCTGCTGGCGTCGACCGCCGTCCCGGTCCGGCTGGTCACCGAGAAGGCCGCGGCCGCGCTGTCGGAGACGGTGACGCCGCAGGGCCTCGTCGCCGTCTGCGCGCTGCGCGACGTCCCCGCCGACCGGCTGCTCGCCGACCCGCCGGCGCTGACCGTCGCCCTGGCCGGCCTCGCCGACCCCGGCAACGCCGGCACCGTGCTGCGCACCGCCGACGCGTGCGGCGCGGGCGCGGTGGTCTTCGGCGCCGGGTCGGCCGACCCCTACGGCGGCAAGGCGGTGCGCTCCAGCGCCGGCAGCCTGTTCCACCTCGACGTCGTCCGCGGCGCGCCGCTGGGCCCGCTGGTCACCGGCCTGCAGGCACGGGAGGTGACCGTCCTGGCCGCCGACGGCGGCGGGGAGACCGCCCTCGACGAGCTGGGGACGGCGCTGGCCGGGCCGGTGCTGTGGCTGTTCGGCAACGAGGCCCGCGGCGTGCCCCCCGAACTGGCCGCCGCCGCCGACGCGCGGGTGCGGATCCCGATGCGCGGACGCGCCGAGAGCCTCAACCTCGCCGCCGCCGCCGCGATCTGCCTCTACGCCACCCAGCTCGCGCAGCGCTGACCCCCGCCGTCGAGTCCCGCCGCGGTCAGGTGCCGGCGGGCTCGAGCTCGTCGAAGGGCGTGACCACGCCGTCGCGGGCCAGCCGGCTCGTGGTGCGGGCCCGCAGCGCGAAACGCGCCAGCGCGAGCACCACGTAGACGCCCGACAGGACGAGCACCAGCACCCGGTCGGCGTCGGCCGGCAGCACGATGCTGCCGACGAACTGCACGGCGAAGAGCACGAACAGCGCGCCTGCACCGGCGGCGGTCAGCCGCAGCCCCACCAGCAGCGAGACGGCGAACAGCGACTGCGCGGCGGTCAGCAGCAGCTCGGTGCGCTGCTGGGTGTCCAGCGGCAGCCCGGAGAACGACGTCGAGCTGATCGCGAACGCCAGCGGGATGGTCCCGACCAGCAGCGTCCACTGGTTGACCTTGCTCGACAACAGCGTGCCCAGGGAGTCCGAGGCCCGCAGCCGCGCGGCGTACAGGCAGGCCACGATCAGCTCGGGCGCCTCGCTGGCCAGCGGCGCCACCCACTGCACGAGCAGGAACTCGTCCACCCCGAGCGTGGCGCCGGTCTCCACCAGCGACTCGGCGAAGTGCTCGGCGCTGGCCAGGATCACCAGGGCCGCGACGGCGAACACCGCGGCCACCCAGGTGCGACGGCGCCGCCTCGGCTGCTCGCCGAGCCAGCGCGAGGTGCCGATCAGGTCCGGGTCCTCGGCCGGGGCCTGCGCCAGCCGGCGGGCGTAGAGCACGAACACGGTGACCAGCACCGCGCAGTCGACCAGCGTCAGGCTCGAGCGCAGCGGCAGGTGCAGCGAGTACAGCGTCGCGATGCCGAGGAACACGACCTCGGGGGACATGGCGGGCGACAGCCGCACCTCGCCCCGGGACAGCCGGCGGGCCGCGTCGTCCCCGGCCCGGCGGCGGCGGGCGACGGCGACCGCGGCCACCAGCACCACCAGCGGCCAGCCGACGCCGACCAGCACCCGGTTGGCGCCGGTCATGTTGGCCAGCGCGAGCGCGCAGGCGTCCTCCCCGCCGTCGGGCGGGGTGCAGGAGCCGGTGTCGCCGAAGGTCGTGCCCGCCGTCCAGGTGAAGACGAAGTCGACGGCGTACTCGGGCAGCACGGCCAGCAGCGCGAGCAGCGCCAGCGCCAGCCCCGCGCTGATGTCGACCTGCGCGGCCTCGGCGGCCCACGACAGCAGGAACGCCGCCCCGACGATCGCCGTCCCGTACAGCAGCGCCTGCAGCGGCGGAGGCAGGTCCGGCGCCGGCAGGCCCAGGTAGGCCGCCGCGCCCAGGTAGGCGCCGGGGACGGTCACCAGGGCCGCGGCCGCCAGCGGCGCCGGCGGCCGTCGAGAGGGTTCGGGCACGGGCGGTCTCCAGACGTGCGGGCGGGGGACGGCGCCGCTGCGCCGTCCCCCGCTCTACCCCCGTCCGCCCGGGGTGCACCCCACCGTCAGGACGGCACCGGTGCCACCGGCGGGGGCACCGAGGCCGCCGCCGCGCGGGCGGTCGCCGCCCGGGACGCCGCGACCCGGGTCAGGGCCTTGCGGTCGTACATCCGCAGGTCGGCCCGGTGTAGCAGGTCGGCGAAGACCACGCCGTCCTCGGGGCACACGCTCACCCCGATGCTGGCGCCGAGGGCGACCTCGGTGCCCCGCAGCGCCACCGGCCGGCGGATCGAGGCGGCCAGCTCGTCGGCGACCCGGGACGCCTCGGCCGCCGCCGTCTCCGGCCGCAGGTCCGGCAGGGCGACGAGGAACTCGTCCCCTCCGAGCCGGGCGAGCAGGTCGCGACGGCGCACGCGCTCGCGCAGCCGCCCGGCGACCACCTGCAGCAGCTCGTCGCCGGCGGCGTGGCCGAGGGCGTCGTTGACCGCCTTGAACCCGTCGAGGTCGACGACCAGCAGGCCGAGCGCGTCACCGCGGGCCCGCGCCTCCCAGATCGCGGCCTCGACCTGCTCCTCCAGGCGCCGCCGGTTGGGCAGGCCGGTCAGCGGGTCGGTGAAGGCCATCTCCTGGATGCGGGCCAGCGCGGCCTGCGTGCGGTCGCGCTCGCGGACCAGCGCCCGCTCGGCCTCCACCCGCGCGGTCACGTCGACCTGCACCCCGATGTACTGCACCACCGAGCCGTCGGAGTCGTGCACGGGCGCCAGGTGCAGCTCGTTCCACCACGGCGTGCGCTCCGGGCCGCGCAGGTTGAGCACCGTCTCCCGGCAGGGCTCGCCCGCCTCGACGGCCGCACGGATCCGCGCCACCGCGCCGGGGTCGGTGTCGGGGCTCTGCAGCAGCCGGCAGTTGCGGCCGAGGATCTCCTCCGGCGGCAGGCCGGCCAGCTCCCGGAACGCCGCGTTGGCGTAGACGATCGGCTGGTCGGGCAGCCGCATGTCGACGATGGTCACCCCGCTCGGCGTGGCCTCCAGCGCCCGGCGCAGCAGCACCTCGGCGTTCGTCGTCCCCACCGCCAGCCCGCCGGCCGGGCGGCTCACCGGGGCGGTCGGGACGGCGGCCTCCGCGGCCGGGTGCGCCGGCTCCGCGCCGGCCCGCGGCGCCACCCGCGACAGCAGCGACGACGCTGCCCGCGACACCGTGTCCCGGTCGTAGGTGAGCGCGTACTCGAAGGTGCGCTCGGCGTCGGGGCCGTCGTCCCCGAGGTCGCGGGCGAGCAGCGCGGCGCTGAAGTGCGGCGACAGGACGGCGACGTCCCACTCGCCGCGGACCGGGTCGGCCGGGTCGAGGTGGGCGCCGCGCAGGCCGGGCAGCGGCTCGACGGGCAGGTCCTCCCCGAGGGCGCAGACGAAGCCGGTGCGGTCGACCAGGTCGCGGTAGCGCTGGGTGGTGGAGACGGTGAAGTGGCGCGCCTCCTGGAAGGTCGCGGCGACGACGCAGGTCTCGCCCAGGCGCATCGCCTCCCGCTCCAGCTGCTTGGACAGCTCGATGAGCAGCGCCTTGGGGGCGCGCCGCAGCGGCGTGCCGTCGGGCAGGCAGGCGAACGGCGACACCGCGCCGAGCGCGCCGGCGGGCAGGCCCGCGCCGGGCAGCACCAGCTCGCCGACGGTGAGGTCCGGTGCGGCGCCGGGGCCCGGGCGGCCGAACAGCCAGCCCTGCGCCAGCGTGGCGCCGAGCCCGCGGGCGGTGCGCAGGTGGCGCTCGTCCTCGATGCCCTCGGCCAGCACGACGGCGCCGCTGCGCTCGGCGTAGGCGTTGACCGCGTTCATGATCTCGGCGATCTGCGGGCCGGGGCGCTCCTGCACCAGCCGCAGGTCGAGCTTGACGACGTCGGGGCGCAGCAGCGGCAGGAAGGCCAGCGACATGGACTCGGCGCCGACGTCGTCGACGGCGACCGACCAGCCCAACTCCCGGACCCGCTCGACGGTGCGCAGCAGCTCGGCCGGCCGGGCGGCGATGGCCCGCTCGGTGATCTCCATGACGACGCGCAGCTGCCCGGGGGCGCTCTCGGCGATGGCCAGCAGGTCGGCCAGCGGCGCGGTGTCGAGGACCTCGGGCTCGACGTTGACGAACACCGTCAGCGGTGCGACCAGCCCGGCGTCGACCGCGCCGCGGAAGGCGGCGGCACGGCAGGCCTCGTCGAGCTCGGCGAGCCGGCCGGCGGCGCGGGCGGCGGCGAACAGCGCGTCGGGCCGCTGCAGCGGGCCGACCGGGCCCCGGGCCAGCGCCTCGTAGGCGACGACCCGGCCGGTGTCGATCTCGACGATGGGCTGGAAGACGCTGCGCACGCCCCGGATGGCGTCCTGGAGGACGGGGTCGTGCGCGATCGCGGGTCCGGGCGGCACCGGTGCCTCCTCGAGGTGGGTCACGGAGGAGTTCTCGGCAGCGACGGCGCCGGGCGCAGCCCAGCGGCCCGCCGGTCACCCCGAGGGGGCAGGTCAGGCCGGGAGCGCGATGAGCACGACCGCCGCGGTCGCGACCGCCAGGCCCGCCCGCTGGGCGCCGGCCAGCCGCTCCCGCAGCACCAGCTGCGCCAGCACGACCGTGCTCGCCGGGTAGAGCGAGGCGAGCACGCCGGTGATCGCCAGCTGGCCGCCGGCCTGCGTGGCGAGGAGGTACAGCGCGTTGGCCGCCATGTCACCCACGCCGGCGAGCAGCACGACCGGCAGCACGCGGCGCGGCACCCGCAGCGACCGGACCGTGCCCAGCGCCAGCGCGCCGACCAGCAGCACCGAGACCACGCGCGCCGCCGCCAGGGGAGCGAGCCCGGCGTCGTCGCCGGTGCGCTCGAGCAGCACGAAGAACAGGCCGAACCCCGCGCCGGCGGCCAGCGCCGGGCCGACGCTGCCCAGCCGGGCCGAGCGCAGCGAGGACAGCCCGCCCTCGGCCGACACCAGCACCACCGCGGCCAGGGCCAGCACGATGCCGACGGCGGCCGCGGCGCCCAGCCGCTCACCGAGCGCCAGCCCGGCGAGCACCGGGAGGGCGGCTGCCGACACCGCGGTCACCGGCGCCACGACGCTCATCACGCCGGTGGCCAGCGCCCGGTAGAACAGCAGCAGCCCGGCGCCCCCGGCGATGCCGGCCACCGCACCCCACACCAGGTCGGCGCCGGCTGGCTCCCCGCCGAGCCAGGGCAGCAGCAGCGCGACCAGGACCAGGCCGGCGGCCTGCGAGATCGCGACGACGGTGGCCGCGGCCGCCCGCCGGCTGGCGATGCCGCCGCAGAAGTCGGCCATCCCGTAGACGACGGCCGAGGCCAGCGCCAGCACCAGCGCCATCCGGTGCGCCTCCCGTGTCCGTGCTCGCTGTGTCCGTGCTCGCTGTGTCCGTGCTCGCTGTGTCCGTGCTCGCTGTGTCCGTGCTCGCTGTGTCCGTGCTCGCTGTGTCCGTGCTCGCTGTGTCCGTGCTCGCTGTGTCCGTGCTCGCTGTGTCCG
>NZ_JBJGYP010000049.1:0-20996 GCF_054050055.1 Geodermatophilus sp. SYSU D00814
ACGCCACTGCTCCTCCCGCGACCGGCCGCCGCCCCCCCGCCCCCGACCGGTGGCGCGCCCCCCCCCCCGCCCCCCCCCCCCCCCCCCCCCCCCCCCCCCCCCCCGACCCGTCGCCCTCGACGAGCGCGGAGACCACCGACCCGTCGACCAGCGCGACCAGCGTCGCCACGTCGGTGGCCGGCCGGCCGCAGCGCTCGAGCAGCTCGGCGAGCGCGGCGTCGATCGCCGCCCGCGCCTCCCGGAGCAGCGGGCGCAGCCGCGGGTGCCGGCCGCAGGCGAGGAACCGCTCGTAGAGCGCCAGCAGCTCGGCGTCGTCGCGGTCGGCGCCGAGCAGCACGGCGACGACGTGCCGCGCGGTGGCCGCCGCCGACCGGGGCCGGCGGGGGAGGGCCTCGACCAGCGACCGGGCCTGGCGGCGCTCGTCGTCGACCAGGTGCCCGACCGCGGCCGCGCGCAGGTCGTCGATCGAGGCGAAGTAGTAGGTCGTCGCCGCGAGCGGGATGCCGGACGCGGCGACGACGGCGCGGTGGGTGAGCGCGTCGGGGCCCTCGGCGGCCACCAGCCGCGCCGCCGCCTGCACGATCGCGGTGCGCCGCGCCTCGCCCTTGGCCGTCAGCCGGCTCATCAGTGCGCCGCCGACGGCGCCAGGTTGAGCGCCACCACCCCGCCGAGGATCAGCAGGATCGCCACGATCCGCAGCGTGGTGACCGGGTCGCCGAAGGCCAGCATCCCGACCACCGCGGTGCCGCCGGCCCCGATGCCGGTCCACACCGCGTACGCGGTGCCCACCGGCAGCGTGCGCAGCGCGGCCGACAGCAGCGCGAAGCTGGCCGCGGCGCAGACGACGAACGACACCGACCACCACAGGCGGGTGAAGGTCTCCGACTGCTTGAGCGACACGGCGAACGCCGTCTCGAAGACGCCGGCGACGACCAGCAGGACCCAGGCCACGGGGGACTCCTCAGAACGGTACGGACGTACCACAAATACGGTACACGAGTACCGGTGTCGCGGGGAGGGGGGATCGGGACGGTCGCGTCCGGTCGCCGCATCCACCAGGGTGGGGACCGTCAGCCGCGACCAGGGCCCGAGAGGACGACGCCGGTGACCGACACGAGCACTCGCGAGCACACCGCCCCACCGCAGACCGCCGGCTCGCCCGGGCCGCTGTCGCCCGAGGAGCTCGACCGCATCCACGCGTGGTGGCGGGCGGCCAACTACCTGTCGGTCGGCCAGATCTACCTCATGGACAACCCGCTGCTGCGCGAGCCGCTGCGCCCGGAGCACGTGAAGCCGCGGCTGCTGGGCCACTGGGGGACCACCCCGGGCCTGAACTTCGTCTACGCCCACCTCAACCGCGCGATCAGCGCCCGGGACCTCGACTGCGTGTACGTGATGGGCCCGGGGCACGGCGGGCCCGGCCCGGTCGCCGCCGCGTGGCTGGAGGGCACCTACAGCGAGGTCTACCCCGACGTGTCGCAGGACGGGCCGGGGATGAAGCGGCTGTTCACCCAGTTCAGCTTCCCCGGCGGCATCCCCAGCCACGTCGCCCCCGAGACGCCCGGCTCCATCCACGAGGGCGGCGAGCTCGGCTACGCCCTCGTGCACGCCTACGGCGCCGCCTTTGACAACCCCGACCTGGTCGTCGCGGCCGTCGTCGGCGACGGCGAGGCCGAGACCGGTCCGCTGGCCGCCAGCTGGCACAGCACCAAGTTCGTCGACCCCGCCCGCGACGGCGCCGTCCTGCCGATCCTGCACCTCAACGGCTACAAGATCGCCAATCCGACGGTGCTCGCCCGCATCGAGCCCGGGGAGCTCACCGACCTGCTGCGCGGCTACGGGCACACCCCGTACGTCGTCGAGGGCGACGACCCGGTGGTGATGCACCAGCAGTTCGCCGCCGTGCTCGACCGCTGCCTCGACGAGATCGCCGAGATCCAGCGGCGCGCCCGGGAGGACGGCGTCACCGACCGGCCGCGCTGGCCGATGATCGTGCTGCGCTCGCCGAAGGGCTGGACCGGGCCGGCCGAGGTCGACGGTCACCGCGTCGAGGGCTCGTGGCGCTCCCACCAGGTGCCCTTCGCCAACGCGCGGGAGGACGACGCCCACCGGCAGGTGCTCGAGCAGTGGCTGCGCAGCTACCGCCCCGAGGAGCTCTTCGACGACGACGGCGCCCCGGTGCCCGCCGTCCGCGACCTGCACCCGCAGGGCCCGCGGCGGATGAGCGCCAACCCGCACAGCAACGGCGGCCTGCTGCTGCGGCCGCTGCGGCTGCCCGACTTCGGCGACTACGCCGTCCCGGTGGCCGAGCCCGGCACCGGCGCGGTGGAGGCCACCCGGGTGCTCGGGGAGTTCCTGCGCGACGTGGTGCGCCGCAACCCCGAGACCTTCCGCCTCTTCGCCCCCGACGAGAACAACTCCAACCGGCTCGGTGCCGTCCTGGAGGCCACCGACCGCACCTGGGTGGCGCGGCGCGAGCCCGACGACGACCACCTGTCCCCGGACGGCCGGGTCATGGAGGTGCTCTCCGAGCACCTGTGCCAGGGCTGGCTGGAGGGCTACCTGCTCACCGGCCGGCACGGCCTGTTCTCCTGCTACGAGGCGTTCATCCACGTCGTCGACTCGATGTTCAACCAGCACGCCAAGTGGCTGAAGACCACCAACGGCATCCCGTGGCGGCGGCCGATCGCCTCGCTGAACTACCTGCTGACCTCGCACGTGTGGCGCCAGGACCACAACGGCTTCTCCCACCAGGACCCCGGGTTCATCGACCACGTCGTCAACAAGAAGGCCGACGTCATCCGGGTCTACCTGCCGCCGGACGCCAACACGCTGCTGTCGGTGGCCGACCACTGCCTGCGCACCCACCAGTACGTCAACGTCATCGTCGCCGGCAAGCAGCCGGCGCTGCAGTACCTCGACCTCGACCGGGCGGTCGAGCACTGCACCAAGGGCATCGGCATCTGGGAGTGGGCCAGCACCGACGCCGGCACCGACCCCGACGTCGTCCTGGCCTGCGCCGGCGACGTGCCGACCATGGAGGCCCTGGCGGCCGCGGAGATCCTGCGCGAGGCCTTCCCCGACCTGCGCGTCCGGTTCGTCAACGTCGTCGACCTCATGCGGCTGCAGGACGACCGGGAGCACCCGCACGGCCTGTCCGACACCGACTTCGACTCCTTCTTCACCACCGACAAGCCGGTCGTGTTCGCCTACCACGGCTATCCGTGGCTGATCCACCGGCTGACCTACCGGCGGGCCAACCACGACAACCTGCACGTGCGCGGCTACGTGGAGGAGGGCACGACGACGACGCCGTTCGACATGTGCGTCATCAACGGCATCGACCGCTACTCCCTCGCGATCGCGGTCATCGACCGGGTGCCTCGGCTCCGCGCGCGCGGCGCGCACCTGCGCGACCGGCTGCACGGCCGGCTCATCGAGCACCGCCGGTACGTCCGCGCGCACGGCGAGGACCTGCCGGAGATCCGCGGCTGGCAGTGGGGCTCCGGCGGGGGACCGGTCGTGGTGGGCAGCGGTCCGCTGCACGAGCCGGAGGACTGAGCACCCGCCCCCACGCCGGGCCCCCCGCCGGGGGACGTTGGACCCTCCCGCCGGCCGTGCCCGCCCGCTGCACTGGGGCGCGCGGGCACGCCGTCGGGAGAGGGAGGCGGACATGGCGGGGACACCGACCGGGACGGGTGGGAGCGGCCGGCTGTGGACCGGGGCGCTGGCCGGGTACGTGGCCAGCCGCAGCATGGACGCCGCCACGACCTGGTTCCACGCGCGGCAGAGCGAGGCCTCGCGCAAGCGCGAGCAGGAGATCGCGCCCGGCGGGATGCTCGTGCAGCTGGGCCGGCAGCTCGGCCGGGTCCGCGGCCGCGACCTCGACGACGCCGCGGCCGCCCGGGTCGGGCTGGCCACGCACCGCACGTTCGGCGTCACCTACGGGGTGCTCGCCGCGGCCCTGGTGCGCCGGGGCGTGCCCCCGATGGTGGCCGGCCCGCTGGTCGGGGCCGGCGCCTTCCTCGTCGTCGACGAGGGCACCTCGCTGTCGACGATGACGGCCTACCCGCTGGTCAGCCACGTCCGCGGCGTCGTCGGGCACGCGACGCACGGGCTCGTGACCGGCCTGCTGCTGCGGCTCACCGGGCGCCCCTGAGCGCCTCCGGGGACGGCCGGCGGGCGCGGCTGCCGCCCCCGGGGGCGGGTGGCACGATGCGGGCATGGCGCCGCTCCCCGACCCGGCCGGCGGGGGCGGGACGGCGTTCGTCCTGGGCGGCGGCGGGGTGCTCGGCGCGGCCGAGGTGGGCATGCTGCAGGCGCTGCTCGAGCGCGGGGTCCGCCCCGACCTGGTGGTCGGCACGTCGGTGGGCGCCATCAACGGCGCCGTCGTGGCCGCCGACCCCACGCCGGGCGCGGTCGACCGGCTGCGCGGCGTGTGGGAGGAGCTGGCCTCCCGGCGGGTCCTCACCGGCTCGGTGCTGGCCCGGGTGGGCACCCTGGTGCGCACCCGCACCCACCTGCACCCCCGGGAGCCGCTGCGCGAGCTGCTCGAGGACCACCTGCCGGTGCGGACCTTCGCCGGGCTGCGCGTGCCGTTCCAGTGCGTGGCGGCCAGCATCGAGCGGGCCGCCGAGCACTGGTTCAGCGACGGCGACCTCGTCGACGCGGTGCTCGCCTCCTGCGCCGTCCCCGGGCTGCTGCCGGCCGTGGAGGTCGGCGGCGAGCACTACCTCGACGGCGGGCTGGTGCACAGCATCCCCGTCGGCCGGGCCGTGGCCCTCGGCGCGGACACCGTCTACGTGCTCCACGTCGGGCGGATCGACCGGCCGCTGCGCCCGCCGGAACGGCCCTGGGAGGTCGCCACGGTCGCCTTCGAGATCGCCCGCCGGCACCGGTTCGCGGCGGACCTGTCCACCCTCCCGCCCGGCGTCACGGTCCACGTGCTGCCCGCCGGGGACCCCGACCCGCCGGGAGCGGCCAACCTGCGCTACCGCGACTTCTCCGGCGTGACCGCCCGCATCGAGCAGGCCCACGCCGCGGCCGCCGAGGCCCTCGACCGGGTCGCGGCCGACCGGGACGGGGGGACCTGAGGTGCTGCCGTCCCGCCGCGTGCGCCGGGTGACCGGCCCGCTGCTCCTCGGCGTGCTGGTCGCCGGCGTCCTGCTGCTGCCGGTGCTGGTGGTCCTGGCACTGCTCGTGTCCGTCTTCCTCCCCGGCCGGCTGCGCGCGCTGCGGCTGCTGTGCTTCGGGCTGGTGTACCTCACGCTGGAGGTGGCCGGCCTCGCGGCCGCCGCCGTGCTGTGGGTCGCCAGCGGCTTCGGCCGGCGGCTGTCCGGGCCGGCCTCCCGCGCGGCCCACTACACGGTGCTGCGGCTGCTGCTCGACGCGCTCATGCGGACCGCCCAGCGGCTGTTCTCCCTCCGCCTGGTCACCGACGGGGAGTCCTGGTCGCCGCTGGACGACGGGGTGCCCGGCTCGACCAACGCCATGGTGGTGCTGTCCCGGCACGCCGGCCCGGGGGACTCGTTCCTGCTGGTGCACACGCTGATGAACCGCGACCACCTGCGCCAGCCGCGGATCGTGCTCAAGGACGTGCTGCAGCTGGACCCGCTGATCGACGTCTACCTCAACCGGCTGCCCAACTCCTTCGTCTCCGCCCGGTCGGCGGCGGGTCCCGGCCCGGAGGAGGCGATCGCCGACCTCGCCCGCGACCTCGGCGAGGAGGACGCGTTGCTGATCTTCCCCGAGGGCGCCAACTTCACCCCGCAGCGCAAGGTGCGGGCCCTGCAGCGGCTGCGCGAGCGCGGGCTGCTCGCCGCGCTGACGCGCGCCGAGCGGATGCGCCACCTGCTGCCCCCGCGGCCCGGCGGCGTGGTCGCGGCGCTGCAGGCCGCGCCGCACGCCGACGTCGTGCTGGTGGCGCACACCGGGCTCGAGCACCTGAGCACGGTCGGGGACGTCTGGCGGGGCCTGCCGATGGACAAGACCCTCCACCTGCGCTGGTGGTTCATCCCGGCCGCGGAGGTGCCGCGCGAGGAGGCGGAGCTGACCGACTGGCTCTACCGCTGGTGGGAGACGATCGACGACTGGATCACCACCACCTCGGCCGCGACCCGGCGGGAGGAGGCCGCGCGCCGGGACGGGTGAGGTCCCGCCCGCCCCGCCGGCCCGTCGTCCGGTGCGCGTCCCGCCGCGGCGGGAGGGGCACCGCGCGGGGGGCGGCGCCGTCGTCCGGACCCGGCACCCTCCCGAGCCCGGGCCCGCGGGCCCCGGCCGGCCGGTCCCCTCCCGCGCCGCCGGCGTCCTCCGGGACGGAGGCGGGCGGTGCGGCGCCCTGCCCGGTGCCGCCGTCGTCGCGCGGCTCCGGCGGGTCCACCGCGGCGGTCTCGAGCGCGCCGTCACCGGGGACGTCGCCACCGGGGACGTCCCCGTCGGGTGGCTCCACCACGCCCGGCGAGTCGGCGTCGCGTCCCGGCCGTCCCGCACGGAGGCCGCGGTCCAGGGCCCGCGGCAGCGGCCGGCCGGAGGTCTCTCCGGCGGCGCGGTGGCGGGGTGCCCGCTGCGCCGGGCGGCGGTGCCGCTGCGGGTCTGCGGCCGGGGAGCCCTGCGGCGGGAGGGGTGGTCGCCCGAGGAGGTGCCCGCGCCGGGCCGGCGGGGCACCGGCGCCCTGCCGGGGGGTGCGTTCGCGGTCCCGGTCGTCGGCGGCCGGTCCCGGCTCGGCCGGTGCGCCCGGCGGACCGGGGGACGGCGGCGGTGCGGGCGGGCCGGAGCCGGTGCGGTCGGCCAGCGTCGCGTCCTCGGTGAGGATCCGGCGCTGCAGCTCGCGCAGGTCGGGACCGGGCTCGAGGCCGAGCTCGCGGAGGAACACCGCCCGGGCCTGCCGGTAGCTGCGCAGCGCCTCCTCGGGGCGCCCCAGGCGGTGCTGGGCCAGCATGCGCAGGGCCCACAGCCGCTCCCGCAGCGGCGTCTCGGCCAGGGGCGGCCCGAGCTCCAGCAGTGCCTGTCCCGGCGCCCCGGTGGTGAGGAGGGCCTCGGCCAGCACCTCCCGCACCTGGTCGCGCAGCTCGACGAGGCGGGCGACGTCGGCGGCGACCCACGGCGCGTCGGCCACGGTGGGGTAGGGGCGCCCGCGCCACAGCGCCAGCGCCTCCTCGGCGGCCCGGCGGGCCTCCTCCGCGCGGCCGGCGGACAGCAGCACCCGCGCCTCGTCGGCCAGGCGGCGGAAGCGCCGCGAGTCGACGGTCCCCGGGTCGACCACCAGCCGGTAGCCGCCGGGCTCGCGCACCAGCACCTCCGACGGCGCCCCCGGGGCCCGGTCGGGCTCGAGGGCCTTGCGCAGCCGCCAGACGTGCGAGTCCAGCGTCGACGACGACCGGGCCGGGGACCGCGCGCCCCACATCGCCTCGCTCAGGGCGTCGACGGTGACGTGCCCGCCGGCGTGGACCAGCAGCAGCGACAGCGCCGCGGTGAGCCGCGCGCCGCCCAGCGGGACCGGTTCCCCCGCCCGCCGGACCTCCAGCGGCCCGAGGTCCCGGAACTCCAGCAGCTCGGACGCGGCTTCCCCCACGAACGGCCTCCTCGCGTGCGTCCCCCGTGCCCGCGACCCCACGGTGACCCGGACCGGCGGCAACTGCGCCACCGGAGCGTCCGACCACCGTGAGTGACGACCCTGTCGGGACACTGCGTACCGCATCCGCGCCCGCCCCGGAAGGGGTTACGAGACACCAGAGGCCTGAACGTGTCCTGCCCGGTGCTCACCCGCCGGCGGCGGGGCGGACGGCCGGGCGCGCCGGCGTGGCCTCCGGGACCGCGGCGAACAGGTCGACCAGCGCGTCCCAGCGGGTGCGCCGGCCCGGCGGGAAGCGGCGCAGCGAGCGCTCGGCGGCCGCGCAGCCGGGCGGGTAGCGGCGCCGGGCCCACGGCGACGCCGGCCGGGCGAGGCGGAGCGCGCCGACGAGCGCGACGAGGGGCACGAACACGCCGACCACGCCCAGGAGGACGCGCCCCTTGAGGATCGCGACCAGGGCGAAGAGCAGGTTGACCGCCAGCGTCAGGGCGAGCACCGCCTCGCTGTCGTCCTCGTCGGCGTCGAAGGGGTTGGCGCCGACCAGCAGCAGGACGCCGACCACCAGGGCGATGAGCACCGCGTCGACCGAGCTGCGGCCCTCGCGCGACCAGTACACGTCCTCCAGGTGCAGCCACAGCGCGAACTCGTCGAGGGTCAGCGCCGCGCCGGCGCCGAAGAGCAGGGCGAGCACGACACCGCCGGCGCCGCCGGGCCGGTAGGTGAACTCGACGGTGCCGGTGCCCAGCAGCAGGAAGATCCCGTACACCTCGTGGTGGACGTGCACCCCGCCGACGCTGGCGTCCCGGAACGGCCCGCGTCCCTCCCGGATGGCGCGCGTGACGAAGCGGGTGACCAGGAAGGTCACCAGGAAGCCGAGGACCAGCCAGGCCACCAGCTCCCGCCGTCCGTCGACCACCGGCATCAGCTCGGGTTCGAGGCCCACGGCACCTCCCGCCCCCGGCGCGCCCGCCCCTGTGCGCGACCGTCCCGGCGATCGTGCCCCGGACCCCGCCCCCGTGGGAGCCCCGCGCGCCCGGTGTGCTTCCGCCCGGGCGGGCCGGAGGGGCATCCTCGCGGGATCTCCGGAGACGGGAGAGCCCGGTGGACGACGTGGTGGTGATCGACACCCTGGCCGCGGTGACCGCGGTGTCCCTCGTCGCCGCCGTCGTCGTGGGGCTGGTCCCGCGGCTGCCGGTGCCCCAGGTGGTGCTGCTGCTGGCCGGCGGCATGCTGATCGGGCCGCACGTCCTCGACGTCGGGACCGCGCAGGACGTCCGGGTCCTCTCCGACGTCGGGCTCGGCTTCGTCTTCCTGCTGGCCGGTTACGAGCTGGACCCGCGGCTGTTCCGCGAGGACGCCGGCCGGCGGGCCCTGGTCGCGTGGGGGGTGTCCGCCGCGCTGGCGCTGGGCGTGGTGGGCCTGCTGACCGCCGGGGGCGTGGTGCGCGCCTTCCTGCCGGTGGCGCTGGGCCTGACCACCACGGCGCTGGGCACGCTGCTGCCGATCCTGCGCGAGAAGGGCCTGCTGCACGGGCGGCTGGGGCGCTACCTGCTGGCCACCGGCGGGGTCGGGGAGCTGCTGCCCGTGCTCGCCATCGCCGTGTTCCTGGGCACCCAGGGCCGCCTCGCCGCGCTGGTCTCCCTCGCCGCGGTGGCGGTGCTGGCCGTCGTGCTGGCGGTCCTGCGCCGCGCCGTCCACGACGGCAGCCGGCTCGCCCGGGTGATCGACGCCGGCCAGGACGAGACCAGCCAGATCACCCTGCGCGGCACGGTGCTGCTGCTGGTCGCCCTCATCGCGGTCACCGACCAGTTCCACCTCGACGCGGTGCTCGGCGCCTTCCTGGCCGGCATGGTGCTGCGGCGGTGGGTGGGCACGGCCGCGCCGCAGCTGGAGGCCAAGCTCGACGCCGTCGGCTACGGCTTCTTCGTCCCGGTCTTCTTCGTGGCCTCGGGCATGGCGCTGGACCTGCCCTCGATCGCGGACGCGCCGCTGCGGCTGCTGCTGTTCTTCGCGCTGATGCTGGCCGTGCGGGGCGGCCCGGCGCTGCTCGTCTACCGCGGCGTGCTGGTCCTGCGGGAGCGGACCCAGACCGCCCTGGTGAGCGCGACGGCGCTGCCGGTGCTCGTGGCGCTCACCGAGATCGGCCTGCGCAGCGGCACCATGCTGCCCGAGAACGCCGCCGCGCTGGTCGGCGCCGGCGTGCTCACCGTGCTGCTGTTCCCCGCGCTGGTGGTCGCGCTCGACCGTCCGCGCGAGCGAGCGCCGGCGGCGTCGGTGGGCCACCCGTAGGGCGGGGCACCGCTCGCCGGCAGGGCGCGCAGCCCGGCCGGCCCGTGGCGCGCTGCCCGCAGTCGCGCCCTGCGATCCCGCTCGCGTCCGCGTGTCGGCTCCCGGGCAGCCGGCCGGACGACCCTCCCGGCCTGCGATCCGACCGGGACCGACCGGTTCCCCGCCACCCCCTGGCGCCGGCTCGCGGGGAGGTGCCCGCGGCGCCGTTGGAGCGGGATTGGAGCGGCTGCCGGGACCGTGACGCCCGTCGGCCTCCCGGGACACGGACGTCCGCACGACGTGTGAAGGAGCTCCTCCTTGCCCCACCCCGCGGCGGTTCCCGTGACGTCCCCCGACCGACCCGCACCGACGACCTCCGCCCGCCGCGGCCCGGCCGGCCCACCGGGCGGGGTCCGGCCCGCCGCCCGGGGTGCGTCGCCGTGGTGAGCCCGGGGAGGGCGGCCCCGCTCGTCGTCGCGGTGCTCCTGCTCGGCGCCTGCGCGGGCGACGGGTCGGACGGGGTGCTCAGCGTCGGTGCCGAGGCCGTGGGCGCCCGGGCCGTGGGCGCGGTCGCCGGGGACGGCACCGGCGCCGCCGGTGACACCGGCGGTGGGTCCGGCACCGGCAGCGACACCGGGGGTGACGCCGGTCCCGGCACCGCTGACGGCACCGGCGACGGCACCGCCGCAGCCGCCGCCGGCGACGCCACCGCGCCGGCCGCCCCCACCGGCGTGACCCCGCCCGCGGCGGTCGTCGAGCCCCCGCCGGCGCTCGACCCGGCCGCGGCGGGACTGGCCGTGACCGAGGAGGACAGCAAGACCCCGGAGGACCACCGGCAGGTCACCACCGTGGCGGTGCCCGGCCTCCCGGACCTCGAGCAGGCGCTCGGCGACCTCGTCGACGAGGACGTGCAGCGCTACGAGGAGGAACTGGCCCCCGGCTCGTGGAACGAGCTGACGGTCGACGTGGTGCCCGTGCTCGCCGCCGGCGACGTGCTCGGGGCCTCGGTCGGCGTGCGCACCCGGATCGGCGGGCTGCCCGCCGAGACCACCACGACCGGCGTCTACACCGACGTGACCTCCGGGGCCGTCTGGACCTCGCCCGACCTCGTCGCCGACCCCGACCTCGCCTTCGCCTGGTTCACCGACGCCGTCCGCCGGGCGGGACTGGGGCACGAGCTGCTCGGCAGCGCGGTCGCCCTGGCCGACCTGCGCTTCGCGGCGGACGGGTCGGTGACCGCCGTGGTGGGCCTGGGCGACGGGCGGGCGGAGCCCTTCGGCGACGTCGCGGTCCGGTTCGCCCCGGAGGTCGTCGAGGGCGTGCTCACCGACGCCGGCCGCGCCGTGCGGCAGGCGGCCGTGGCGGCCGCCCCCTTCACCGGTGTCCCGGCGCCGCCGGAGCCGCCGGCGCCCGAGCCCCCGGAGCCGCAGGCGCCCGAGCCCCCGGCGCCCGCGCCGCCCGCGCCCGCACCGCCACCGCCGCCCGGCCAGGAGGTCGACTGCGCCGTCCTCGCGTGCGTCGCGCTCACCTTCGACGACGGGCCGGGGCCCTACACCGGGCAGCTGCTGGACGAGCTGCGGGCGGCCGACGTCCGCGCCACCTTCTTCGTCGTCGGGCAGGCCGCCGCCGCCGAGCCCGACCTCGTCCGGCAGGCGGTCGCCGACGGCCACGCCGTCGGCAACCACAGCTGGTCGCACCCGCGGCTGCCCGACGTCGGGGCCGCCGCGGTCGGCGACCAGCTCGACCGCACCACCGCGGTGCTGGCCGACCTCGGCATCACCACCGACCTCATGCGCCCGCCCTACGGGGCCACCGACGCCACGGTCGCCGCGGAGACGGCGCAGCGCGGCTACGCGCAGATCACGTGGGACGTCGACACGCAGGACTGGCTCAACCGCGACGTCGCCACCACCACCCAGCGGGTCCTGGACGGGGTGCACCCCGGCGCGATCGTGCTGATGCACGACATCCACCCGAGCACGGTCGCGGCAGTGCCCGGCATCGTCGACGCGCTGCGGGCGGCGGGCTACACGCTGGTCACGGTGCCGCAGCTGCTCGGGCCGGTGCGGCCCGGGCAGGTGTACCTGCACGGGTGACCCGCCGGGACGGAGGGGGCGCCCGCCGCCGTCCGTCCCGGCGCCGCCCGGCTCAGCCCTGCCGCTCCTGGCCGGCGGGCCCGTCGTCCCCGGTGACGGGCAGCTGCTGCTGCGCGCCGCCGTGCTGCACCTCGATGCGGCGCGGCTGGGCGCGCTCGGACACCGGGATGACCAGGTGCAGCACGCCGTCGGTGTAGGTGGCCGTCACCCGGGCGGTGTCCAGCGCGTCGCCGACCTGCAGCTGGCGGGTGAACCGGCCCTGCGGCCGCTCGGCGAGCAGCACGTTGCCGCTCTCGCCGTACTCCGAGCGGCGCTCGGCGCGGATGGTGAGCGTGTTCCGCTCGGTGGTGATCTCCACGCCGGCGGGGTCGACGCCGGGCAGGTCCAGCGCGACGTGGTAGCCGTCGTCAGCCTGCCAGACGTCCATCGGCATGCCCATCGGCGTCTTCGTGCCGCTCATCAGCTGGCTGGTCAGCCGGTCCACGCCCCGGAAGGGGTCACCGAAGGGGTCGAAGCGCATCACGCTCACCGCGTCCTCCTCGAGGTGCTCGCTCGCTGGGAGGGATCAGGGACGCCGATCCCGTTTCCCCGCGGCCGGGCCGTCATGCACGGCACGGTCGGCGACTGGGTTCACGAGGTCACGCCCGGCGGCGCGCAGGCAGGCCGACGTGGCGCCCAGCGCCCGGTCCCGCCCGAAGGTGGCGACGAGGTCGACCACCCGGCCGTCGGGCGGTTCGACGAGCGCCTGCCCCACCACCGCGGCCCAGGGCACGCCGGCGGCCCGCGCCAGCGCGGCGACGCCCCCGACGACCTTGCCCTCGAAGGACTGCACGTCGAGCATCCCCTCGCCGGTGACCACGAGGTCGGCTGCCCGCACCCGCTCCCGCAGCCCGACGACGTCGGCCACCAGGTCGAACCCGGGGACCAGCGACGCCCCGAGCGCCGCCAGCCCGCCGGCGAGGCCCCCCGCGGCGCCCGAGCCGGGCAGCGCCCGGACGTCGACGCCGTAGCGCTCCCGGTGGTCGAGCGCGACGTCGGCCAGGCGCGCGGTGAGCCGCCGCACCAGCTCCGGCGTCGCGCCCTTCTGCGGGCCGAACACCCGGGCCGCGTCGAGGAACGTCGTCCCGACGTCGCAGGCGACCTGCACCGTCCACCCGCGGCTGCCGTCGAGCGGCGCGATCTCCCGCAGCACCTCGACGGCCCCGGCGCCGCCGTCGGTGCACGCCGACCCGCCGACCCCGACGACCACCCGCCGCGCTCCCCGGCGCACCGCCTCGGCGACCAGCTCGCCGGTGCCGCGGCTGGTGGCGGCCCAGGGGTCGTTCGCCTCCCGGCCACCGGCGAGCAGCAGCCCCGAGGCGCGGGCGGTCTCGACCACGGCCCGCCCGTCGGAGAGCCGCCACGCCGCGTCCACCGGCGCACCGAGGGGCCCGGTGACGCGGGTCGTGTGCGTCGCGCCGCCCAGCGCCTCCAGCGTGCCCTCCCCGCCGTCCGCCAAGGGCACGGCGATCGCCGTGTGGCCGGCGTCCGCCACCCCCTCGGCCAGAGCCGCGGCCGCCGCGACGGCGGTGGCCGTGCCGCGGAACTTGTCGGGTGCGATCAGGATGCGCACGGGCGTCTCCGTGACGTCGGCGGGCTGCCCAGCAGCGGTCAGCGGGCGTGCAACGCGGCGGCGAGGGCGGCGGTGCGCGCCTGCAGGAAGTCGCGGGACACGCCGGCCCGCGGCTCGGTCTCGTCGAAGAGGTGGTAGGCCCCGGGGACCACGTGCAGCGTGCACGGCACACCGGCGTCGCGGAGGCGGGCGGCGTGGGCGACGTCCTCGTCGTGGAAGAGGTCGCAGGTGCCGACCCCGATCCAGGCCGGGGGCAGGCCGGAGAGGTCCGCGGCGCGCGCCGGTGCCGCCAGCGCGGGGACGTCGCCGCTGTCCCAGGCGGGGCCGAGGTGGCTGCGCCAGGCGAAGCGGTTGCTCGCCTGGTTCCAGATCCGCACGCAGCGCTCGTCGACGTCGGTCCGCCGCGCGGTCCGGTCGTCGAGCATCGGGTAGGAGAGCAGCTGCAGCACGGGGCGGACCCCGCCGCGGTCGCGGGTGAGCAGCGCCAGCGCGGCCGCCAGACCGCCACCGGCGCTGGCGCCCCCGACCGCGATCCGCTCCGGGTCGACGGCCGACTGCCCGGCCAGCCACCGCAGCGCCGCCTCGCAGTCGTGCAGCGGCGTGGGGAAGGGGTGCTCGGGCGCGAGCCGGTACTCCACGGAGGCGACGGTGATCCCGAGCCGGTCGGCGAACCGGCGGCAGGCGCGGTCGTCCTGGCGGGCGGTGCCGATGACCGTCCCGCCGCTGTGCAGCCACAGCAGCGCCGGCGTGCGCGCCCCGGCCGACGCCGGCCGGAACAGCCGCACCGACACACCCGGCGCGACCGGCACCGGCTCCGCGCCCCACTGTCGCCGGGAGGCGGCGATGCCCCGGGTGAGCAGCCGGACCGGGCGCAGGGTGCGCGGGCCGACCACCGTGCGCGGCACGAACCGTGCGGCCCGCAGGTCGGGGTGGAACGACGGCGTCGTCATCCGGGGGTGCCCTCCGTGGTGGTCGTCAGGCGGTGCCCTGCTCGGCGATCAGGTCCGCGACCTCCTCGGGCACCTCCGAGCAGTCGTCGTCGCCGGGCGGCTGGTCCGCCGCGAGGCCGGTGATCCCGGCGTCCTCGACCGGCTGGAACCCCTTCTGCTCGATGTGCCGCGGCACCCGGTTCTGCGCGTTGAGCACGTGCGAGCGCGACAGCCAGCCGAGGCCGTCGGCCACGTCGAAGTCCAGTCCGCCGCCGGGCGCCCGCTGGACGTGCCCGGGGGAGGGCAGCAGCCCGACGATCTGCACGGCCTGGTCGACGGTCAGCGTCGACGGCGGGGTGTCGAAGTAGTACCAGCTGGCCGCGCAGATGCCGTACACCTGCGGGCCGAGCTGGGCGGAGTTGACGTAGAGCTCGAGCATCCGCCGGTCGTCGAGCACCAGCGCCAGCTCGGCGGACAGGCCGGCCTCGACCGCCTTGCGCCAGACGCTCATCGACTGGTTGAGGAAGAGGTTCTTGGCCACCTGCTGCGGGATGGTCGAGCCCGACGGGTCCTCCTCGCCGCGCAGCCGGGCCTCGGCGCGGCCGGAGAGCTCGTCCCAGGTGAAGGCGCCGTCGCGGTAGGGCAGCGCCTGGTCCTCGTGGGCGATGACGGCGGCGAGGAAGTTCCGCGACACGTGCTCCACCGGCACCGACTGCTGGATCGCGCCCTGCTCGTTGGCCAGCATGAACGCCGTCGTCGGCGGGTCGACCCAGCGCAGCGACACCAGGACGAGCAGGTGCAGCACGAAGGCGACGACCAGCCCGCGGACCACCCGGCGCCGGACCCGCCGGCGCCCCAGCCGCCGGGCGTCGTCCTGCGGCGGGAGCTCCTCCGGGCGCCGCCGAGCACCCGCCCGCTCCGCCGGCGGTGCGCTGCCGGGGGCGGGCGGCGGCCACGGCCGGGATCCGGGCGGCGGTGCGGCCCACGGGTCCGCCGGCGCCGGCGGGGCGCCGTACGGCGGGAAGCGCTCGTCGTCGGCCGGCCGGCGCCGGGGCACCCGGTCGGTCCACCGCTGCGCGGGCGGGACGTCGGCGGGCGGGCGGCGGCGGGACGGAAAGGGCATGCGGTGCTGTCCTCCCGGGGCCGACGGACCGGATGCCCAGGGTACGAGAGGAACCCCGGCGCCCCGGTCAGGCGGTGCGGTCGGCGGCGGCGGCCACGACGGCCTCCTCGCGGCTGGCGAAGGGGCCCGCGGTCCGGCCGTCGGCGCGGCAGGTCCACCGGTAGCCGTCGGCGACCTCCTCGACGAGGTAGCCCTCCGGGTCGGCGGGGCCGTGACCGGGCAGCCGGTCGGGGAGGGCGAAGGGGTCGGTCACGTCAGCTCCAGTCCGGTGAAGCGGATCCCGGCGGACACGCTGCCGAGGTGGACGACGGGTACGGGGCGGACACCGCCGTCGGCGACGGTCACCGCGGCGGTCCCCGCGCGGACGGCGACCCCGGAGCCGGTGACGGTGACCTCCAGCGGCACGTACGAGCCGACCGGCAGCGGCGCACCGCCCGGCGAGGACGCCACCGGGACGGCGACGCCGTCGGAGACGCACGAGACGGCGACCGTGCCGTCGGCCCGCAGCAGGACCAGCAGGCCGTCGACGCCGGGGGAGGTCCCGGGCGGGGGCAGGTACGGGCGGTCGTCGGCGCTGAGCAGGACGACCGCGCCGCAGCCGCGCGGGTCCCCGCGGGCCTCGTCGAGGCGGACGCGCAGCCGCAGCGTGAACGCGTCCGGGTCCGGCGGCGCGAGGAAGCCCAGCAGCGCCGAGGCGGCGGCGCCGGTGGCGGCGTCGGTGGCGGCGAACCCCCACGAGTGGTCGTCGGGGAAGAAGCGGCCGCGGTCGGTGTCGGCCTGCATGCCGGGCAGCCACACCTGCCGGGCGAACAGGTCGGTGGTGCGGCGCGCGGCGTCCCCGGCGAGGTACACGGGGTCGTCGGAGAACACCGCGTCGACGCCGTCGGCGATCAGGGCGTCGCGCTGGTAGCGGCGGTTGACGGTGTGGCAGGCCACCTCGACGCCGGCGGCGTGCGCCCGGGTGCACAGCGCCGCGGTCACCTGCCCGGCCTGCGGGCCCAGCCAGCCGATGCCCTCGGCGGCGGCGCGGGCGACGTCGGTGCTGCCGAGCCAGACCACCTCCCACCCCCGCGAGCGGGCGAGCCGGCAGTCGGCGAGGGAGAAGGACTGCAGCAGCACCGACCCCCGGCGGATGCCGCGCCGCTCGAGCGCGGCGATCAGCGGTGCCATCGCGCCGGTGCCCTTGGCCTCCGCGCACAGCAGGACCCGGTCGCCGAACTCGGTGAGCACCTCGTCGAACAGCGGGGGACGCAGCCCGTCGGGCCAGCCGCCGCCGAGGGTGGCCGAGGCGTCGATGTCGAGCTGCTTCCAGGACACCGACGTGTGGTCGGCGACGTTGCCGCTGGCGGTGGTCATGCGGTCCACGGTGCCGTCGTGCATGACGCCGAGGCCGCCGTCGGCGAGGACGTGCACGTCCTGCTCGATGACCGGCAGGCCCTGGCCGACCGCCACCCGGTAGCCCTCGAGGGTGTGCTCGGGCACCTGCAGCGCCCCGCCGCGGTGGGCGATGACGAACGGCCGGCGCAGGTCGGCGAAGTCCACGCGGAACCCTACGGCGGGGCGACCGACGCCGCCGGCGCCGCCGCACTGGCCGCCTGCTGCCGGGCGACACCCACGGTCGTGGACGACACCTACCCGTTCGAGCAGCCCTTCGGCGTCGACGGCAGCCGGGCGGCCGCGGTGTTCGCCCTCACCCCGACCCCGTACCCGGTGGGCGTGCGCCGGACGCCGGCGGCGCTCCGCTGACGGGGTCGCCGCCGTCGGGGACCGGCCGCGGCGCCGGCACCGGGGACCCCGCCGCGGCCGTCGTCGGCACCGGGGCGCCGGGTGGCGGCTCGGCCTCGTCCAGGCGGCGGGCCAGCCGGCTGGGCCACCACATGTGCCGCCCGACGTCGAGGGTCAGGGCGGTGACCAGCACCGACCGGACGACGATGGTGTCGAGCAGCACGCCGAGCGCCACGGCGATGCCCAGCTGGGTCAGGAAGGTCAGCGGCAGGGTGCCGAGGACGGCGAAGGTCGCGGCGAGCACCAGCCCCGCCGAGGTGATGACGCCGCCGGTGGCCGCCAGCCCGACCAGCGCGGCCCGCCGGGTGCCGTGGTCGGCGGCCTCCTCCCGCACCCGGGTCATCAGGAAGATGTTGTAGTCGATGCCGAGGGCCACGAGGAACACGAAGACGAACAGCGGGAACGAGCTGTCGGTGTCGGTGATGCCGAGCGTCCAGTCGAAGACCAGGGCGCTGAGGCCCAGCGCGGCGCCGAAGGACAGCACGACCGTGGCGACCAGGAGCACCGGTGCCACCAGCGCCCGCAGCAGCAGCCCGAGGACGACCAGCACCACGAGCATGATCAGCGGGATGACGACGCGGTTGTCCCGCTGCGAGGCGTTCTGGACGTCGAGGTTGAGCGCGGTGTTCCCGCCGACCAGCGCCTGGCCGTCCCCGACGTCGTCGAGCTCGGCGCGCAGCCGGTCCACGGTCGCGTAGGCCGCCGGGCTGTCGAACGGGTCGGTCAGCGACGCGGTGACCAGCGCGGAGTCCCCGCTCACCCGGGGCGGGTCGACCGCGGCGATGCCCTCGGTCTCCGCGACGGCGCGGGCGACCTCGTCGGCGGAGTCCGCACCGGTGACGACGGTGACGGGGTTGCCCGCCACGGCCGGGTAGTGCTCGGCGGCGACCTGGTCGCCCTGGATCGACTCCGGCGTCCCCCGGAAGCTCTCGGCCTGGGTCAGGCCGCTGGGGTCCAGGCGGAAGACGGCCAGGCAGGCGAGCAGCAGCAGCACGGTGGTGACCACCCAGGTGGCGCGGGGCCGGGGCGCGATGAGCCGGCCCACGCGGGCCCACAGCCCGGTCGCGCTGGGCTCGGCGCTGCCGAAGGCCGGCCGCACCGGCCAGAACACCCACCGCCCGCAGATGACCAGCAGCGCCGGGAGCAGCGTCATGAGCACCACGAGGGTCACCGCGACGCCGATCGCGGCGACCGGGCCGAGGCCCGCGGTGGAGTTCATCTGCGCCGCGACCAGGCACAGCATCCCGAGCACCACCGTGCCGCCGCTGGCCAGCACCGCCGGGCCGGCCCGGTGCACGGCCTCGGTCATGGCCTCGTGCCGGTCGGCGTGCAGCCGCAGCTCCTCGCGGTAGCGGGCGACGAGCAGCAGCGCGTAGTCGGTGCCGGCGCCCACGACCAGGACGGTGAGGATGCTGGCGCTCTGGGCGTTGACCGTCAGGTCGGCGTAGCGGGCCAGCAGGTAGACCACCGCCTGCGCGCAGAACAGTGCGATGACGGCGGAGAAGATCGGCAGGATCCACAGCACCGGGCTGCGGTAGGTGAACAGCAGGATCACGATCACGACGCCGAGGGCGGCGAAGAGCAGCGTGCCGTCGATGCCGGCGAACGCCTCGGAGGAGTCGGCCGCGCTGCCGGCCGGGCCGGTCACGTAGGCGGTCAGCCCGTCGGGGCCGTCGCCCGCCTCGGCGCGGATGTCGTCGACCAGCGGCGCGATCGCCTCCCAGCCGTCCGCGCCCACGTTCAGCGGCGCGATGAGCTGCAGCGCCTGCCCGTCCTCGGACGGGATCGGCCCGATCACCGCGCCGTCGAGCTCCTCGAGCGCCCCGAACGCCTGCGCGTCCTGCGCGACGGCGGCGGCGTCGTCGGCCGTGATGCCATCGGTGCGCTCGTAGACGACGACGGCGGGGATGACGTCGGGGTCGGATCCCAGCTCGGCCTGCAGCCGCAGCACCTGGGTGGACTCGGCGTCCTCCGGCAGCCACGCCGCGATGTCGTTCTCCTGCTCGTCGGTGAGCTGGCCGGCCAGCGGGGCCGAGGCGGCGGCCAGCACCAGCCAGAGGACGAGCACCACCCACTTCAGGCGGGGATGGCTGACACGGGAAGCGAACGACCTGCCCATGGCGGTCTCCTCGGAGGAGCGCCGGGTCCCCGTGTCCCGGACGGCGACGGTGCGGCCGGGACGCTAGCGACGGGCCGGGCGGGCCGTCACCGGCTTTTCCCGCCGAGGGCGGGATCGGGGCTCCGGCGCGGCGTGGTCCGCACCGGCGTCACCGGTTCCTCGCCCACCGTGATCGGCGGCGTCCGTCCTTGTCCGCGGCGCTCGCGCGGCGGCAGGCTGGCGGCGTGCAGGTCCCGCTGACCGACGAGGACCGGGCGATCCTGGCGCTGGAGGGTGCCCGGCTGGTCGGGCACACGGCGACGGTGGTGCACCTGCCGGAGGGCGCGCCGGACCCGGACCGGCTCCGTGACGCCGTCGCCCGCCGGCTGCCCGGTGCGCCCCGGCTGACCTGGCGGCTGGGCGGGACGGCGCAGGAGCCGGTGTGGTGCCCGGGCGGGGTCGACGTCGCCGCCCACGTCGGCGCCGTCGCCACGGCCGGCCCGCTCGACGAGGACGGGCTGCGGAGCGAGCTGGCCCGGCTGTTCACCGAGCGGCTGGACCGCGGCCGGCCGCTGTGGCGGATGGACGTGGTCGGGCCGGTCGCCGGCGGCGGTGCGGTGCTGGTGTGGCGGGTGCACCACGCCCTCGCCGACGGCGGGACCGTGGTGCGCCTGGCCGAGGACGTGCTGTGGGACCCCGCCCCGGCCCGGGACGCGCGCCCGGCGCCCGCGGGGGATCCCGGCGCCGGCCGCGGCTCGCTCGCCGGCGTGCTGACCGGGGAGCTCGTCCCGGGGTTGCGGCGCTCCCCGTTCGACGCCGAGGTGGGCCGCGACCGCGCGGTGGCCCTCGCCGTGGTCGCGTCCGAGCCGCTGCGCCGGGCGGCCCGCCGGCTGGCCGGTGCCACGGTCAACGACGCCGTGCTCGCGGTGGTGGCCGGTGCGCTGCGCCGGTGGCTGCAGGAGCGGCACGGGTCGCTGCACGGGCTGCGGGTCAAGGTGCCGGTGACGCTGCACTCCGGCGGCGACGACCTCGGCAACCGCGACTCCTGGTTCCGGGTGGACCTGCCGGTGGACGAGGCCGACCCCGGGGCGCGACTGGCCGCCGTCCGCCGGGAGACGGCGCTGCGGAAGGCCCGCCACGACGCCCGGGAGCTCGACGCGCTCGCCGCCCGGATGGCGCGCCTGTCACCCCGGCTGGCCGGCTGGTCGCAGCGGCTGCAGCGCAGCGGGCGGTCCTTCGCGCTCAACGTGTCGAACGTGCGCGGCCCCGACCGGGCCGTCACCGTGCTCGGCGCACCCGTCGGCGCGGTGCAGCCCCTCGTCGAGGTGGCGCAGCACCACGCGCTCCGGGTGGGCGTCATGTCGGTCGCCGGCCGGCTCGGCTTCGGCCTCGTCGCCGACCCCGCCGTCGTCGGCGACCTGGACCTCCTGGCCGCCGCGGTGGAGCAGGACGCCGCCGAGCTCGGGCGCGCCGCCGGCTGACCCGGGGTGGGGCCGTGCCGGCCCGGCCGGCACG
>NZ_JBJGYP010000050.1:0-19373 GCF_054050055.1 Geodermatophilus sp. SYSU D00814
CCCCCCCCGCCCCCGCCCCCCCCCCCCGCGGCCCCCCCCCCCGCCCACCCCCCCCCCCGCGCCCCCCCCCCCCACGCCGCTCAGGCGAAGGCGGGCATGACCTCGTCGTGGATGAGCCGCAGCTGCTCGTCGACGGTGGCCACCCCGGCCAGCTCGCGGCCGGTGAACGCCTTGACCAGCGAGGCGTCGGTGATGGCGGCGATGAGGTGGTTGACCCCCGTCGGCTCGATCTCCTTGATCTTGGCCGTGACCTCCTCGGGCGTGCCGGAGAACGACAGCTTGTCGGCGATCTCCGGGCTGGTGAGCTCGATGCCCTTGGCGAGGTCCCCGCCGGCGATCGCGTCGATGATCGGCTTCAGGCTGTCGGGGTCCACGCCGTTGCGCTCGAGCTGCTCGGTGGGCATCGAGGAGGCGTAGATGCCCACCATGCTGCGGGCGGCGTCCTTGGCCGCGGCGGAGTCGCGGCCGACCGAGACGACCACCCACGCGCCGAAGTCCAGCGTCGTCCAGTCCTTGCCCGCCCGCTCGGCGCCGGCGCGCAGGTTCTCGGCGGCGTACTCGTAGGCCTCGCGGGTGTAGCTCAGCGCGTGGTGGCAGCCGTCGGAGTGCTCGGCGGCGGCCTGGAACGACTTGGGCCCGCGCATCGCGCCCATCTTCACCGGCAGGTGCTGCTGCACCGGGCGGGCGAAGGTGAACAGCCCGTCGTAGGAGAAGAACTCGCCGTCGAAGGTGATGGCGCCGTCGTCGAGGAAGGTGCGCATGACCTTGACGCCCTCGACGACCCGCGAGAGCGGCTTCGTCGTCTTCCAGTCCGTCCTGTACTGCGCGAGCAGGCCGAAGTTGCCGCTGGAGAGGACGACCTCCGCCCGCCCGCCGGTGAGCTCGTCGAGCGTCGCGGCGGCCTGGGCGATGAGCGTCGGCTCGCGCAGGGTGACCGCCGAGACGCTCGGGCCCATCCGGACGCGCGAGGTCCGCGCGGCCGCGGCCGCGAACAGCAGCCACAGGTCCTTGTGCCAGGTCTCGTCGGCGGCGTAGACGGCGTGGAAGCCGAGTTCGTCGGCGAGCTCGATCGCCCGCAGCGACTCCTCGAGCGGGTAGTCGGGCAGCATCGCGTAGCTGAACTTCATCGGATCTCCTCACTCACCGGGACACCGGCGTCCCGCCGGATCTGCTGGAGCTGTGCGGCCACCTCGCGGGCGTCGCCCTCGGGGACGTGTGCAGAGTGCCGGTCCGGCCGGGCGCCGAACAGGTACAGCAGCCCGGTGCCGGCGACGATCGCCAGGCCGATCGCGACGATCCAGCGGTCGAGGAAGGTCTCGGTGCCCGGCGCGGGCCTGATCAGCAGGACGATGGCGAAGACCCCGTAGGCCAGGGCGAGGACGTTGACCACCAGCCCGGCCGGGCCGAGGTTCCACACCCCCGCCGGGCGCCAGCCGCGCAGCCGCTGCCGCAGCGCGGCGAGCACCACGGCCTGGAAGGCGACGTAGATGCCGAGGACGGCGAACGCGGTGACGCGGGCCAGGGAGTCCGGCCGCCAGAAGACGAACAGGCAGATGAGCACCGGGACGACGCAGACGACCAGCAGCGCGTTGGTCGGGACGGAGTGCCGGCTGGAGACGTGCGAGAGCCAGCCGCTGGCCGGGAGCATCCGGTCGCGGGCGAAGGCGTAGAGCAGCCGGCTGCCGGCGGCCTGCAGCGAGAGCACGCACGAGACGAAGGCGACCACGGTGACGACGAGGAAGACCTTCGAGCCGACGGTCCCCAGCGAGCTCTCCAGGATGGTGGGGATCGGGTCGACGTCCTCCCCGGCCATGATCGCCTGCAGCTGGGCGTCAGGGGCGGCCAGCACGTAGCCGGCGTAGGACAGGAAGCCCGAGACCCCGCCGACGAGGATGGTCAGGATCATCGCCCGCGGGATCCGGCGGGCCGGGTCGGCGACCTCCTCGGCGACGTCGCCGCAGGCCTCGAACCCGTAGAAGAGGAACAGCCCGGACAGCGCCGCGGCGAGGAAGGTGCCGAGGTACCCCTCGCCGCCGCCGGCGCCGAGGGTGTCGAAGAAGATCCCGAAGGGCTGCTCGCGGCGGAACAGCAGCAGGAACAGCCCCAGGGCGACGACGCCGACGAGCTCGGCGGCCAGCCCGATGCGGGCGATGCGGGCGAGGGTGCGGGTGCCGCTGTAGTTGACGCAGAAGGCGAGGACGAGCAGCCCCACCGCGGTGGCGAGGACGACGCCGGGGGTGGCGTCGACGCCGAGCAGCGCGGCGACGAACCCGCCGCCGAACTCGGCGACCGCGGTGACGGTCACGATGATCGCCCAGATGTAGACCCACGAGACGATCCAGGCGTAGCGCCGGTTCCACAGCCGCCGGGTCCACGGGTAGATGCCGCCGGCGAGCGGGTACTGCGAGACGACCTCGCCGAAGACCAGCGCGACCAGCAGCTGGCCGAACCCGACGATGACGATCCACCAGATCGCCGGCGGCCCCCCGATGGACAGGCTGTAGGCGAACAGCGAGTACACGCCGACCAGCGGCGACAGGTAGGTGAAGCCGAGGGCCATGTTGGCCCACAGGCCCATGCTCCGGTCGAACTCCCGGGAGTACCCGAGGGCGGCGAGCTGGGCGTCGTCGTCGGTCCGGCCGACGGGTCCTCCTGGTGCGGTCACCGGGCGGTCTCCTCGCGAGGGTGGGGGGCGCGCCGGCGCCGCGCCGGTGTGCCCCAGGCCACAGGGACCGCCGAAACCTATAGAGCCAGAGGTCACAGGACAAGAGCCGTCCCGCCTCCCTCCGGAGACTCGTGCTCAGGCGGTGAGCAGGCTGCGGTCCTCGACCGGCACGAGCCGCCACGGGACGCCGGGGACGGCGGTGGCCGGGCCGGCGGCGATCCCGGCCGGGGGGACCAGCGCGCCGACCAGCCACCGCGGCGAGGTGGACAGGACGACGCGGTCCTCGTCGTTGAGGAGCAGGAACGGCGCCCCCGGGGCGAGCCGGCCCAGCAGGTGCGCCTCGAACCGGCCCACCGCGACGTCGGCCCCGGCCACCCCGACGAACTCGCCGTCGACGACGACCGACTCGGTCAGCGTCAGCAGGTACCGCCCGGTGCCGTGGACGTCGACGTAGGGGCCGACGACGTGCCGCCGCCCGGTCCGGCGGGGGACGTCGAACCACTCGGCCGCCGTGTAGTCGTAGTAGCCGAGGCTGGTCGGCCGCAGGTCGGGCTCGAGCGTGCGCAGCCGGCCGCCGTCGGGGTCGAGCTGCCACCACTCCAGGCGCAGCGGCAGGCCGCGGTCGGGGCGCGGCGCGACGACCAGCCCGAGCCCGACGGCGAGCTGGCCGGGCCGGTGCAGCAGCTCGCGGACGTCGTCGTCGAGGACCGGCCGCCCGGACCGCAGCCCCTCGCGCGCGGCCGGCCGCAGCGCCGCGGCGTGCACCTCGGCGACCGTGGCGAAGACCCCCTCGACGACCTCGCCGACGATCCCGGCCACGGTCTCCGGCACGGCCCGGCGGCCGTCGCTCACGAGACCTCCCGGCGGTCGGCGGCCCCCTCGCCCCCGCGCAGCCGCAGCTCGATCGACCACCGCGTGCGGGCCTCCACGTGCTCCTCGGTGAGCGTGCGCGCCGTGGCCGGGTCGCGGGCCTCGATCGCGTCGAGCACCGCGCGGTGGCCGGCGACGATGCGGTCGAGCAGCGCGGGCGCGTGGGCCGGCGGCCAGGGCAGCTGCCCGAGCTCCAGGTGCAGGTCCATCTCCTGCATGGTCAGGCGCACCGACTGGGCGCAGGCGGCCAGCTCGACGTAGTAGCGGCCCTCGGCCCGGCGCTGCCCGGTCACCGTGTCGGCCCGCGCCAACCGGTCGACGATGTCGCGCAGCCGGGCGATCTCGACCCGGGACGCCCGGGTCGCGGCGAGCCGGGCCGCGGCCGAGGCCACCGCGCCGTGCGCGTCGCCGAGCTCGCGCAGGTCCGTGGTGGCCAGCTCGGCCAGCCGGGCGTCGGCGAGCTCGCCGAGGACGTCGTCGCGGGCCTGCACGAAGCTGCCGCCGCCGCGGCCGCGGCGGGTGGCGACCAGCCCGAGCCCGCGCAGCTCGGCCAGCGCCTCGCGCAGCGTCATCGTCGAGACGTTGAGCATGGTGGCCAGCTCGGTCTCGGCCGGGAGCTGCTCGCCGTCGCCGAGCAGACCCAGGGCGATGGCGCTGCCCACCCGGCGCACGACCGCCTCGCTGCGCAGGGCACCGTCGTCGAGGGGGGCGAAGACCGCGCGACGGGCGTCCCCGCTGAGCAGTTGCACGCTCGCCTCCTGTCACAGGTGGTCGCCCCAGTGTGACACCGGGGATCTGCGGTCTTAACCGTTGAATCCATAGGTTTTGGTGGCTAGCGTGGCGCACACCCCAGCCACCCTGTGACGAGGAGCACGCAGTGACACAGGTCGAGCCCGACCGGGCGACGGGGACGAGCCCCCGTGTCGACGCCCTCTCCGAGCCGTTCACCCCGGGCGCCCCGTCCAACCCGCCGGAGCTGGCGGACTACCCCGAGACGCTGGCCGGGCCGGTCCCCCCGCCGCGCCAGGACCCGAGGACGGCGGCCTTCGTCGAGCAGTGGCGCAACGCCTCGTACAACTGCTACTCCTCCGGCCACAAGTTCTGCCGCGAGGTCTGCCCGGTCACCCAGGTCGAGCGCAACGAGTCCTGGACCCCCACCGCGTTCCACGCCAACGTCGTCGCCATGGAGCGCGGCGAGCTCGACATCGAGGACGTCGCCGCCGACTACGTCAACTGCACCCAGTGCGGCGCGTGCGAGCTGCGGTGCCCCAACACGCTGTTCACCGGCGACTTCTACCGCTTCCGCACCCGCACCGTCGACGTCGTCAAGGCGGTGCGCTCGCTGGCCGTCGAGAGCGGCGTGCACCAGCCGAGCTGGCAGATCTGGAACGAGCGCACCGACCTGCGCACCCACGAGCCGGTGCTCGGCGAGACCCCGGTCAGCCAGGAGCGGGTGCGCGACTGGGCCGAGGGCCTCGACATCCCCATCGGCGGCGAGACGGTCCTGTTCGTCGACTGCGAGGCCGCCTTCTACCGGACCTCGGTGCCCCGCGCGGTGGCGCAGGTGCTGCAGCTGGCCGGCTACGAGTTCGGCCTCATGGGCGAGCAGTGGTGCTGCGGCGGCCCGGCCGCGGAGATGGGCTACGCCGAGCAGGCCAAGCGCTTCGCCCGGCACAACCTGGACAACTGGCGGGCCACCGGCACCAAGCGGCTGCTGGTGCTCGACCCGCACGACTACATCAGCTTCACCGAGGACTACCCGCGCTACTTCGGCGAGGAGTTCGACATCGAGGTCGTGCTGGTGATCGAGGTGTTCGCCCAGCTGCTGCGCGAGGGCCGGCTGACGCCGTCGGTGCCGGTGGACCGGGCGATCACCTACCACGACCCGTGCCGGCTCAACAAGCGCAAGGGCATCTGGGCGGAGCCGCGCGAGCTGCTGCGCGCCATCCCGGGGCTGCGGTTCGAGGACGTCGACCGGGTCACCCAGTGGTCCTACTGCTCCGGCGGCGGCGGTGGCCTGCCGATCGAGAAGCCCGAGCTCACCGCGAAGATCAGCGCGCTGCGCCTGGAGCGGGCCGCCGAGCTCGACGTCGACACCCTGGTCAGCGCCTGCCCGTGGTCGGAGCGCCCGCTGTCGGAGGCCGGGGACGCGCAGGACATCGACGTCGTCGACCTGCACGAGCTGTTCGCCCAGTCCCTCGGCATCACCGTCGGCGGCTCCCGCGGCGACGTCGGCGACCGCCGGCTGGCCCAGGAGCGCACCGGCGTCCCCGGGCGGGCCCGGCGGGCCACGGGCACCTGCGCCGGCTCGGGCGGCGGGTGCGGCAACGTCGGCGGCTGCGGGTGCGGGGGGCACTGACCATGACGATCACCGAACCGGCCCCCTTCACCACCGAGCCGCTGAGCGACGACCGGCTCAACCAGCTCGTCGCCGCGCTGCGGCCGGTGCTGGCCGACGACCAGGTCCTGCTGGCCAAGACCGACCGCTGGAACCGCGCCCGGGTGCCGGCACCGTTCCCGGTGCACCGCTGGTCCGAGCGGGTCCCCGACGTCGTGGTCATGCCCACCTCCACCGAGCAGGTCGCCGCGGTGGTGCGGATCGCCAACGAGCTCAAGATCCCCGTCGTCCCCCGCGACGGCGGCACCGGGCTGACCGACGGCGCGGTCCCGCACCGGCGCGGCATCGTCGTCGACGTCAAGAAGATGAACCAGGTCCACGAGCTGGACCTGGTCAACCGGACCGTCACCGTCGGCACCGGCATCAACATGCTCAAGCTCAACGAGCGGCTGGCCCGGCACGGGCTGTTCTACCCCGACGACCCGGCGTCCTACCCGTGCTCGCTGGTCGGCGGCCGGATCGGCACCAGCGGCTGGTCGCTGATCGGCTCCCGCTACGGCCACACCCGCGACCTGGTGCTCAGCTTCGACCACGTGCTGCCCACCGGCGAGGTGCTGCACGTCGGCGACGGCATCGGCCGCAAGATCAGCAAGAGCTCCAGCGGCTACCAGCTCAAGCACCTGTTCATGGGCCACCAGGGCACCCTCGGCATCGCCACGAAGGCGACGCTCAAGCTCTTCCCCAAGCCCGAGGCCGAGCTCTCGCCGTTCTGGGCGTTCGACGACTACGACGCCGCGCACGCCTGCACCGGCGCGCTCGCCCGCGCCGGGGTGGCCACCTTCGCCGGCGCGGTGCTCTTCGACGAGCACAAGGTCGCCTACCTGCGGCGCGACGACGAGGCCTACATCCCCCAGCCGGCCGACGTCCGGGCGCTGGTCTGCGCGGTCATGTACGGCTACGAGGACGAGGTGCGCGCCGGCGGCAAGCGGCTGTTCCGCATCGCCAAGGAGCACGGCGCCCGCTACCTCGGCGACGAGATCTCCGAAGGCGACTGGGCCGCCCGCCACGACCGGTACGCCACCCCCCTGCACGGCCGCACCAAGGACGGCCAGGTCATCCCGATGTCGTGGCACTGCGAGGACGCCGCGGTGAACTTCTCCGCCGTCCCCGCGGTGAGCCGGGCCTGGCACGAGATCATGGCCGACCTGCGGCGGAAGACCGACGTCTTCGACGACTGGGGCATGTTCGCCTACACCTCCGGCGCCACCGGGGTCGACTACCTCACCGAGATCGACGTCGGCATCTGGGAGCAGCGCCTCGACGACGCCGCCTGGGCGGCGTGGGTGCAGGCCAAGCGCGACATCGCCGCGGTCGCGATCGCGCACGGCGGGTCGATGAGCGCCTGCCACGGCTCCTGCCGGGAGGGCGAGGTCGACCTGCTGCCCGAGGAGCTCGGCCGCGGGTTCGACGTGATGCTCGAGGTCAAGCGGGCGCTGGACCCCAACAACGTCATGAACCCGGGCAAGTACCTGCTCGACCGGGCGTACGGGAGGGACACCACCGATGAGAACCGATGAGCAGCCCGCCGGCCCGGGCGCGGCCGCGCCCTACCGCTTCGCCGAGCAGCACACCCCGCCGGCGCCGGTGCGCGCCAGCGAGGTGGCGCAGACGACCTTCGAGCACGTCTACGAGGTCGACCCGCGGCTGATGCAGGAGCACGTGCTGCAGCAGGTGTTCCCCAACTGGGACACGCTGCGGATCATGCGCAGCCGCCACGACCACCTGGCCTGGATGCACCGGCACTTCGCCTCCCGGGTCGTCACCGGGTCCGAGCTGCTCGCCGAGGTGGAGGCAGAGATGGGGAATCCGCAGGGATCGACCCCCGGCACTGGACCGATCAGCGGTCCGGTAGCACCATGACGACCGGATCAGCACAGACGTCGGACGAGAGGGACCTGGAGTGAGCGAGAAGCTCGAGCTGCGCAACGTCGTCGGCGGGGAGCACGTCGACACCGCCGACGGGCGCCGGATGGACCTGGTCGACCCCTCGACCGGCGAGGTGTTCGCCTCGGCCCCGGTGTCGGGCGCCGAGGACGTCGACCGCGCCTACCGGGTGGCCGCCGACGCCTTCGAGACCTGGCGCGACACCACCCCGTCGGAGCGGCAGCAGGCGCTGCTCAAGCTGGCCGACGCGGTGGAGGAGCACGCCGAGGAGCTGGTGGCGCTGGAGAGCCGCAACACCGGCAAGCCGATCGGGCTGACCGCCTCGGAGGAGATCCCCCCGATGGTCGACCAGATCCGCTTCTTCGCCGGCGCAGCCCGCACGCTGGAGGGCAAGGCCGCCGCGGAGTACATGAAGGGGCACACCAGCTTCGTCCGCCGCGAGCCGATCGGCGTCGTCGGGCAGGTGACGCCCTGGAACTACCCGATGATGATGGCGGTCTGGAAGATCGCCCCGGCGCTGGCGGCCGGCAACACCGTCGTCCTCAAGCCCAGCGACACCACGCCGGTCACCACGCTGCGGCTGGCCGAGCTGGCGGCGGAGATCCTGCCGCCGGGCGTGCTCAACGTCGTCTGCGGCGACCGCGACACCGGCCGGGCGCTGGTGGAGCACCGCACCCCGCAGCTGGTGGCGATCACCGGGTCGGTGCGCGCCGGCATGGAGGTCGCCGGCGCCGCGGCCCGCGACGTCAAGCGGGTGCACCTCGAGCTGGGCGGCAAGGCGCCGGTCGTCGTCTTCGACGACGCCGACCTCGAGGCGGCGGCCGAGGCGATCGCCGTCGCCGGGTACTTCAACGCCGGGCAGGACTGCACCGCCGCCTCCCGCGTGCTCGCCGGCCCCGGCATCCACGACGACTTCGTCGCGGCGCTGACCGAGCAGGCCCGCACCACCGCCACCACCTACGCCAAGGGCGCCGACGACGAGGACGCCCTCGTGCCGCCGGTGAACAACGCCAACCAGCTGGCGCACGTCACCGGCTTCCTCGACCGCGCGCCCGACCACGCCCAGATCACCGCCGGCGGGCACCGGCAGGGCGACCGCGGCTTCTTCGTCGAGCCCACGGTCGTGGCCGGCCTGCGGCAGGACGACGAGATGGTGCAGCGCGAGGTCTTCGGCCCGGTGATCACCGTGCAGCGGTTCAGCGACGAGGACGAGGCGGTGCGCTGGGCCAACGGCGTGGAGCTCGGCCTGGCCTCCAGCGTGTGGACGAAGGACTTCGGCCGCGCGATGCGGATGAGCAAGCGGCTGGACTTCGGCTGCGTGTGGATCAACACCCACATCCCGCTGGTCGCCGAGATGCCGCACGGCGGGTTCAAGCACTCCGGGTACGGCAAGGACCTCTCGCTCTACGGCCTGGAGGACTACACCCGCGTCAAGCACGTCATGGCCAACATCGACTCCTGACCCGATCGGCGGCGGGGCCCGGTCCGCCCGGACCGGGCCCCGCCGTCGTCGTGTCCGGGCCGAGTGCGCACCTGCGGTCGACGACACGCGCGGACGCGCCGATACGCGCGACTGCGACTGCACACTCGCCGGGATCCACAGGCGCGGCGCCCGTCCACCGGTGCCCGCCGCCCCTACCCGGCGGACGCCGGCGAGGCGAGCGTCGGCGCGTGACCCGGCACCTGCTCCCACCCGTGTACACCGCCGCGGCGGCCGACCTGGCCGAGCTGACCCGCGCGGAGCGCGCGAGCGACGGCGTCCGGGTCACCCGCGGCGCCTACGTCTCGCGGTCGGTCGCGCTGACGACGGCGAGCGCCACCCGTGCCGCGCTTGCCGTCCTCCCCGAGGGCACGCTCGCCTCCCACCGCACCGCGGCCGTCCTGCTCGGGGCACCGCTGCGGGCGTCGTGGCCGCTGGAGTTCGCGGTGCCGCCGGGCGTGTACCGGGCCCGCCGGCAGCGCGTCCGCGTCCACGTGCGCGACCTGACCGCCCGGGACGAGGTCAGGGCCGCGGGGCTCCCGGTCACCAGCGGCCCGCAGACCTGGCTGGACCTGGCCGCCCGGCTCCCCGCCCCGGAGCTGGTCGCCGTCGGGGACGCCCTGTACCGGGCGGGGCACCTCGACGCCGTGACGCTCGCCGAGCGGCTGGCCCGGGCCGACGGCGTCCGTGGGGTGGTCCGGGCCCGGGAGTGCGCTCCCCTGCTGACGCCGCTGGCCGCCTCCCGGCCGGAGAGCCTGATCCGCTACTGGATCGTCGCCGGCGAGCTGCCCGCGCCCGTGCCGCAGCTCCCCGTCCTCGACCACCGGGGACGCACCGTGGCCCACGCCGACCTCGGGTACGGGGAGTGGCGGATCGCGCTGGAGTACGAGGGACGCCACCACGCTGAGCGCCGCCAGTTCCTGCGGGACCTCGACCGGTACTCCCTCGTGGCCGCGCTCGGCTGGCTGGTCCTGCGCTTCGGCGAGGACGACCTCGGCCGCCAGGACCGGGTGCTGTCGCGGGTGGCCGGAGCCCTGCGGAGCCGGGGCGCCCGGTGGTGACCGCCGGCCGAGTGCGCAGTCATGGTCGACGACACGCGCGGACGCGCCGGCGACGGCGACCGCGACTGCGCACTCGGCCCGGCGACTCAGCGGCCCAGCACCTCGCCCAGCGCCGCCAGCACCAGCGTGACCCGGTCGGGGGCGGCGTTGGGCCCCATGAGCCCGATCCGCCAGACCGTGGCCGCGTAGGCGCCGACCCCGCCGCCGATCTCCAGGTCGTAGCGCTCCAGCAGCTCCTTGCGCACCGCCGCCGCGTCGACGCCGTCGGGCACCCGCACGGTGGTCAGCTCCGGCAGCCGGTGCCCCTCGGCGGCGAACAGCTCCAGGCCCATCTCCTGCAGGCCCTCGTGCAGCAGCCGCCCGGCCTCGGCGTGCCGCGCGTGCACCGCCTCGAGTCCCTCGTCGAGGACGCGGCCGAGCCCGGCGTGCAGCGAGACCACCATCCCGGTGGGCGCGGTGTGGTGGTAGGTGCGGCCACCGGAGCCCGCGGCCTCACCGGCGTAGCCGCCGAGCATGCCGAGGTCGAGGTACCAGCTCTGCGGCTTCTCGATCCGCCGCTCCCACGCCCGGTCGGAGATGGTGAACGGCGCGAGGCCCGGGGCGACGCCCAGGCACTTCTGCGTACCGGAGTAGGCCAGGTCCACGCCCCACTCGTCCAGCCGCACCGGGATGCCGCCGAGGGAGGTGACGCAGTCGGCCAGCAGCAGCGCGTCGCCCTTGCCGGCGGCCAGCGGCTCCAGGTCCGAGCGCACGCCGGTCGAGGTCTCGGCGTGCACCGCGGCGATCAGCTTCGGGGCGGGGTGCGCGGCGAGCACCCGCTCGGCGTCGACCGGCTGTCCCCACTCGTGCTCGACCGGCACCACCTCGGCGCCGCAGCGCGAGGCGACGTCGACCATCCGCTGGCCGAACAGGCCGTTGACCGCCACGACGACGACGTCGCCCGGGCCCACCGTGTTGACGAACGACGCCTCCATGCCCGCCGACCCGGTGGCCGACAGCGGCAGCGTGCGCCGGTTGGCGGTGCCGAACACCGTGCGCAGCCGCTCGGAGGTCTCGTCGAGAATGCCGAGGAACACCGGGTCGAGGTGCCCCAGCAGCGGCTGCCCGAGGGCGACGGTCGCCTCCGGGTAGGGGTTGGAGGGACCGGGACCGAGCAGGGTGCGGGCACGCAGCGGCATGCCCGCGACGCTACCGAGCCGAGGAGGAGCCCACATGACCACCGACGACGCGCCGGGGGCGCTGCGCCGCGACGAGGCCGCCGCGATGTGGCGGGAGTACGCCGCCACCCGCCCGGCGGGCAGCCCGCCCGAGGACGAGCCGCCCGTCGAGCGCTTCGGCGACGGCCGGGCGCTGGCCGACGAGCTCATCGCGCTCGTGCTCGCCGGCACCAAGCGGGCCACCGCCGGGCTGGTCGAGGACTTCGCCCGCGAGGGCGAGCCGCTCCCCCGCATCGGCGGGCACTGGATCGCCTGCGACGGCGAGGGCCGCCCGCGCGCGGTGCTGCGCTCGACCGAGCTGCGCGTGGGCCGGCTCGACAGCGTCGACGACGCCTTCGCCTGGGACGAGGGCGAGGGCGAGCGCACGCGCGAGGACTGGCTGGCCGGGCACCTGCGCTACTTCACCCGCACGCTCGCCGCTCTCGGCCGGGAGTGGGACGACGACCTGGAGGTGGTCTTCGAGCGCTTCGCCGTCGTCTGGCCGCCCGAGGTGGCCGACCGGGCCGGCTGAACCGGCCCGGCCGGGGACCTCAGCGGGTGGGGTCGCTCGGCCCCGGGGCGCCGGGCTGGCCGGGCAGCGCCGGCTCCTCGGCGGCGGCGTCGATCCCCGCCTCCTTGCGCTGCGCGTCGGTGATCGGCGTCGGGGCGCCGGTCAGCGGGTCGAAGCCGGCACCGGTCTTCGGGAAGGCGATGACCTCGCGGATGGAGTCGACGCCGGCGAGCAGCGCGGTGAGCCGGTCCCAGCCCAGCGCGGCACCGGCGTGCGGCGGCGGGCCGTAGGAGAAGGCCTCCAGGAAGAACCCGAACCGCTCCCGGGCCTCCTCGCGGGACATGCCGAGGGTCTCGAACACCCGCTCCTGCAGCTCGGGGTCGGCGATCCGGACCGAGCCGCTGGCCAGCTCGTTGCCGTTGACCACGAGGTCGTAGGCGTCGGAGAGGGCCGCGCCCTTGTCCTCGGCGAAGCGGTCCCGCCACTCCGGGGTGGGCGAGGTGAACGGGTGGTGCATGAAGGTCCAGTCGCCGTCCTCGGTCTGCTCGAACATCGGGAAGTCGACGACGAACAGGAACGACCACGACCCCGGCTCGACCAGCTCCAGCCGCTTGGCGATCTCGTTGCGCGCCGCGCCGAGCAGCTCCTGCGAGGACCGGCGCGGCCCGGCGGCGAAGAACACGCAGTCCCCGGGGCTCGCGCCCACGGCGGCCACGAGCCCCTCGCGCTCGCCGTCGGAGATGTTCTTGGCGACCGGCCCGCCGAGGGTGCCGTCCTCGGCGACGGTCACGTAGGCCAGGCCGCGGTAGCCGCGGGAGCGCGCCCAGTCCTGCCAGGCGTCGAAGGCGCGGCGGGGCTGCGAGCCGCCGCCGGGCATGACCACCGCACCGACGTAGGGCGCCTGGAACACCCGGAACGGGGTGTCGGCGAAGAACTCCGTCAGCTCGGTGAGCTCGATGCCGAACCGCAGGTCGGGCTTGTCCGACCCGAAGCGGTCCATGGCCTCGCGGTAGGTCATCCGCGGGATCGCGGGCACCTCGTACCCGGCCAGCTCGCGCCACAGCGCGCCGACGACGGACTCGACGACGGCCAGGACGTCGTCGCGCTCGACGAAGCTCATCTCGAGGTCGAGCTGGGTGAACTCCGGCTGCCGGTCGGCGCGGAAGTCCTCGTCCCGGAAGCAGCGGGCGATCTGGTAGTACCGCTCGAGCCCGCCGATCATCAGCAGCTGCTTGAACAGCTGCGGCGACTGCGGCAGGGCGTACCACTTGCCCGGCTGCAGCCGCACCGGGACGAGGAAGTCGCGGGCGCCCTCGGGCGTGGAGCGGGTGAGGTCGGGCGTCTCGACCTCGACGAAGCCGTGCTCGGCCATGACGCCGCGGGCGATCCGGTTGACCTCGCTGCGCAGCCGCAGGATCCGCGCCGGGCCCTGCCGGCGCAGGTCGAGGTAGCGGTACTTGTAGCGGACGTCGTCGGAGGCGGCCTGGTCGGTCTCGATCGGGAACGGCAGCGGCGCCGCCGGGGAGAGGACGCGCAGCTCGGCGGCCGCCACCTCGATCTCGCCCGTCGGCAGCTCGGGGTTCTCGTTGCCGGCCGGCCGCTGCCGCACCTCGCCGGTGACCAGCACGCAGAACTCGTTGCGGAGGGCGTGCGCCTCCTCCTCGCGGACGACGACCTGGACGTAGCCCGAGGCGTCGCGCAGGTCGACGAAGACGACGCCGCCGTGGTCGCGCCGGCGGGCCACCCAGCCGGCGAGGGTGACGGTGGAACCGGCGTCGGACGCGCGCAGCGTGCCGGCGTCGTGGGTGCGGAGCACTCGAGTGCCTCTCAGGGATCGGGGGGTGGTCAACTCACCAGCGGTCGTGGACGTGCTGCCGGATGCGCTCGTCGTAGAGCCGCTCGAGGTCGGCGAGCTCGGCGTCGGTCAGCGGCGGGAGGGCGGCGGCGTCGACGTTGGACCGCACCTGGCCGACCCGGCTGGCCCCCGGGATGACCGACGTGACGCCGGGCTGCTGGACGACCCACCGCAGCGCGACCGCCGCCGGCGCCCGGTCCCCCGCGATCTCGACGAACTCGCGGGCCGCGGCGACGCCGACCTCGTAGGGCACCCCGGCGAAGGTCTCGCCGACGTCGAAGGCCTCGCCGTGGCGGTTGTAGTTCCGGTGGTCGTCGGCGCCGAACGTCGTCGACTCGGTGAAGCGGCCCGAGAGCAGCCCGCTGGCCAGCGGCACCCGGGCCAGGATCCCGACGCCGGCCGCGGCGGCCGCGGGCAGCAGCTCCTCCAGCGGCTTGCGGCGGAACACGTTGAGGATCACCTGGATGCTCTGCACGCCGGGGTGCTCGAGCGCGGTGAGCCCCTCGGCGACGGTCTCCACCGACACGCCGTAGGCCGCGATCGCGCCGTCCTCGACGAGGGAGTCGAGCGCGTCGTACACCCGCCGGTCGGAGTAGACGGCCGTCGGCGGGCAGTGCAGCTGCACCAGGTCGAGGGTGTCGACGCCGAGGTTGCGCCGCGACCGGTCGATCCAGGCCCGCAGGTTCTCCGGGGTGTACTGCGCCGCCTCGAAGGGGTCGGCGCGGCGGCCGGCCTTGGTGGCCACGAAGGGGCGCTCGGACCGCGCGGCCAGGGCCTTGCGGATGCGCTCCTCGCTCCGGCCGTCGCCGTAGACGTCGGCGGTGTCCAGCAGGGTCACGCCGGCGTCGAGGGCGGCGTCGAGCACCCCGGCCGCGGTGTCCTCGTCGACGTCGCCCCAGTCGCCGCCGAGCTGCCAGGTGCCCAGGCCGACGACGGAGACCTCCGCGCCGGTCCGTCCGAGGGGTCGGGTCTCCATCACGCGCTCACCGCCGTCCGCAGCGCCTCGAACAGGTCACCCACGGGGACGGCGCGCTGTTCCCCCGTGCGCAGGTCCTTCAGCTGGCCGACGCCGTCGGCCAGGTCCCGCTCCCCGACGACGACCGCGTGCGAGGCACCCGAGCGCTCGGCGGCGCGCATCGCGCCCTTGAGCCCGCGGTCGCCGTAGACGGTGTCGGCCGGTACCCCGGCCTGCCGCAGCTGCCCGACCAGCCGCACCGCCAGCCGCTTGGCCTCGGCGCCCAGCGGGACGACGAAGGCCCGCACGCCGGGCGCCGCGGCGACGTCGAGGCCCTCGGCCTGCACGGCCAGCAGGGTGCGGTCGACGCCGACGGCGTAGCCGATGCCGCTCACGTCGGGCCCGCCCAGCGCCGCCGACAGCCCGTCGTAGCGCCCACCGCCGCCGATCGCCGACTGCGCGCCCAGCCCGCGGTGCACGAACTCGAAGGTCGTCTTCGTGTAGTAGTCCAGGCCGCGCACCAGCCGGGGCGCCTCGGTCCAGGCCACGCCGAGGTCGGTGAGGTGCTGGCGGACGGCGTCGTAGTGCGCCCGGGTGGCGTCCGACAGGTGGTCGACCATCAGCGGGGCGTCCTCGAGCTGGGCCTGCACCTCCGGCCGCTTGTCGTCGAGCACCCGCAGCGGGTTGATCTCCGCCCGGCGGCGGGTCTCCTCGTCGAGGTCGAGCTTCTCGAGGTACTCGACCAGCTTCTCCCGGTAGGGCGGGCGGTCGGTCGCGTCGCCGAGCGAGGTGAGCAGCAGCTCGAAGTCGGTCAGCCCCAGGTCGCGGAAGCCCTGCACGCCCAGCGCCACGACCTCGGCGTCGAGCGCGGGGTCGTCGACGCCGAGCGCCTCCATGTCGACCTGGGTGAAGTGCCGGTAGCGGCCGGCCTGCGGGCGCTCGTAGCGGAACGCCGAGCCGACCGTCCACAGCTTCACCGGCAGCGGCCCGGTGTGCAGCCGGTGCTCGATGAAGGCCCGCACCAGCCCCGCGGTGAGCTCCGGGCGCAGCGTGAGCGAGCGGCCGCCGCGGTCGTCGAAGGTGTACATCTCCTTGGTGACGACGTCGGTGGACTCCCCGACGCCGCGGGAGAAGACCTCGGTGTGCTCGAACACCGGCGTCTCGACGTAGCCGTACCCGGCCCGGCGCAGCGGCGCGGTGAGCGTGTCGCGGACGGCGAGGAAGCGCGCGGAGTCCGGCGGCAGGACGTCGAAGGTGCCCTTCGGCGCGGTCAGCCCGCTCACAGGCCGCGGCCCTTCGGCGCGGCGCCTTCCCCGGCGGCGGCCTCGGCCAGGTAGGGGTTGGTCGCCCGCTCCCGGCCGATCGTCGTCGCCGGGCCGTGGCCGGGCAGCACCACGGTGTCGTCGTCGAGCGGCAGGACGACGTCGCGCAGCGAGCGCAGCATGTCCGGCCACGAGCCGCCGGGCAGGTCGACCCGGCCCACCGAACCGGCGAACAGCACGTCGCCGGCGAGCAGGCCGGGGGCCTCCCCGAGGTCGAGGGAGAACACCACCGAGCCGCGGGTGTGGCCGGGCGCGTGCCGGACGGTCAGGTCGACGCCGGCCAGGGACAGCACGGCGCCGTCGTCGAGTGGGCGGACCTCGGAGGGGTCGGGCAGCCGCAGGCCGGTGAGCAGGGGCGCCAGCGCGGGGCCGTGCCAGCGGGCGGGGTCGGCGAGCATCCCGGAGTCCTCGGGGTGCAGGTAGGCCGGGATGTCGTAGCCGTCGCACACCGGCAGCACGGAGAAGGTGTGGTCGAGGTGGCCGTGGGTGAGCACCACCGCGACGGGCTTGAGGCCGTCGTCGGCCAGCATCCGGGCGAGCGGCTCGACGGCGTCCATGCCGGGGTCGACCACGACGCACTCCGCGCGCGGCCCCGGGGCGACGGCGTAGCAGTTGGTGCCGAAGGCGCCGGCCGGGAACGAGCGGATGAGCACCCGTGCAGGTTACGCGGGTGCGGCGGCGCGCCCTCCCGGTCCGGCGGACCGGCGTCCCCAGGGAGGCCACCTACACTCGCGGATCGACCAGCGGGGGCACCGGCGGCGCGGCCGGGAGCCGCGACCGGGCCCCGCGCAGCAGCCGTCCGTCCGAGGAGTGTCCGACCCGTGCCGACCAACAAGCAGCGGCGGGTTGCCGCGCAGCGCCGCCTGCAGCGGCAGCTCGAGCGCCGCGCCGAGCTGGCCCGCAAGCGCCGCCGCAACCTGCTCGTCGTGGTGACCGTGCTCGCCGTCGTCCTGGTGGGCGGCGCGGTCTCCCTCGTCGCCGGCTTCGGCGGCGGCGGGGACCCGGGCACCGAGGAGGCGGCGACCAGCACCAGCGCGGCCCCGACCACGCCGGGCGTCGTCGACGGCAGCGACGGCACCTGCGACTGGACCCCCGCCGACACGGCGAGCAACCCCGACCTGCGCGCGGACTCCGGGACCCCGCCCACCGAGGTCGTGCCCACCGGCACCACCCCGGTGACGATCACCACCAACTCCGGGGCGATCGGGCTGACCCTCGACAACGCCAACGCCCCGTGCGGCGTGGCCAGCATGGTCTACCTGGCGCGGCAGGGCTTCTTCGACGGCACGGTCTGCCACCGCGAGACCGACTCCGAGGGCCTGAAGGTGCTGCAGTGCGGCGACCCCAGCGGCACCGGCCGCGGCGGCCCGGCCTACCAGTTCCCGACGCAGGTGACCGGCGACGAGACCTACCCGCGCGGCACGGTGGCGATGGCCAACAGCGGGCAGGGCTTCGACGGCAGCCAGTTCTTCCTGGTCTACGGCGACAGCCAGCTCCCGCCGAGCTACACCGTCCTGGGCACCGTCGACGAGGCCGGCCTGGCCACGCTCGACACCATCGCCGCCAACGGCAACGACGGCAGCAACGGCCCCGGCGACGGTGCGCCGACCCAGGAGGTCCGCATCGAGTCCGTGACCGTCCCCGCGTGAGCACCCCGGCGCCCCGGCTCCGGGCCGGGGTGCTCGCCGGCGCCCTGGCCGGGCTCGCCGCGCTGACCGCCTGCTCGGGCACGGTGGCGGGCTCGGCGGCGCCGGCCGGCGGGACGGCCGGCGGCGGGGGCGGGTCCGGCCCGGCCGGGACGACGGCGACCTGCGAGTGGGTCGCGGCGCGGTCGGGCAACCCCTACGCCGTCGACGTCGACCCGCCCGCTCCCGAGGTGCCGGCCGAGGGCACCGCGCAGCTGCAGATGACGACGTCGCTGGGCGGGCTGGTCCTCACCCTCGACCGGGCCGGTGCCCCGTGCGCGGCGGCGAGCCTGGTGCACCTGGCCGGGCTGGGCTTCTTCGACGGCTCCGCCTGCCACCGCGAGGTCGACAGCGCGAGCCTCAAGGTGCTGCAGTGCGGCGACCCCACCGGCACCGGTGCGGGCGGACCCACCTACGCGTTCGCCACCGACGTCGACGGCGACGAGACCTACCCGCGCGGCACGGTGGCGATGGCCAACAGCGGGCAGGGGCTCGACGGCAGCCAGTTCTTCCTCGTGTGGGGCGACAGCCGGCTGCCGCCGGACTACACCGTCGTCGGCACCATCGACGACGCCGGGCTGGCCGTGCTCGACGTGGTCGCCGCCCACGGCAACGACGGCTCGCTGGACCCCTCCCCCGGCGGCGGCGCCCCGACCGTGCCAGTCACCGTCGAGTCGATGACCCTGGTCCCGTGACCGACCCCCACCCGGGCCCCTACGCGGGCTTCCCGCCGGGCTTCTTCGCCCGCGCCGACGAGCGGCCCGACGCGGAGTTCTACGGTCCGCCGCGGCTGGTGACGCACATCGACGACGCCGCGATCGCCGCCGTCGGGGGGCTGTACGCCGAGCTGGGCATCGACGGGTCGGCGCCGGCGCCGGTACGGGTGCTCGACCTCATGTCCTCGTGGGTGTCGCACTTCCGCACGCCCCCGGCCGAGCTGGTCGTGCTCGGCATGAACGCCGCCGAGCTGGCCGCGAACCAGGAGGCCACCGAGCGGGTCGTGCACGACCTCAACGCCGACCCGCGGCTGCCGCTGCCCGACGCCGACGTCGACGCCGCCGTCTGCTGCGTGTCGATCGACTACCTGACCCGGCCGGTCGAGGTGCTCGCCGAGGTGGGCCGGGTGCTGCGCCCGGGCGGGCCGCTGGCGGTCACCTTCTCCAACCGCTGCTTCCCCACCAAGGCGGTGCGCGGCTGGCTGCTGACCTCCGACGAGCAGCACGGCGCGCTGGTGGCCGAGCTGGTCCGGCGCGCGGGGTGCTTCACCGAGCCGCAGGTGTCGCTGCGCACCCCGCCCGGCGGCGACGGCGACCCGCTGTGGGCGGTGGTCGCGACTCGCCGGTGACTCGCCCGCCGGCCCGCCCGATGATCAGGTGACCTGATCGCGGCGGGGGGGGGGGGGGGGGGGGGCGCCGGCCGGGGGGGGGGGGGGGGGGGGGGGGGGGGGGGGGGGGGGGGGGGGGGGGGGGGGGGGGGGGGGGGGGGGGGGGG
>NZ_JBJGYP010000051.1:0-19151 GCF_054050055.1 Geodermatophilus sp. SYSU D00814
CGTGCTCTGCCCCGCCTCCCGGGGCAGAGCACGAGCGCGCGCGGGTCCCCTGCCCCGCCGCGGGCTGCACCCGATCGCGTGAACCGCACGGCCTCCTCCGGCGGGTGCATCCGGACCTGCGGGGACGCCGGAAGGAGGGGTGTCAGCAACCCCCGACCCCGGAGGACCTCGTGACCCGGACCCGCACCCTCGGCCTCGCCACCGTCGCCGGAGCCGGCGCGCTGCTCGCGCTCGGCGTCGCACCCGCCTCGGCGGCGGACACCGCCACCGTCTCCGTGCTGCACGGCATCCCGGACACCCCGGTCGACGTCTACGCGAACGGCGAGCGGCTGATCGACGACTTCGCGCCGGGCACGCTCGCCGGCCCGCTGGAGCTGCCCGCCGGCTCCTACGACCTGGCGCTGTTCCCCGCCGACGCCGCCGACGGCTCGGGCTCGCCGCTGCTGTCGGCGAACGGCGTCGCGGTACCGGCCGGCGCCAACGCCACCGTGGTCGCCCACCTGACCGCGGAGGGCCAGCCCGCGCTCACGCCGTTCGTCAACGACACCTCCGCGGTGCCGGCCGGCCAGGGCCGGGTCGTCGTCCGGCACGTCGCCGCCGCGCCGGCGGTCGACGTCCGCGCCGGCGGCCAGGTGGTCGCCCCGAACCTGACCAACCCGAACGAGGCCTCCCTCGAGGTGCCGGCCGGCACGGTCAGCGCCGACGTCGTCCTCGCCGGCACCGACACCGTCGCGCTCGGCCCGGCCGACCTCGACGTGGCCGAGGGCGCCACCACGATCGTCTACGCGTGGGGCTCGCAGGAGGCCGGCTACGAGCTCGCCGTCCAGACGATCTCGGGCGCCCACTCCTCGCCCTCCGGCGTCCCCGGCGGCAGCGCCGGGCTGGCCGACGACGGCGGCGTGCCGCTGCCGGTGGTCGGCCTCTCCGCGCTGGGCCTGGCCGGTGCGGCGGTGGCCGCGCGCCGGCTGGCCGGCGACCGCGCCTGACGGGAGGACCGACGTGCGACCCGCTGCCGCCGGGGTGGTGCTGGGCCTGGCCCTCGCCGTGGGCACGCCTGCGGTGTGGGCGCTGTCCCGCCCCCCGGCGGCGGCGGGCGCCCCGGTCGAGCAGGTGCTCGGCGCGCCCGCGGAGCAGTCCACCGAACCGCCGGCCGCCCCGGCCGTGGCCGTCCGCGACGCCGCACCGAGCCCCGCCCCCGCCGTCGTGCCGCCGGCGCGGGTCGCCGTCCCGGCCCGAGGGCTCGACGTCCCCGTCGACCCCGTCGGCACCGCGCCCGACGGGCAGATGGCCCTCCCCGACGACGTCGAGCGGGCCGGCTGGTACCGCTTCGGCCCGGCGCCCGGCGCGCCGGGCTCGGCGGTGGTCGCCGGGCACGTCGACGACGCCGAGCAGGGGCTCGGGGCGATGGCGGCGCTGCGCGGTACCGAGCCCGGCGACGAGGTGGTCGTCACCGACGCCGCCGGCGCCGTCACCCGCTGGCGGGTCGTCTCCCGCGAGCTGCTGGACAAGCAGGCGCTGCCGGTCGACGCCCTGTTCCGCCGCGACGGGCCGCCGCGGCTGACGCTGGTGACCTGTGGCGGACCGTTCCTCCCCGAGGTCGGCGGCTACCGCGACAACGTCGTCGTCGTGGCGGAGCCGGCGCCGTGACCGACCTGATGCCGCCCCGATCGGGCTCCCGGTCGCCTAGGGTCGGGTGGGTGGACACCGTGGCGGAGCCGGCGCCGTACGGCGCGGCCGAGCCCGACGACGACGAGGTGGGCCGCCGCTTCGCCGCCGGCGACGAGCAGGCGCTGGCCTGGGCCTACGAGCGGTACGCGGCCCGGGTGCACGGCATGGCGGTGCGCGCCTTCGGTCCCGGCCCCGACGCCGAGGACGTCACGCAGCAGGTCTTCGTCTCGGCCTGGACCGGCCGCGCGGGCTACCGGCCCGAGCAGGGTCCGCTCCCGGCCTGGCTGACCGGCGTCTGCCGCCACAAGATCGCCGACACCTGGGCGCGGCGCGACCGGCAGCGCCGCGCCGCGGAGGCCGCGCTCGCCGAGGCACAGGCCGCACCCGCCGCGGGACCCGCCCCGGTCGACGCCACCGTCGCCGACCGCGTGCTCCTGCTCGGCGAGCTGGACCGCCTCGGCCAGCCGCAGCGCGGCATCATCGAGCTGGCGTTCTTCGCCGACCTCACCCACACGCAGATCGCCGAGCGCACCGGCCTGCCGCTGGGGACGGTCAAGAGCCACATCCGGCGCACCCTGGAGCGCCTGCGAGACCGGTTGGAGGTGGACGGTGCCGCACTGCACGCCTGAGGAGCTCGCGCTGGCCGCCCTCCGCGAGCCGCTGCCCGACGACGCCGCTGCGCACCTGGCCGGCTGCGCGTCCTGCACCGGCGAGGTGTCCCGGCTGCGCCGCGCCGTCGACGTGCTGGCCGTGCCCGAGCTGGCCGATCCCGGCCCGCCGGTCGCGCCCCCGCCGGCGCTCTGGGCCGGCATCGCCGCCGCGACCGGCGTCGCGACGGCGCCGCGCCCCGACGTCGTGGCGGCCTCGGCCCCGCCCGCCGACCCGGTGCCCGACGTCCCGCCCGCGCCCCTCGTCCCCGCCGCCCGCCCGGAGCCCGGGCCCGTCGCGCCGGTGGTGCCGCTGCGGCCGCGCCGGTCCCGCCTCCTGCTCGCCGCCGCGGCGGCGCTGGTCGTGGGGCTCGGGATCGGGGCGGGTGCGGTCGCGCTGACCGGCCGGGACGACGACGGCGTCGCCGTGGCCGAGGCGGTGCTCGACCCGCTGGAGGACAGCGGCGCCACCGGCAGCGCGGCCGTCGTCGAGCGCGAGGACGGCACCCGCGTGCTGCGGGTCGAGCTCGCCGCCGACGCCCCGCCCGAGGGCTACTACGAGGCGTGGCTGCTCACCGAGTCGGTGACCGGGCTGGTGCCGCTGGGCGTCGTCCGCCCGGGCACCGAGGACTTCCAGCTCCCCGCCGGCCTCGACCTGGGCGAGTACCCGGTGGTCGACGTCTCGGTCGAGCCGCTCGACGGCGACCCCGCGCACTCCGGCCTGTCCGTCGCCCGGGGGCAGCTGTCCTAGCGTGGGACGGGTGACCGCGCTCGACCTCCGCCTGCCGCACGCCGACCTCGCCGGCTCCTGGCGGGCCGCCCGCCCGCGGCCGGCCGGCACGCACCTGGACTCCGCCGCGTGCAGCCGGCAGAGCAACCGGGTGCTCGAGGCGGTCGCCCACCACGCGCGGCACGAGGCCGAGCTCGGCGGCTACGTGGCCGAGGCGACCGCCGGTGACCTGCTGCAGCAGGGCCGCAGCGTCATCGGGGGGCTGGTCGGCATGGCCGCCGCCGACGTCGCCTTCGTCGAGTCGGCGCAGGCCGCGCTCGCGGCGCTGCTGGCCGCCTGGCCGCTGGCGCCCGGCGCCCGGGTGGCGTGCCTGCCCGGCGAGTACGCGCCGAACGCGGCGATGCTGCGCGCGGCCGGGCTCGCGCTCGAACCGCTGGCCGTCGACGGCGACGGCCGGGCCGACCTGGCGGCGCTCGAGCGGGTGTTGGCCGGCGACCCGCCGCGGTTCGTGCACCTGACCCACGTGGCCAGCCACCGCGGCGTCGTCCAGCCGGCCGCGGAGGTCGCGGCGCTGTGCCGGGCGCACGGCGTGCCGCTGGTGCTCGACGCGGCGCAGTCGCTGGGCCACGTCGACGTCGACCTCGGCGCCGACGTCGTCTACTCGACCTCCCGCAAGTGGCTGGCCGGGCCGCGCGGGGTGGGCCTGCTCTGCGTGCGCCCGGCGGTGGCCGCACAGCTGGTGCCCGCGCTCCCGGGGCCGGCCGACCTCCCGCCGCTGCGGGCGCTGGAGAGCGGCGAGGCCCACGTCGCCGGCCGGATCGGGCTGGTGCTGGCGGTCGGGGAGCACCTGGCCGCCGGGCCGCCGCGGGTCCGCGAGCGGCTGGCCGCGCTGGGCCGGGCCGGGCGGCAGGTGCTCGACGGCGCCGGCGGCTGGCGGGTGGTCGAGCCGGTCGGCGAGCCGACGGCCACGACCACGCTGCGCCCGCCCGACGGCGTCGACGTCGTCGCCACCCGCGCCCGGCTGCTCACCGAGCACGGCATCGTCACCACCGCGGCCGGCCCCGAGCGGGCGCCCGGCGAGATGACCGGCCCGGTGCTGCGGGTGTCGCCGCACGTCGACGGCACCGTGGAGGAGCTCGAGGCCCTCGCCGCCGCCCTCTAGCTGAGCACTTCCGCGGAAGTGCTCAGCCAGAGGGGACCCGCACCCGTACAACGTGGCGGCCCCGGCGGACCGCAGTCGGCGGGCAGCGGTGTCGTCCGGCTGAGAGTGTTCGCGGGCACCGGTCAGGCCCCCACGGGGAGGGGCGTCGGGTCGGGCCGGCGGACCCACTCCGCGTCCAGGCCGACGAGGACGTCGACGACCTCGAGCAGGGGCTGGGCGAACAGCGGCGTGTCCCGCAGGTCGTCCCACAGCGAGGCGAACGCTGCCAGGTCATCCGTGGTGAAGATCAACACGTCGGAGCAGGTGCCGGTGAAGGCCTCCACGTCGACGTGGCGCATGGCGATCTGCCCGGCGTGCCGGGCGAGGACCGGTGCGACGTGCTCGTCGTTGAACTCCTCGCGCGCGGCGCGGGTCATCTGCAACCACTGCGGAGCCAGGGTGACCAGGGCCACGACGGTGTAGGTCCGGGACATGGCGACTTCTCCTATCAGTCGTTAAGTTAACGCACGCTAAGTTAGCGGGTGCATCCTAGGATCCGTCAAGTGACTTCGACAGGACCCGACGGACGGCGGCGGCGGGCACGGCGGGGCCAGGGCGGAGAGCTCCGGGAGCACATCGTCGACACCGCTGCGACGCTGCTGGCCGAGTCGGGCGACGAGCAGGCCGTCTCCATCCGGGCGGTCGCCGACGCCGTCGGGGTCACCCCGCCCTCGCTGTACCTGCACTTCCCGGACAAGACCGCGCTGCTCCGCGCCGTCGTCGAGCGGCTGTTCGCCGACCTCGAGCAGGACGTGGCCCGCAGCCAGGCCGGCAGCGGCGGTCCCGTGGAGCGCGTGCTGGCCCTCGCCCGCGCCTACCTGGACTTCGGCCTGGGCTCCCCCGGTCGCTACAAGGTCCTCTACGAGGGCCGGGTGCTGCCCGCACTCGATCTGCCCGACGGCGGCGTCCCCGGCCGGGCGCTGATCGAGGCCGCAGCCGGCGACCTGCAGGAGGCCGTGCAGAGCGGTCATCACCTGCCCGCGGGGGACGCCCGGGCGACCGCGGTCCTGCTGTGGCAGTTCCTCCACGGCGCCGTCTCGCTGCGGATCAACAAGCCGGGATTCCCCTGGCAGGACGCCTGGTCCGACGTCGAACCCGCCGTCAGGGCACTCGTCGGCGTCCGGGACCAGGGCTGAGCCGCCACCTCAACCCGAGCACTTCCGCGGAAGTGCACGCCTACAGGGGGGCTTGGATGCGCTCGCTCACCCGGCGGTGGACGGCGAGCTGCTCGTCGAGCGCCGGGTGCACGGGCACGCCGTCCGCCACCACGAACCGCCCGCCGACGACGGTGTGCCGGGCGGCCACCGGACCGCAGCGCAGCCACGCCTCCACCGGGTCCGACAGCGCCCCGGCGAAGGCCGGCCCGGTCAGCGGCCAGACGGCGAGGTCGCCGCACGCCCCCACCGACAGCTGCCCGATCTCGCCGGTGCGCCCGAGACAGGCCGCGCCGCCGCGGGTGGCGATCTCCAGCGCGTCGCGGGCGGTGAACGACCCGGCGCCGTGCCGCAGCTTGCCCTGCAGCATCGCCGTGCGGGCCTCCAGCCACAGCGACGCCGCGTCGGCCGACGACGACCCGTCCACGCCCAGCCCGACCGGCGCCCCGGCCGCCCGCAGCTCGGCGACCGGCGCCAGCCCGCTGCCGAGGACCATGTTCGACGACGGGCAGTGCGCCGCCCCGACCCGCGCCGCGCCCAGGCGCGCCACCTCGGCGGGCGAGGGCCAGACCACGTGCGCCAGCCACACCCGGTCGGTCATCCAGCCGACGTCGGCCAGGTACTCGACCGGACGGCGGCCGAAGCGCTCGAGGCAGAACGCGTCCTCGTCGCGGGTCTCGGCGAGGTGGGTGTGCAGCCGGACGTCGAGCCGCTCGGCCAGCTCGGCGGTGCGCGTCATCAGCTCCGACGACACGCTGAACGGTGAGCAGGGCGCGAGCGCCAGACGGGTGAGCGCCGCCGGCGAGCAGTCGTGGTGGGCCTCCACCAGCCGCTGCGACTCGGCCAGGATCTCGTCGTCGTCCTGCACGACGGAGTCCGGCGGCAGCCCGCCGTCCTTGACCGACAGCGACATCGACCCGCGGGTGAAGTGCGACCGCACCCCCAGGTCCTGCGCCGCCCGCACCTCCGCGCCGATCAGGTCCCCGGCGCCGCGAGGGTGCACGTAGAGGTGGTCGGTGGAGGTCGTGCAGCCGGCCAGCGCCAGCTCGGTGAGCCCGACGTAGGCCGACGTGTACGCCGCCTCCTCGTCCAGCCGCGCCCACAGCGGGTAGAGGGTCACCAGCCAGTCGAACAGCCCGCCGCTCAGCGCGGGCGCGAACGAGCGGGTGAGGTTCTGGTACAGGTGGTGGTGGGTGTTGACCAGCCCCGGCGTCACCAGGCAGCCGGCCGCGTCCACCGCCCGGACGGCGTCGGGCCGCGGGTCCCACGGGCCGCCCACGCCGCTCACCACACCGCCGGTGACGGCGACCCACCCGCCGGCGATCTCGCGCCGGTCGTCGTCGACGGTGGCCAGCAGCTCGGCCGAGTGCACCAGCAGGTCGGCAGTCGTCTCCACGGGCGCATCCTGCCCGCCGCGAGGTGCGACCTCCCCGTGACGCGACGGCGTTACCGTGACCGTCCCCACACCGCACGAGGAGGGCCCGTGGAGTTCCTGCAGCCCGCGACGTGGGAGGAGGCGCTGGAGGCCAGGGCCGCCTCCCGCGACGCCGTCCCCATCGCCGGGGGCACCGACGTCATGGTCGGCATCAACTTCGGCCGGCTGCGCCCGGCGCTGCTGCTCGACCTCACCCGGGTCCCGGAGCTGCAGCAGTGGGGCACCGACGACGGCGCGGTGCGGCTGGGCGCCGGCGTCCCCTACGCCCGGGTGATCACCGAGCTCGGCGGCCGGCTGCCCGGGCTGGCGATGGCCGCGCGCACCATCGGCTCGCCGCAGATCCGCAACCGGGGCACCGTCGGCGGCAACCTGGCCACCGCCTCCCCGGCCGGTGACGCCCACCCCGCGCTGCTGGCCGCCGGCGCAGAGGTCGAGGTGGCGAGCGTCCGCGGCACCCGCCGGATCCCGGTCGGCGACTTCTACCGCGGCGTCAAGCGCTCGGCGCTGGCCGACGACGAGCTGATCGCCGCCGTCCGCATCACCCCGCCCACCGGCCCGCAGCAGTACAGCAAGATCGGCACGCGCAACGCGATGGTCATCGCCGTCGCCGCGTTCGGCCTGGCGCTGCACCCGGACCGCCGCGCGGTCGGCACCGGCATCGGGTCGGCCGCGCCCACGCCGCGCCGCGCCCCCGCCGCCGAGGAGTTCCTCGCCGGCGAGCTCGACGGGCTGTGGGAGTCCCGCGCCGAGCTGCCACCGGCCACCGCGGCACGCTTCGGCGCGCTGGTCGCCGAGGCCGCGGCCCCCATCGACGACGTGCGCGGCACCGCCCGCTACCGCGTCCACGCGCTCTCGGTCATGGCCCGCCGGACGCTGACCTGGGCCTGGGCCGACTACCGGAAGGGAGACCCGGCGTGCGCCTGACCTGCACCGTCAACGGCGACCGGCACGAGGTGGACGACGTCTGGGAGGGCGAGAGCCTGCTCTACGTGCTGCGCGAGCGGATGGGCCTGCCCGGCTCGAAGAACGCCTGCGAGCAGGGCGAGTGCGGCTCGTGCACCGTCTACCTCGACGGGCTGCCGGTCTGCGCCTGCCTGGTCGCCGCCGGGCAGGCGCAGGGCCGCGAGGTCGGCACCGTGGAGGGGCTGGCCGGCCCGGGCGAGCTGCACCCGGTCCAGGAGGCCTTCCTCGAGGCCGGCGCGGTGCAGTGCGGCTTCTGCACGCCCGGGCTGCTGGTGGCCACCGACGACCTGGTCCGCCGCTCGCGGGCCGAGGGCAGGACGCCCGCCGACGCGGAGATCCGCGAGGCCCTGGCCGGCAACCTCTGTCGCTGCACCGGCTACGAGAAGATCCTGGACGCCGTCCGGCTGGCCGCCGACCGCATGGCAGGTGAGGCCCGGTGAGCACCCCCACCCGCACGCCCGCCGGCGCGCCGTCCTCCGTGGGTGGCCCCGGCGGCCGCATCGGGGACGACGCGCAGCGCCCCGACGGCGTCCTGAAGGTCCGCGGCGAGTTCGCCTACGCCAGCGACCTGTGGATGGACGACATGGTGTGGGGCGTCACGCTGCGCAGCCCGCACCCCTACGCCCGCATCCGCTCGATCGACGTCGGCCCGGCGCTGGCCGTCCCGGGCGTGCACGCCGTCCTCACCTCCGACGACGTACCCGGCGAGAAGGTCTACGGCCTCGAGCTCGCCGACCAGCCGGTGCTCGCCCTCGACGTCGTCCGCTACCAGGGCGAGCCGGTGGCGCTGGTCGCCGCCGACCACCCCGACACCGCCCGCCGGGCCGCGGCGCGGATCGTCGTCGACTACGACGTCTGGGAGCCGGTCACCGACGCCCGCGCGGCCCTGGGCCACCCCACCTGGAACCAGGTGCACGACGCCCCCGCCGAGGTCACCGAGCTCAGCCGGGAGAGCGCCCACCTGCACCCGAGGGGCAACCTGGTGCGCCACCTCAAGGTCCGCAAGGGCGACCCCGAGCCCACCGCCGACGTCGTCGTGGTCGGCGAGTACGAGGTCGGCATGCAGGACCAGGCCTTCCTCGGCCCGGAGTCCGGGCTGGCGGTGCCCGGCGAGGACGGCGGCGTCGACCTGTACGTGGCCACCCAGTGGCTGCACGTCGACCAGCGGCAGATCTGCTCGGCGCTGGCCATGCCGCCCGAGAAGGTCCGGCTCACCCTCGCCGGGGTCGGCGGCGCGTTCGGCGGCCGCGAGGACCTGTCGATGCACGTGCACGCCTGCCTGCTCGCGCTGCACACCGGCCGGCCGGTGAAGATGTCCTACAACCGCGAGGAGTCCTTCTTCGGCCACGTGCACCGGCACCCGGCGACCATGCGCTACGAGCACGGCGCCACCCGCGACGGCGACCTGGTCTACGTGAAGGCCGAGATCTTCCTCGACGGCGGCGCCTACGCCTCCAGCACGCCGGCGGTCGTCGGCAACGCGGGCACGATGGGCCTGGGCCCCTACGTCGTCCCGAACGTGCACGTCGACTGCTACGGCGCCTACACCAACAACCCGCCGTGCGGCGCCATGCGCGGGTTCGGCTCGGTGCAGACCGCCTTCGCCTACGAGGCGCAGATGGACGCGCTGGCCGCCGAGCTCGGCATGGACCCGGTCGAGCTGCGCTGCCGCAACGCGATGGAGCTGGGCTCGGAGACGCCCACCGGCCAGGTCGTCGACAGCCCGGCACCGGTGGCCGAGCTGCTGCGCCGGCTGGTGGCCATGCCGCTGCCGGAGCTCCCCACCGGGCTCGACCTGCGCGACATGCCCGGCGGGGTCTCCAACACCACGCACGGCGAGGGCGTCCGGCGCGGCGTCGGGTACGCCGTCGCCTACAAGAACGTCGCCTTCTCCGAGGGCTTCGACGACCACTCCACGGCGCGGGTGCGGCTGGAGGTCGTCGGCGGCGAGGCGGTGGCCACGGTGCACACCGCCGCGGCCGAGGTGGGTCAGGGTCTGGTCACCGTCGAGCAGCAGATCGTCCGCACCGAGCTCGGCGTCGACGCCGTCGTGGTGCACCCGAAGGACACCGCCGTCGGGTCGGCGGGCTCGAGCTCGGCGTCGCGGCAGACCTACGTCACCGGTGGGGCGGTCAAGGCGGCGTGCGAGGCGGTCCGCGCGCGGGTGCTGGAGCGGGCGCGGGGCCTGGTCGGCCGGCCGGCCGGCGACCTGCGGCTCGACGGCGGGAAGGTGGTGTCCGACGCCGAGGGGGTCGCGCTGCCGCTGGCCGACGTGCTCGGCGACGACGCGGTCGAGGAGACCGTGGAGTGGCGGCACCGGCCCACCCAGCCGCTCGACCCGGAGACCGGCCAGGGCTTCGCGCACGTGCAGTACGCCTTCTCCGCGCACCGGGCGGTGGTCGACGTCGACACCGAGCTCGGGCTGGTCAAGGTGGTGGAGATGGCCTGCACCCAGGACGTGGGCAAGGCGATCAACCCGCAGGCCGTCGTCGGGCAGATCCAGGGCGGCACCGCGCAGGGGCTCGGGCTGGCGGTGATGGAGGAGATCCTCGTGCGCGACGGGCGGGTGCAGAACCCGTCGTTCACCGACTACCTCATCCCCACCGTGCTCGACATGCCGCCGATGCGGATCGAGGTGCTGGAGTACGCCGACCCGCACGCCCCCTACGGCCTGCGCGGTGTGGGCGAGGCGCCCAACATCTCCTCCGGGCCCGCGGTGCTGGCCGCGATCCGGCAGGCGACCGGCCTGCCGCTGCGGCGCGTCCCGGTGCGCCCGGAGCACCTCACGGGCACCTGAGCGGGTGCGCCGGCGCCGCACTCCGAGGTCCGGGGTGCGGCGCCGGCGCACACGCTCACCCGGCCGAGGTCTCCTCCCACCGGCGGCGCAGCGCGGCACGGCCGGCCTCGGTGGGGCGGCCCCAGAGCCGCAGCCGGGCCATGCCGCCGTCGGGGAAGACGTCCATCCGCACCCGGGTGACGCCGCTGTCGCCGGGCAGCACGAAGCGGTGCCGGGTGTCGGGCTGCAGTGGCGTGCGCGGCAGCAGCTCCACCGCGCGCCCGTCGGCGGTGGTACCGGTCAACGACGCCGACCCGGGCGCGTTGCCGAGGAACCACGAGGTGTCGAGCTCGGCGAGGGTCACCGTGCCCTCGCAGGCCAGCGCCACCTCGACCCAGTCGTTGCCGTCGTCGCGGCGCCGGGCGTTCTCCCAGCCCTCGCCCATGGACCGGGCCTCGCCGCGGCCGATGAGCTGGTGCGGGCTGCCGTAGAAGGCGTTGCTCACCGCGGTCACCCGCCCGCCGTTCTCCAGGGCGGCGAGGTCGCACGGGCCGGCGTCGAGCAGCCGCGGGTCGGGCACCACCTCGCCGTGCACCCGCAGCCGCGCGACGCCGCCGTCGGGGTGGATGGACAGCCGCACGTGCGTCACCCGCGGCCCCGGCTCGACGGCGAAGCGGTTGGCCGTGCCGCCGGCGAGGTCCGACAGCGGCAGCAGCGGCGCCCAGTCGGCGTCGGGCAGCGCGGACGCCGGCGGGTGGCCCTCGACCGCGGCGCCCTCCAGCGAGGCGCGCGGCGGGTAGTTGCCGAGGAAGAACGCGGTGTCGACGACGACGGCGTGCACCACCCCCGGCATGCCGAGGCGCACGACCGCCCAGTCGTGCCCCGGCTCGCGGCGGCGGCGGGTCTCCCAGCCGTCGTACTCCTTGCCGCGCGCGCCGAAGTCGTCGCGGGCCCGCGCCGGCTCGGCGCGGACCAGGTTCTCCTTGCCGGCGAAGAACTCGTCGTTGGCGGCCACCACGGCACCGCCCTGGGCGCGGCTCGCGAGGTCGGGCAGGTCGAAGGGGTCGGACATCGGGCTCCTCGTCGCGGGCGGTCGCGGGTCACTCTCGCACGGCCGGGGTAGGGGCACCGCGTCCCGCGAGACCCGAGGAGGACCCGTGTCCGAACCCACCGACGACCTGCGCGAGCGCGCCCGCGAGCACATCCAGCAGCTGCCCGCCGAGACCGCGCTGGGCAACCCCGACCCCGCGGGCGGCTCCACGGAGGACCCGAAGATCCTCGACGAGGCCGCCCGGGAGGAACCCCAGAGCTGAGCTCAGCGGCCCCCTCGGCGCAGCAACCGGCCGAGGGGGCTGCCGTCGGCCTCCCTCCCCCGCAGCCAGGTCCGCCGGACCACGCCGGTGAGTTCCCGGCCCGCGTAGGGCGTGACGGGGTTGCGGTGCTCGAGCCGGCCGACGGTGGACCGCTCCTCGGGGGCGAAGGCGACCAGGTCGGCGTCCCTGCCGACGGCGATCGCGCCCTTGCCCGGCAGCCCGGCCAGCCGCGCCGGCGCCGCCGACATCCACTCCACCACCTGCGCCAGCGGCACCCCGCGCACGCAGGCCCCGGTCCACACCGCCGGCAGCGCCACCTGCAGCCCGGCGATCCCGCCCCACGCCAGCCCGAAGTCGCCGACGTCGAGCCGCTTCAGCTCCGGCGTGCACGGCGAGTGGTCGCTGACGACCAGGTCGACGTCGCCGGACCGCAGCGCGCCCCACAGCTCCTCGCGGTGCGCCGACTCCCGGATCGGTGGGCAGCACTTGAACGCGGTGCCGCCGTCGGGCACGTCCTCGGCGGCGAAGGTCAGGTAGTGCGGGCAGGTCTCCACGGTGATCCGCACGCCGGACGCCCGCGCCGCCCGCAGCAGCGGCAGCGCGCCGCCGTCGGCCAGGTGGACGACGTGGCTGCGCGCGCCGGTGTCCCGCGTCGCCGCCACCAACCGGCCGATCGCCGTCTCCTCCGCCGCCGGGGGCCGGGAGGCGAGGAACGCCGCGTAGCTGGCGCCGGCGGGCTCCGGCGCGGCGGCGATGACCTGCTCGTCCTCGGCGTGCGCGATCAGCAGCCCGTCGAAGGTCGCCAGCTCGGCCAGGGCCGCGCGCAGCCCGGCATCGTCCAGCGGCGGGAACTCCGGGACGCCGGAGTCGAGCAGGAAGCACTTGAACCCGACGACGCCGGCCTCGTGCATGCCTCGCAGCTCGGCGACGTTGCCGGGCACCGCGCCGCCCCAGAACGCGACGTCGACGGCGACCTGCCCGGCCGCGGCCTCCCGCTTCACGCGCAGCGCGTCGGGCGAGGTGGTCGCCGGCACGGAGTTCAGCGGCATGTCGACGATCGTGGTGACGCCCCCGGCGGCCGCGGCGCGGGTGGCGGTGGCGAAGCCCTCCCACTCGGTGCGGCCGGGCTCGTTGACGTGCACGTGGGTGTCGACCAGCCCGGGCAGCAGCACCTCGTCGTCGGCGAGGGTGACCGCGCCGGCCGGGGCGTCGTCGAAGGCGGTGACCGCGGTGACGACGCCGCCCTCGGTGTGCACCGCCGCGGCGCGCTCACCGTCCGGGAGCACCACCCGCCGGGCGCGGACGACCAGGGTCACGCGACCTCCCCGATCGCCCGGACCACCCGGTGCAGTTCCGTCCCCCAGGCGGTGGCCACCCAGCCGTTCTCCAGCGGCAGGCGGACGGCGGCGTCGGCGGTCAACACCCCGGCAGCCTGCCCGACGTGCACGGTGGACGCGTAGGCGCACGGCGCGACCGGCGGCAGCCAGGCCGGCGCGCCCGGCCCCAGGCCGACCGTGGTGTGCAGCAGCGGCCGCCCGTCGACGGCGACCCGCGTGGTGCCGGTCCAGCGGCCGGGCTCCTCGCCGGCGCGGCCGAGCCGCACCTGCTCGGTGGCGGTGAGCCGGGCGCCTGCCGCCAGCTCCGCCGCTAGCTCCGCCCGGTGGTGCGCCCGGACGGCGACCACGGTCGCCTCCGGCCGCAGGTCCAGCTCCCCGGCCACCTCGGCGACGACGCGCTGCACCGAGGGCCGGTGGGCCTCGCGCGCGGGCAGCGCGACGGCGGCGGCCACCGAGCGCACCACCAGCACGGCGCCCTCCTCGACCACCAGCCGGACCTCCGCGTCGTCGCCGCCGAGCGGGCCGAACGCCACCGCCACCAGGTGCACCGACACCGGCCCGGTCCGGCGCACCGCGAGCTGCCCGCTCGCGCGGACCACCGGCAGCACCGTGCGCCCGCCGGGCCCGCGCCGCGCGACGACCTCGACCCGCGTCCTCACGCCCGCTGCAGTCGGCGGGCCCGCACCTGCTCGCGCACCCAGTCGGCCACGGGCCCCGCCGTCGGGTCCTCCCGCAGCGAGACGAGCATCGTCGGTCTGTCCCCGCGGACCACGGCCGAGTCCCGTCGCATGACGTCCAGGTCGGCGCCGACCAGCGGCGCGAGGTCGGTCTTGTTCACCACCAGCAGGTCGCTCGCGGTCACCCCGGGGCCGCCCTTGCGCGGCACCTTGTCCCCGCCGGCGACGTCGACGACGAACACCTGCACGTCGACCAGCCCGTAGCTGAAGCTCGCCGTCAGGTTGTCCCCGCCGGACTCGACGAGCACCAGCTCCAGCCCGGGGTGGCGGGCCTCGAGCAGCTCGACGGCGTCGAGGTTGGCGGTGATGTCGTCGCGGATCGCGGTGTGCGGGCAGCAGCCGGTCTGCACCGCCTCGATCCGGTCGTCGGGGAGGACGGCGTGGCGGCGCAGGAAGTCGGCGTCCTCGGTCGTGTAGATGTCGTTGGTGACGACGGCGAGGTCGTACTCGGCGCCCAGCGTGCGGCACAGCGCGGCGGCCAGGGCGGTCTTGCCGGAGCCGACCGGCCCGCCGAGCCCGACGCGCAGGGGCCCGCCGTGCCGGTGCGGGACCTCCGCGTCGACGTAGTCCTGGAGGTCGTGGTCAGGAGGCAAAGAAGCGGTCCCCTCTCGTGGCGTGCACCTCGGCCAGCAGGTCGAGGAGCGGGTCGGTGGCAGCGGGGAGCCCCTCCCGGATCGCCGCGTCGGTGACGGCGTCGATCCGGGGCGCCAGCCGAGCGGTGACGGCGGCGACGGTGAGCGGGTCCATGGCGAGCAGCCGCTGGGCCGCGGTCGCCGGGCCGCTGACCGACAGGTACGCGGCGGCCGCGGCGGCGTCGCGGGCGGTCAGCCCGCCCGCGGCCGCGGCCACGCCGAGCGCCACCGGGTGGTGCGGCGCGGCGGGCAGCGCGTCCCAGGCCGGCGACGGCCACGCGCGGCGGCCCACCCGCACCAGCCCGCGGCCCTGCTGCCGGGACGCCGCCCGCAGCGCCGGCGACGGCGTCCGCGCGTCGGCCTCCGCGTCGAGTTCCAGGAGCGCAGCGACGAGCTCCGACGAGGACGGGGCCGGAGGCTCCTCCGACGAGGGGCTGGCAGGGCTCAGCGCCATGGGGGACGGCACCTGGCCGAGGTGTCGTCCGGAGGACGACAGTGTCGTCGCCGCGGCCGCGAGACCCGCCGCGACGGCACCCGCCGTCGCCAGCCGGCGCAGCAGGAAGGCGGCGAGCGAGCCCGGGTCGTGCACCAGCCCGGCCGTCACGGCCTGCTCCACCCCGCCGGAGTGCGTGTGCCCGCCCGCGGGCAGCCGCGAGTCGGCCAGCGTGAGCAGCGCCGCGGTCATCAGAAGAGGAAGTACCGCTGGGCCATCGGCAGCTCGCGCACCGGCTCGGGCTCCCACACCTCGCCGTCCACGGTCACGGTGAAGGTGTCGGGGTCGACGCGGATGTCCGGCAGCGCGGTGTTCTCCGGCATGTCGGCCTTGGTCAGCCGGGTGGTGTCGGTGACCGCGGCCAGCCGGCGGTCGACCGCCAGCCGGTCACCGAGCCCCGCATCGAGCGCCGCGGGTGCCACGAAGTGCAGCGACGTCCGCGCCGGCACCCGCCCGTAGGCGCCGAACATCGGCCGGGGCAGCTGCGGCTGCGGGGTCGGGATGGAGGCGTTGGCGTCGCCCATCTGCGCCCAGGCGATCACCCCGCCCTTGAGGACGGCGTGCGGGCGGACGCCGAAGAACCGCGGGTCCCAGAGCACCAGGTCGGCGAGCTTGCCCGGCTCCACCGACCCGACCTCGCCGTCGATGCCGTGGGCCACCGCCGGGCAGATCGTGTACTTCGCGACGTACCGGCGGGCGCGGGCGTTGTCCGCGGCGCCGTCGCCGGCCAGCGACCCGCGCCGGCGCTTCATCACGTGCGCCGTCTGCCAGGTGCGCAGGACCACCTCGCCCACGCGGCCCATCGCCTGCGCGTCGGAGCCGATCATCGAGATGGCGCCCAGGTCGTGCAGCAGGTCCTCGGCGGCGATCGTCGTCGGCCGGATCCGGCTCTCGGCGAAGGCCAGGTCCTCCGGCACGGAGGAGTCGAGGTGGTGGCAGACCACGAGCATGTCGAGGTGCTCGTCGAGGGTGTTCACCGTGTGCGGCCGGGTCGGGTTGGTGCTGCTGGGGAGCACGTTCGGGTGCCCGGCGACGGTGATGATGTCGGGCGCGTGACCGCCCCCGGCACCCTCGGTGTGGTACGCGTGGATCGACCGGCCGGCGATCGCCGCGAGCGTGTCCTCGACGAACCCGGCCTCGTTGAGGGTGTCCGAGTGCAGCGCCACCGGGACGCCGTGCCGCCCGGCCACGGTCAGGCAGGCGTCGATCGCCGCGGGTGTCGAGCCCCAGTCCTCGTGCAGCTTGAACCCGCTGGCCCCGCCGCGGAGCTGCTCCTCCATCGACTCCTGCGAGACCGTGTTGCCCTTGCCCAGCAGCGCGACGTTGACCGGCCAGGGGTCCATCGCCTCGAGCATCCGCGCCAGGTACCAGTCGCCCGGCGTGATGGTGGTGGCCTTGGACCCCTCCGCCGGGCCGGTGCCGCCGCCGATCAGCGTGGTGACACCCGAGCCCAGCGCCGTCGGCACGATCTGCGGGCAGATGAGGTGCACGTGGCAGTCGACGCCGCCGGCGGTGAGGATCCGCCCGTTGCCGGCCAGCACCTCGGTGCCGGGCCCGATGACCAGGTCGGGGTGGACGCCGTCCATCGTGTCGGGGTTGCCGGCCTTGCCCAGCGCCACGATCCGCCCGTCGCGGACGCCGACGTCGGCCTTGACCACGCCCCAGTGGTCCAGGACGACGGCGCCGGTGACCACCAGGTCGGGCGCGCCCTCGGCGCGGGTGGCGCGGCCCTGGCCCATCGACTCGCGGATGACCTTGCCGCCGCCGAACACCGCCTCCTCGCCGGCCCGGCCGGGACCGCCGCAGCGGTCCTCCTCGACCTCGACGATCAGGTCGGTGTCGGCCAGCCGGATGCGGTCGCCGGTGGTGGGCCCGTACAGCTGGGCGTAGCGCTCGCGGGACAGCCGGACCACTAGGAGAGGTCTCCTTCGGCGGTGAGTCCCGGGACGACGCGGGCGCCGGCCAGCGGCACCAGCGTCACGGTGCGGGTGATGCCCGGCTCGAACCGGACGGCGGTGCCCGCGGCCACGTCGAGCCGGAGCCCGTGCGCGGCGTCGCGGTCGAACGCCAGCGCCCGGTTCGCCTGCGCGAAGTGGAAGTGCGACCCGACCTGCACCGGGCGGTCGCCGGTGTTGGTCACCTCGACCTCGACGCGCGGCGCGCCCTCGAGGGTCTCGATCACGCCTTCGGCCGGGATCACCTCGCCGGGGACCACGCTCACGGGATCGGTTGGTGGACGGTCACCAGCTTGGTCCCGTCCGGGAAGGTCGCCTCCACCTGCACCTCCGCCAGCAGCTCGGGGACCCCGTCCATCACGTCGTCGCGGGTGAGGACCGTGCGGCCGGACTGCATCAGCTCCGTGACCAGGACGCCGTCCCGCGCTCCCTCGAGGACGTGGTCGGTGACGACCGCCGTCGCCTCCGGCAGGTTCAGCCGCAGTCCCCGCGCGCGCCGCCGCCGGGCCAGCTCGGCGGCGTAGGACAGCAGCAGCCGTTCCTGCTCGTGCGGGGTGAGGTGCACGCGGGGGCCTCCGGGGGTGGGGTGTCCGGACGCTAACCGCCGGATGTGTCGCGTCGGTTACCGGAGCGGCCGGAAGAACTCGCGGACGTCGGCGACCAGGGCGTCGGGCCGCTCCAGCGCCGCGAAGTGCCCGCCGCTGTCGTGCTCGCGCCAGGCCCGCAGGTCGGTCAGCTGCCGCTGCACCCACTCGCGGGGCGGCTGGAAGATCTCGTGCCGGAACAGCGAGACACCCGTGGGCACGTCCACCCGCGGCGCCCGCTCACCCGGAGCCCGGGCCATCTCCCAGTACATCCGCGCCGACGACGTCGCGGTCGCGGTGAACCAGTACACCGAGACGTCGTCGAGCAGCCGGTCGAGCCCGATGGACGCCACCGGGTCGCCGTCGGTCCAGGCGGCGAACTTCTCGAGGATCCACGCGGCCTGCCCGGCGGGGGAGTCGGTGAGGCCGTAGCCGAGGGTCTGCGGCCGGGTGCGCTGCTGCTGGCTGTAGGCCGCCGCCTCGGCACGGAAGGCACGCTCGCGTTCCAGCGCCCGCCGCTCGCGCTCGCTGAACTCGGTCTGCCCCTCCGGCGGGCCGGTCACCACCATGTTCAGGTGCACCCCGACCACCCGGTCGGGGTGGCGGGCGCCGAGGTTGGCCGAGACGAACGAGCCGATGTCCCCGCCCTGGGCACCGAAGCGCTCGTAGCCGAGCCGGCGCATCACCTCCGCCCAGGCGTCGGCGGTGCGTGCCGGCCCCCAGCCGGGGGCGTCCGGCCTGCCGCTCCAGCCGAACCCCGGCAGCGACGGCACGACGAGGGAGAAGGCGTCCTGCGGGTCCTCGGGCTCGGTGAGCGGGCCGACGACGTCGAGGAACTCCACGACCGACCCGGGCCAGCCGTGGGTGAGGACGAGGGGCAGCGCGTCAGGGTGCGGCGAGCGGACGTGCAGCAGGTGCACCGGCAGACCGTCCACCACCGTCCGCACCTGCGGGTGGGCGTTGAGCAGCGCCTGCCGGGCCGGCCAGTCGTGGTCCTCGGCCCAGTAACGGCAGACCTCGCGCAGCCACTCCAGCGGGACGCCCTGCGACCAGTCGCCGACCGTCTCCTGCTCGGGCCAGCGGGTGGCCCGCAGCCGGCGCCGCAGGTCGTCGACCTCCTCGGCCGGCACGTCGACGGCGAACGGCTCGACGGCGTCGTCCACGGGGGAACCGTATCGGCGCTCGACGCCCCCGGACAGCCGTCATGGCCCCAGTGGGAATCGTGATCCTCCCCTGACGAGAGCCGGGCCGGTCCGGTGTACCCGCCGCGGTCGCGGCCGGACGGGCGGGTGTCCCGACCCGCTGCGCAACCGGACCACGAGGAGGCAGCTCCGAGAGGCGCACCACGTCCCGGAAAATGCGGCAGGGCCCCGCGCCGGTGTCCGGTGCGGGGCCCTGCTGAATGGTTGTCCGGCGGTGTCCTACTCTCCCACCCCGTCTCCAGGGCAGTACCATCGGCGCTGAGAGGCTTAGCTTCCGGGTTCGGAATGGGACCGGGCGTTTCCCTCTCGCCATGACCGCCGTAA
>NZ_JBJGYP010000052.1:0-18832 GCF_054050055.1 Geodermatophilus sp. SYSU D00814
CCCCCCCCCCCCCCCCCCCCCCCCCCCCCCCCCCCCCCCCCCCCCCCCCCCCCCCCCCCCCCCCCCCCCCCCCCCCCCCCCCCCGCCCCCCCCCCCCCGGGACGGGCGGCCGGTGGCGGTCGTGCTGCGGCCGCTGGGGCTCGGTGACCTGCTCACCGGCGTCCCGGCGATCCGCGCGGTCCGCGCCGCGGCGCCCGACCACCGGCTGGTCCTGGCGACGACGACCGCGCTGGCCCCGCTCGCCGGGCTCGTCGACGCCGTGGACGAGGTGCTGCCCGCCCGCGAGCTCGAGCCGCTGGACTGGTCCAGGCCGCGGCCCGACCTCGCCGTCGACCTGCACGGCAGGGGACCGGCGTCGCACGTCGTCGTCGCCGACCTGCACCCGCGGCGGCTGCTCACCTTCGCCAGCCCCGGTTATCCCGGCCCGGCGTGGTACCCCGACGAGCACGAGGTCGCCCGCTGGTGCCGGCTGGTGTCCGAGGGCCTGGGCGTGCCCGCCGACCCCGACGCGCTCGACCTCGCCGTCCCCGCCGTGCCCCCGTCGGTCACCGGGGCGGCGCTGCTCCACCCGGGCGCCGCCTTCCCCGGCCGGCGGTGGCCGGCGGAACGGTTCGCCGCCGTCGCGCGGTGGCTGGCCGACGCCGGGCACGACGTCCGCGTCACCGGCGGCCCGGCCGAGCGCGACCTCGCGCAGGCGGTCGCCCGCGGCGCGGGACTGCCCGACGACGCCGTGCTCGCCGGGACGACGTCGACCCTCGAGCTCGCCGCCACCGTCGCCGCGGCCCGGGTGGTGGTCAGCGGCGACACCGGCGTGGCGCACCTGGCGACGGCCTACCGCCGTCCCTCGGTCGTGCTGTTCGGGCCGGTGTCCCCGGCGCTGTGGGGTCCGCCACCGCGGCCGCAGCACGTGGTGCTCTGGCACGGAGACGGCACCGGCGACCCCTGGGGCACCGAGCTCGACCCGGCGCTGGCGCGGATCACCGTCGACGAGGTGACCGCGGCCCTGGCCGGGCTGCTCCGACCCGACGGGAGCGGCCCCGCCGTGCCGTGCACGACGGGGCCGCTCACCGTTCCGCGCTAGACGGCCAGTCCCGAGCAGGACCGGGAGCAGTCCAGGCGCCAGATCGAGGTGCCCAGCGTGGTGAAGAGCGCCGAGGGCACCAGCCGCTCACCCCGCGGTCCCGTGAGCGGACCGCCGCCCGTGGGTCGCGTGCCACCGCCGGCGCCCGGCTGCTGGGTGCCGGGCTGCGGCGTGCCGGGTGCCGGGCTCGGGGTCGGGGTCGGCGAGACGCCGCCCGTGCCGTCGAGGTAGGTGAGGCCGCCGGCCAGCACCGAGGAGGTGCCGTCGGGGGCGAACACGTACACGTCGTAGGTGCCGGCCGCGCGGGCGGGCGTGGTGAAGGTGACGCTGGTGGCCGACACCGCGGTCACCGTGGCCTGCGCGGTGGACCCGACGCGGACCCGCGCCCCGGCCGGGACCGCCGTACCGGTGATGGTCACGCTCGTGCCACCGGCGGTGCCCACCCGGGTCGGGTTGATCGACGTCAGGCCGAACGGCCCCACGCCCGGGTAGGTCTGCTGCCCACCCGGCCCCGGCGTGCTGCCGCCGGGCGCCGGGGTCGACCCGCCGGGCGCCGGCGCACCGGTCGTCGGCGTGCTGCCGCCGGGCGCCGGGGTGCCGGGCTGGCTGCCGCCCGGGGCGGGAGTGCCACCGCCGGGCGCCGGGCTGCCGGTCGACGGGGTCGAGCCGCCGGGCGCCGGCGTGCTCGGCGTGCTCGGCGTGCTGGTGCCGGGCTGCGTGGTCGACGGCGGGGTCGAGCCCCCGGGCGCCGGGGTGCCGGGCTGGCCACCACCGGGTGCCGGGGTGCCGCCCGGCGTGCTGGTGCCCGGCTGGGTGGTCGACGGCGGGGTCGAGCCGCCCGGTGCCGGCGTGCTCGGCGTGCTCGGCGTGCTCGGGGTGCTCGTGCCCGGCTGGGTGGTCGACGGCGGCGTCGAGCCGGCCGGGGCCGGGGTGCCGCCACCGGGCGCCGGCGACGGCGCCGGGGGGCCGGGCCGGGGGCCGGTGGCCGGCGCCTGGTAGGCCACGCCGACCAGCAGCGGCGCGGCGGAGGCCAGCCCCACGTCGGCCCCGTCGCGGACCAGCTGCGCGGTGAGCACGTACCGGCCCTGGCCCAGCTCGAGGCTCGGGGTGACCGTCGCCGACGGGCCGGGACGGCTGCCCAGGTCGAAGGTGACCGCGCCGGTGTCGTCGGTGGTCGCGGTGACCCCGCCGACGGTGACCTGCTGCTGGCTGAGGGCGTACACCTGGCCCTGGTGCTCCATGCCCAGGCGCAGGCGGACGGCGTACTGCCCACCCGGGGCGCTGCCGCTGGTCACGACGGTCGGGGCGACCGTGCCGGGGTCGACGGTCATCCCGGTGAAGGTGTAGGACACCCCGGCGGCGGTCTGGCCGAGCTGGGTCAGCGACAGCCGGCCGCCGGTGACCGACTTCCCGGCGAACGCGGCCACCGGGTCCACGTCGGCCAGCAACCGCTGCACCAGCTGGTCGGGGGCCGCGGCGCGGTCCTGCGCCCGGTAGAGCGCGAACGCGGCCGCCACCTGGGGCGCGGCGATGGAGGTGCCGGAGACGAACCGGTGGTCGCCGTCGTTCCAGGTGGTGAACACGTACTTGCCCGGCGCGAACAGGTCGACGGTCCTCGCGCCGTAGGCGGAGGACTCGGTGACGCCGTCGGAGGCGTTGCTGTTGCCGACGGTGACCATGTTCGGGCGGTTGAGGCTGGCCGGGTAGTACAGCGAGGTGTCCCGGTCGAGGGCGTCGTTGCCGGCCGCGGCGACCACGACCACGCCCTTGCTCGCGGCGTAGTCGATGGCGTCGGTGAGGATCTGCGCGGCGCCGAGGCCGCCCCACGAGGCGTTGACGACGTCGGCACCGTTGTCGGCGGCGTAGCGGATCGCCTGGGCGCCGGCGATCATGTCGACCCCGCTGCCGGTGCCGATGACCAACGGCATGATCGTCACGTCCGGGGCGACCCCGGCGGTGCCGACGCCGTTGCCGGCACGCGCGCCGGCCACGCCGGCCACGGAGGTGCCGTGGCTGTTGCCCGCGGCGTTCACGTGGTCGGCGTTGTTGCCGTAGAAGTTCCAGCCACCACAGTCGCCGGGGTAGCCGTTGCCGTCGTTGTCGACGGGGCTGCCGCAGATCTCGTCGGTGTTGCGCCAGAGGGCACCGGCGAGGTCGGGGTGGTCGGTCATGACACCGCTGTCGACCACGGCGACGGTGACGCCACGACCGGTGCCGGCCCGCCAGCCGAGGTCGGCGTCGACGTCGGCGTCGGCGGTGCCGGGCTGGCCGTAGGAGTTGCTGCCGGTGTTGTCCAGGTTCCAGCCGTACTGCACCGCGTACGGGTCGGTGATGGCCTCACCGAACACCTCACCGGTCGGTGAGGGCTCCACCTGCGCGCCGGGCAGCGCCGCGCGGAGCTGGTCGGCGGTGGTGCCGAAGCCGGCGACCAGCGCCGACCCGTCGAAGACGGCCTGCGCGGAGTCCACCCCCGGCACGGCCTGCAGCGTGGTGAGGTCCTCGGCGGTGACGCCGCCGGGCACCGTCACGACGAGCCGGGTGCGCCCGTCGCCGGCCGGTCCGAAGTCGCTCGCCTCCGCGAACGTCGGCCCGGCCAGCGCGGTGTCGATCGCCGCCGCTCCGCCGAAGCCCAGCGCGACGCCGAGCACCGCGCAGATCGCCCGCTTCCCCCGGGAGGCCGGCCCGGACCTGGTGTGCGGGCTGCGTCCTGACCCCGTGTGCATGCGTGTCCCCGTTCCCTCGGCGGCTCGACGGCCCGGTGCGGGCCCGTGCCGGACGTCGGCGTCCGCTGCTGCCGCCTGCACCCGAGGGACGACGGGATCCCCCTGACGGGGGGTGTTTCCGGACGATCCGTTCTCGGGTCAAGGGCTGCCCGGGTGGTGCCGAAGTGACGGGTGGTCCCTGCGGCACGGGCGCAGCGGGGCCGCGGACACGACGGAGGCGCGGGGATGAGGATCGCCACGAACGTGGCGGCAGTCCGCGCCCACACCGCCTTGGAGCGGACGGACCGGTCGGTGACGGCGTCGCTGCGGCGGCTGTCCTCGGGACTGCGGATCACCGGCGCCGCCGACGACGCGGCGGGGCTGGCCGTCTCCGAGGGCCTGCGCGCCCGCACCCGCGGCGCGACCGTGGCGGTCCGCAACGCCCAGGACGGCATCGGCGTCGTCCGCACCGCCGACGGCGCCCTCGACGGGGTGCAGGCGATCCTGCGGCGGATGCGCGACCTGGCCGTGCAGGCCGGCAACGCCGGTGCCCTCGACGCGGCGGCGGCCGGTGCCGTCCGCACCGAGTTCGACCAGCTGCGCCGCGAGATCGACGACGTCGCGGACACCACCACCTCCCACGGCATCCGGCTCCTGGACGGCACGTACGACCGGCTGCCGCAGGTCGGCGCCGACGCCGGTGACACCCTCCGCGTCGTCATCGCCGTCTCCGGCCGGGCGGTGAGCGCCGCCGGCCTGGGGCTGTCCCGGGTCGACGTGACCGGCGGCCTGGGTCTCCCGCACACGCTCACCCCGGCGGTCGCCGTCGAGCCGAGCACGCCCGCGCCGGGGCGGCTGACCCTCGCGGTCGACCCCACCTCGGCCGCCGCCCTCGCCGCGCTGACCGGGACCGTGGAGTACGACGGGCGGGTGCTCGACCTCGCGTCGGTCGACCGCACGGGGGCGGTGACCGCGCGGGACCACCTCGACCGGCTCGACGCCGCGGTGGCGGCCACCCTCGGCGTCGGTCCGCTCACCCCGACCGCCACCGGACTGGTGCTCACCGGCGCCACCCCGGGTCCGGCCTCGCTGCCGGCCGACGCCGCCGGGCTGACCCCGCGCTACACCGGGCCCGTCCCCGCCACGGTCGATGCCGCCGTCCCCGCCGCCCGGGCCACCGCCGCACCCGGACGACTGCTCCTGGCCGGCGACCACGTCTCGGCGGACGCCCACGCGGAGAGCTTCGACGCCCTCGCCGGCACGGTGCGCTACGGCGGGCGGACCTTCGACCTGGGGTCGGTGGACTACACCGGCGCCGGGACGGCGCAGGAGCGCCTCGACCGGCTCAACGCCGGCGCCGTGGCGGCTCTCGGCACCGGGTCGACCCCGTTCGTCGCCACCGCCACCGGCCTGCTGTTCACCGGGGAGACCCCGGGCCCGGCCTCCACGGCGGCCGACGCCGCGGCGCTGACCCCGTACTACACCGGGGACGCGGGCACCGCCGGCACGCTCCGGGCCATCGACGGCGCCATCGCCCGGGTGTCGGACCTCCGCGCCCACCTCGGCGCGATCGACAACCGCCTCTCGTCCCGCATCGGCGTGCTCGGCGCGGCCATCGAGGGCACGACGGCCGCCGAGTCCCGGATCCGCGACCTCGACGTGGCCGCCGAGGTCACCGCCCTGACCCGCAGCCAGGTCCTGGCGCAGGCGGGGAACGCCGTGCTGGCGCAGGCCGACCAGACCCCGGCCCGCGTGCTCGCCCTGCTGCGCTGACCGCCGGGCGGTCCGGGCGACCGCGGTGCTACCGCTGCCGCAGCGCGTCGAACAGCACGTCCTGCAGGTCGTTGGGGTCGACGGCGGAGTAGGCCGCGCCGCCGGTGGCCGAGGCGATCTGCTGCAGGGCCTCGATGTCGGCGTCCGGGCCGAGCGCCACGCCGATGACCTTGACCGGCCGCTGCGGATCGGCCTCGGCCTCCAGCGTCTGCAGCAGGGTGTCGAGGTCGATGCCCGAGGAGTCTTCGTTGGTGCCGTCGGTGACGATCACGACGCTGCTGACGGCCTCGGGGTCGTACTGCTCCTGCGCGGCGCGGAAGGCGCCCAGCGTCGTGTCGTACAGGCCGGTGCCCCCGGGGGCGAGCCGGTCGGGGACGGTGTCGAGCTCGTCGTCGAGCAGGTCGCGCTGGGTGGTGCCGTCGACCTCGTCGGAGAGCGTGCGGATGGGCGCGAGCTCCGTCCAGTCCTGCTCGCCCTGCAGCTGGTAGGCGAACACCCACAGCCCGATCGACGACGTCCCGGGGATGAGCGTCAGCGCGCTCTTGGCCGCGTCGCGGGCGAGGGTGGCGCGGGTGCCGTCCCCGGCGGGGGCCTCCATCGACGCCGACACGTCGATGACGGTGAGCAGCCGGGAGGGCGCGGCCAGCCGGCTGAGCTCGCCGAGCAGGGTCTGCACCCCCTCGGGGTCGACGTCGAGCACCGGGGGCGCCTCCTCCCGCACGCCCGGGCCGGGGTCGGTCGGCGGGGTGCCCTCGGCGTCGCGGAACCCGGCCGCCAGCACGGCGGTGCGCGCACCGGCGGAGGTCAGCGTCCGGACGACGGCGTCGACGGCGGCTCGGTCCTCGTCGGCGGTGGGGCCCACCCGCAGCACCGGGTAGTCCAGCTGCGGCGAGCCCTCGGCCGGGTAGACGGCGACGAGCGAGGAGTCCGGGGTCGCCCGGTTGACCGTGATGACCTCCTGCTCGCTGACCGGCACCAGCGCGGCCTCGACGTCGTTCTCCGCGGCGGCGGTGAGCGCGTCGGCCGGGTCGACCGCCGGGCCCCGGCGGGCGGCCAGGACGGCCTGGACGACGGCGTTGTCGGCCTGCTCGCCCCCGCCGAGCGAGGTCTGCACGGCGGCGAGCGCGGCGACGCCCTCGGCGCTGGCGGCCAGGTCGGGCACCGCGATCGGGCGCTGGCCGCTCAGCGCCGCGCGCCAGTCCGGCGGCGTCTGGGTCCAGCCGAGCTGGTCGGCGGCGGCCTGGCTGGTGCCGAGGACGACGGGGGAGCGCGCCATCGACCCCGAGGCGTCGAACTCGACCTCGCCGGCGCGGACGGTCCACAGCGAGCTGTCGGGCACCCAGACCTGCGGCAGCGCGCCGTCCTCGAGGGCGGAGAGGTCGCCGACGGTCTGCAGCGGCTCCTGGGCGCTCACCTCGCCGACGGCGCAGCTCCCGCCGCCGAGGTCCTGCGGCTCGGCGAGGAGGTCCTGCGCGACGCCGCCCATCTCGGGTGCGACCGTGACCCGGACGGTGCGGGTGTCCTCGCACCCGTCGTCCCCGCCCGACCCGGAGGCCAGCCACCAGACCAGCCCGCCGGCCACCAGCGCGACGACCACGAGGCCGGCCAGCAGGGCGACGGGTGCGGGACGCTGGCTGCGGCGCACGGTGCTCGTGTCGGCGTGGCGGCCCATTGCTCGCTCTCCGTCAGTGTCCGGTTCCTCGGCGTGCTCTACGACCGCCGGTCACCAATGTAGATGCGAAGTCGGCCACAGTGGGAGCGGGCCGGTCGAGGAGGCTCCCGCGGCCCCGGGGGAGCCGGTCAGCCGGCCTGCAGCGCGAGCGTCCGCTGCCGCTCGGCGAACCACGCCACGGTGCGGCTCAGCCCCTCCTCCGAGGCGACGCGGGGACGCCACCCGAGCAGCTCCTCGGCGCGGCGGGTGTCGGGACGGCGGACCTTCGGGTCGTCGACGGGCAGGTCGATGTACTCGATGCCCGAGGACGAGCCGGTGAGCTCGATGACCCACTCGGCGAGCCGGAGCATCGACAGCTCGTCGGGGTTGCCGATGTTGACCGGGCCGGGCTGGTCGGAGAACGCCAGCGCGAGGATGCCGCGCACCGTGTCGTCGACGTAGCAGATCGAGCGGGTCTGCGAGCCGTCGCCGGCGACGGTGAGCGGCCGGCCGGCCAGCGCCTGGCCGACGAAGGCGGGGATGGCCCGGCCGTCGTCGGCGCGCATCCGCGGGCCGTAGGTGTTGAAGATGCGCACGATGCCGGTGTCGGTGCCCTTCGACGTCCGGTACGCGGTCGTCATGGCCTCGCTGAACCGCTTGGCCTCGTCGTAGACGCCGCGCGGACCGACCGGGTTGACGTTGCCCCAGTACTCCTCCGGCTGCGGGTGCACCAGCGGGTCGCCGTAGACCTCCGACGTCGAGGCCAGCACGTACCGGGCGCCCTTCTCGTGCGCCAGGCCCAGGGTGTGCAGCGTGCCGACGCTGCCGACCTTGAGCGTCTCGATCGGCATGCGCAGGTAGTCCAGCGGGCTGGCCGGCGAGGCGAAGTGCAGGACGAGGTCGACCGGGCCGGGCACGTGCACGAAGTCGGTGACGTCGCAGCGCACCAGCCGGAACCCGGGGTGCTCGAGCAGGTGGACGACGTTCTCCGGCGAGCCGGTGAGGAAGTTGTCCAGGCACACCACCTCGACGCCGCGGTCGAGGAGGTGCTCGCAGAGGTGGGAGCCGAGGAACCCGGCGCCGCCGGTCACCACCGCCCGCCGGATCGTCCGTGCCGCCTGCACCATCGACGCTCCCGTCCTTCCGCCCGTGCCCTGCCGGGGCGCTCGTACCCGGAGATCACCGGCCGACACTTCGACAGCTGAGTGTCTCCTCGCACGGGTGACCGGAACGCCGACGGGCCGCCGGTCCCCGGAGGAGACCGACGGCCCGTCGGTGAGGTGCTGGAACGGCCCCCGGGAAGGGGGCCCTTCGACTAGTTCGCGGCTTCCTCCTCGGGGATGCCGTTCTCCGGGGGAGTGGCGGCCTCGCTGTCGTCCTCCTCGATCTCGGCGTCACCGAGGTCGGTGGTGAGGACCGGCGTCAGCTCCTCGACAGCCGCGCCGGCCACCTGGACGACGCGCATGCCGCTGGTGCCCATGTGGCTGTCCTCGGAGTACCGGAACGGGGCGAACAGCGGACCCTCCCAGTCGGCGCCGACCTCCTCGATCGCCGCGACCAGGTCGTCCCGCGTGGGGTTCTGCCCGGCCGCCTGCAGCGCCTGCACGGTCGTGTAGGCCTGCGCCATGCCGTACAGGCGGAAGGTGGTCAGCTCGCCCTCCTGCCCCTGCTCGTCCCAGATCTGCTGGAACATCTGCACCCACGGGTCGTCGGGCGAGTCGGTGCCCGGGAAGTACTCGGTGGTGATCGCGCCGTCGAGCAGCGTGGCGTCGGTCACCTGCCCCTGGGAGAAGTTGGCCAGCAGGCTGCCGACCAGCGTCGGGTCCGAGCCCACGTTCGAGTAGAACCACTGCGGCTGGTAGCCCAGGCGCAGCGAGACCAGCTGCGAGAGCGCCGTGTAGCTGGGCACGTTGAACCCGACGACGACGTCGGCCCCGGCGGCCTGCAGCGCGGCGATCTGCGGACCCACGTCGGTGTTGCCCGGGACGTAGCTCTGCACCTCGACGATCTGGTCGTCGATGTACTCCCGCAGGCCGCTCTCGCCGTCGGCACCGAGGTCGTCGTCCTGGAGGAACAGGCCGACCTTGGCGTCGGGGAGGTTCTCGGCGATGTACTGCCCGAGGATCTTGCCCTCGCTGACGTAGTCGGTCTGCCAGCCGAAGGTGTACGGGTAGTCCTCCGGGGTCTCGCCCCACAGCCGCGAGCCCGAGGAGACGAACAGGTCGGGCACGCGCTCGCTGTTGAGGAACTCCAGGACGGCGGAGTGCGTCGGCGTCCCGAGGCCACCGACGACCGCGAAGACCTCGTCCTCGAGCACCAGCTGGTTGACCACCGCGCTGGTGTTCGTGGGGTTGTAGGCGTCGTCGCGGTAGACGTACTCGATCTGCCGGTCGTAGACGCCGCCGTTGGCGTTGACGTGGTCGAAGTAGGCCTGCACACCGGTCGGGATCTCGCTGTAGCCGGGGGCCGCCACGCCGGTGAGCGGGTAGTGCGCCCCGAGCTTGATCGTGTCCTCGGTGATGCCGATGTCGGAGGCCTCGTTCTCGCCGCCACCGCCCCCGCCACCGCCGCCGTCGTCTCCGCCGCCGCAGGCAGCCAGCGTCGTGGCGACGGTGGCCGCGGCCAGGAGCCGGGTGAGTCGCCGGGAGGATCTGGTCAACGGTTCTCCTTCTTCCGGTCCCGGACGCGTTCGGCCGGGGGTCTGTGGGGGAGGGCCGGCGTCGGCCCGCGGCGCGGCGGCCGCCGCTCAGCTGCCGGCGCCGCGCGCCGCCCGGCGCGCCCGGGCGGTCAGCCACCGCATCCGGATGGTCCCGACCACCCCGGCCGGGGCGAAGATCATCACCACGACGAGCACCAGCCCGTACACGAACGGGGCGAGCTGGGCGGCCTCGGTGCTGTTGAGCCCGAGGTCGGCGCCGAGGTCGGTGACGAACGGCGGCAGGAACACCAGCAGCGCCGAGCCGAGCAGGACGCCGAGCAGGCTGCCCAGGCCGCCGATGACGATGGCGGTCAGCAGCGCCAGCGACAGCACCAGCGTGAAGCCGCTGGGCGCGGCCAGCCGGACCACCAGGGCCAGCACCCCGCCGGCCAGACCCGCGCAGGCGGCGCTCACGACGAAGGCCAGCACCCGCCAGGCGCCCAGGTTGATGCCGGCCAGCTCCGCGGCCACCTCCTGGTCGCGGACCGCGCGCCACGTGCGGCCGATGCGGCTGCGCACCAGGTTCGCCAGCAGGAAGAAGGTGATGAGCAGGCAGATGGTGCCGACGTAGGCCAGCCACTTGGTGGCGCTCGGCGGGTTGCCCGACACCAGGTCGATGAAGCTCTCGAAGCTCTCCGGTGCCCGCGGTGCCCGCACCCGCAGGCCCTGCTCCCCGCCGAACAGGTCGCCGTAGTACACCGCCAGGCCGGGCAGGCCGACCGCGAGCGCCAGCGTCGCCCCGGCCAGGTAGGGGCCGTGCAGCCGGGCCGCGGCGACCCCCACCAGCGCGCCGACGACCGTGGCGAGGGCCACCGCGGCCAGGAGGACGACCGGCAGCGGCAGGGGCTCGTCGGCGTCGAGCATCAGCGCGGTGGTGTAGGCGCCGACGGCCATGAGCGCGCCGTGGCCGAGGGAGATCTGCCCGTTGAGGCCGGTCAGGACCGTCAGCCCACCGGCCGCGATCGCGTAGTAGGTGAGCTGGGCCAGCTGGGAGTTGGTGAACGGGTCGGTGATCTCCAGCAGGACGACCGCGCCCACGGCGCAGGCGACCAGCACCAGCAGGTGGCGCAGCAGCGTGTTGGCGGGGAGGAACGAGCGTCCCCCGCCGACGGAGGCCGACGGCGCGTTGGCGGCGGCGGTGGCCTCGACGGGGGCCTCGGAGGAGATCTCCCCGGTCGAGACGACGGGGGTGTCCGGCGGCTGGGTCATCTGGCTCACGCCCTCCGTGCCGTGCTGCTGGCGAACAGGCCGCCGGGCCGCACCAGGAGCACCACCATGAGGATCACGAGGGCGGCCAGGTTGACCAGTGCGGGGTCGAGGTAGGCGCTGACGTAGCTCAGCGCGAGCCCGATGGTCAGGCCGCCGACGACGGCGCCCACCGGGGAGTCGAGGCCGCCGAGCACGGCGGCGACGAAGCCGAACACGATGAGCGCGTCCATGTAGGCCGGGTAGACCAGGCCGCCGCCGGCGATGAGCAGGCCCGACAGCGAGCCGACGACGGCGGCCAGCGCCCAGCCGAGGGTCAGCATCCGGCCGACGCGGACACCGAGCAGCCGTGCCACCTCCTGCCCGAAGGCCGAGGCGCGCATGGCCAGGCCCAGGCGGGTGAAGCGGAACAGCGCGATCAGGCCGGCCATCGTCAGGACGACCGCGACCAGCACGTAGATGCTGTTGGGGGTCAGGGCGATGGTGGTCTCGCCGACGGTGAACCCGCGCAGCCCGAACGGTGCCGGGAACGACTCGAACGACGAGCCGAACACGATCGCGATCAGCGCCTGGATCGCGACGAACAGGCCCAGGGTGACGATGACGGCGTTGAGCTCGGGACCGCCCTCGACCGGCCGGATGACGACCCGCTCGATGACCGCGCCGATGACGAAGCCGCTGGCCAGGGCGACGACGAGGGCCAGCCAGTAGGACTGCCCGGCCTGGATGAGGGCCAGGGCGATGAAGCTGGTCGCCGCGGCCATCGAGCCCTGCGCGAAGTTGACGATGCGGGTGGACCGCCAGATGAGCACCAGGGCCAGCGCGAAGGCCGCGTAGACCGACCCCGAGATCAGCCCGGTGAGGGTGACGTTCACGAACTGCTGCACGAGCGGATCGCCTTCCTGCTGTGTCCTGGACGGGCGGCCGGCTCAGAAGCCGAGGTAGGCGTGGCGGAGTTCCTCGTCCCCGGCGAGCCGGTGCGCCTCGTCGGTGACCACGACCCGCCCGAGGTTGAGCACGACCCCCACGTCGGCGACCGACAGGGCGCTGCGGGCGTTCTGCTCCACCAGCAGCACCGACAGGCCCTCGGAGTCGACGAGGTTGCGCAGCAGCGCGAAGATCTGCGCCACGATCCGCGGCGCCAGGCCCAGCGACGGCTCGTCGAGCAGCAGCAGGCGGGGCTGGGCCAGCAGCGCCCGCCCGATGACGAGCATCTGCCGCTCACCGCCGGAGAGCGTGTGCGCCGGGTTGTCCCGCCGTTCGACCAGGCGGGGGAAGAAGTCGTAGACCCGGTCGAACTCGTCCTTGCCGACCTTGCCGCGGAACAGCGACCCCACGCGCAGGTTCTCGTCGACGGTCAGCTCGGCGATGACGCCGCGGCCCTCCGGCACGTGCGACATGCCCTTGGTGACCATGGCCTCGACCTGCGCCCGGGTGACGTCCTCGCCGCCGAGGACGACGCGGCCGGCGGTCGGGCGCACCAGGCCGCTGATGGTGCGCAGCAGCGTCGTCTTGCCCGCGCCGTTGGCGCCCAGGACGGCGGTGATCCGGCCGGCCTCGGCCTGCAGCGAGACGCCGTCGAGCGCCCGGACCGGCCCGTAGGCGGCCGACAGCCCCTCGACCTCCAGCACCGGCACGGCGGCGCGGGCCCCACCCCCGGTCCCGGCGGCAGGGGAGGAGGCGGCGGACGCGGCGGTGGCCCCCTTCGACAGCGAGGCCCCGTTCGGCTGGGTCACGTCAGCGCTCCCGTCCGTCGGTGGACGTGGTCAGGGCCGCGGCGTCGCTCGCGACGTCGACCTCGTCGCCGAGGTAGGCCTCGGTCACGGCCGGGTCGGCCTGCACCTCCGCCGGCGTGCCGGCGGCGATCTGCTGGCCGGAGTCGAGCACGGTGATCCGGTCGCACACCCGCATGACGAGGTCCATGTGGTGCTCGACGAGCAGCACGCTCATCCGCCCGGACAGCGTGCGGATCAGGTCGCCGAGCTCGTGCATCTCGTCCTCGGACAGGCCGCTGGCCGGCTCGTCGAGCAGCAGCAGGTCGGGGTCGCTGACCAGGGCACGGGCCAGTGCGACCCGCTTCTGCACCGGGTAGGGCAGCGAGTCGGGGTAGCGGCCGGCGTAGGGGGTGGCCTCGAGCTCCTCGAGGGCTGCCAGGGCCCGCGCGCGCAGCCGGGCCTCGTCGCGGTCGGACGTCGGGATGGCGAACAGCGCGGAGACGAACCCGGCCCGGGCGTGCCGGTGGGCGCCCACCATGACGTTCTCCAGCACGGTCAGGCCGCGGAAGAGGCCGACGCCCTGCAGGGTGCGGGCGATGCCGAGCCGGCTGAGCTGGCTGGGCCGCAGCCGGCGCAGCTCGTCGCCGCGCCACACGATCCGGCCGGTGTCGGGGCGGACCAGGCCGCAGGCGACGTTGAACAGGGTCGTCTTGCCCGCTCCGTTGGGCCCGATGAGCCCGTGCACCTGGCCGGGCTCGACGGTCAGCGACACGTCGGAGAGCGCGGCGACGCCCCCGAAGGACACGCTGATCCCGGTCATCTCCAACCGGGCGTCGGGCGAGCGGTCGCGGTGCGGCGTGGTGCTGCCCGTGCTGTCCGGCGGCTGCGCCAAGGGGCCCACGTCTCCTCTGCGTCGGGGAGTCGCCGCGACCGGCGGCGCGCGGGGCGACGAATGAGTCACGGCTCCGTCCCGAACAGCCTGCCGACTGGTGAGGGCCGTCACAATGGGCTGACCGCACAGTGATGACCGGCCCGTGTTGTGCTGTCGGCGGTGCCGAGGGGAGGTGGTCACGTGCAGGAGACGCGGCGCGCGGTGGCCGACCGGCTCGCCGAGCTGGTGCCGGTGCTGCTCGGCGAGCTCGACGGCATGACCGACCGGATGGTCGACATCCTGCTGCGCACCGAGCCCGCCTACCGCGACGCGCTGCGCTCCGACCCCGCCGCGATGCGCGCCTCCCTCAAGGGGAACCTCGCCGTCGGCGTCCGCGCGCTGCTGTCGGAGGGGTCGGTCCCCGAGCGCGAGGCCGGGGCGGCCGCCGCCGCCGAGGTCGGCCGGCTGCGCGCCAGCCAGGAGATCCCGCTCGAGGCGGTGCTGCGCGGCTACCGGCTCGGCGGCCAGGTGCTCTGGGAGTCGCTGGTCGCGGCCTCGCGGCAGGTCGCCGGCCACGACGACGGCCTGCTGCTGGAGGTGGCCGGGTCGCTGTGGCGCACCAACGACCGCGAGTGCACCGCCGTCGCCACGGCCTACCGCACCGAGGAGCGCCGCCGCACCGGCCTCGACGCCGCCGGGCGGCAGCGGCTCGTCGACGGCCTGCTCGACGGCCGCGGCGGCGACCCGGCCTTCGCCCGGACGGCGTCGGAGCAGCTCGCCGTCCCGCTGACCGGCCGGCTGGCCGTCGTCGTCGCCCCCGCCGGTGAGCACGGGCCGGGCCTGCCGGCCGACCCCGGGGCGGCCCTGCTCAAGCGCGGCATCCGCTCGGCGTGGGGCACCCGGGGGCAGGCGCAGGTGGGCGTGGTGGCCCTGGGCACCCGCCGGCTGCCGGAGCTGCTGGGACGGCTGGGGTTGCTGACCACCGGGCGGGTGGGGGTGTCGGCCGTCGTGGAGGGCGCCGCGGCCGTGGCCGGTGCCTACCGGCTGGCCGAGACCGCCGCGCGCACGCTGCGCGCCGGCACCACGCGGGTGGTCACGGTCGACGACCGGCTGCCCGAGGCGCTGCTGTCCAACTCACCGGAGATCGCCGAGCGGCTCGTCGGGCTCACCCTCGGCCGGCTGCTGGAGCTGCCCGAGGACGAGCGCGAGGTGCTGCTGGAGACGCTCTCGGCCCTGCTCGACGCCGACGGCTCGCCCACCCGCGCCGCCGACCTCCTGTACTGCCACCGCAACACGGTCATGCACCGGCTGCGGCGCATCGAGTCGGTGACCGGCCGCAAGCTCACCGACCCGCGGGCGCGGCTGCTCTGGCAGCTGGCGCTGCTGGGCACCGGTCACCACGACGCGGCCAACCGCCGGCCGGTCTGCGACTCCGCCTAGCAGCGGCTGGAAAGGCCCCCTCGCAGGGGCCCGCCGCCAGCCTGGGAGCGGTGGGGGGCGAGGGGGTCCTCCTGCTGCGCTACTGGAGGTAGCCCTCGACCTCGGACCTCGGGCGGACCTCCGCGGAGTCGGGGTCCTCGTCGTACTGCCGCTTGGCGTCCCGCTGCCGGCGCAGGTCCCAGAGCTGGTCGCGCTCCTCCTCGATCTGCCGGAGCCGGGCCCGCTGCTCGGCGGTGTGCTCCCCGCTCTCCCGGAGCAGGCGCTCCTCGTCGGCGAGCGCGTCGATGCGGTGGCGGATCTCGTCGTCGTCCATGCCCGCACTCTGCCCTGCGCCCCTTCCGCGCAACCGCTCAGGTTTCCGGGACCCAGCCCTCGACGAAGGCGGCCAGCCGCCGGGTCACCGCCCCGCCGGCGCGGCCCAGCGCCAGCAGCGCCGCCCGGTCCAGCGGGACCCGCACGGTGCGCCGGCCGGGGTCCGTGGCGCGCACCGCGTGCCCGGCGGCCACCAGCGCCGGCCACGGCCGCCGGAGCTGGGCCAGCACCCGGTCGAGGGCGGCCGCCGTCGGGCCGGCGTTGCCCTCGACCATCGCCGTCACGAACGCCGGGTCGCTGCCGGCCACCCGGGTGCCGTCGCGGAAGCTGCCGGCGGCCAGCGCCAGGGCCAGCGGGCCGGCCTCGCCGGCGGCCGCGGCCAGCGCGGCGGCGAGCAGGTGCGGCACGTGGCTGACCGCGGCGACGGCGGCGTCGTGCTCGGCGACGGTCACCGGCACCACCTCCGCGCCGGCGTCGAGGGCCACCTCCGCGGCGCGCAGCCAGCGCGGCAGCTCGGTGCCCGGCTCCAGGCACAGCGCCCAGCGGGCGCCGCGGAACAGCGCCGGGTCGGTGGCCGCGTGCCCGGCGCGCTCGGTCCCGGCCATCGGGTGCCCGCCGACGAACCGCCCGCCCAGCGCGGCGCCCACCGTGGCCAGCACCGGCTCCTTGACCGAGCCGACGTCGGTGACGGTGGCGGCCGGGTCGACGTCGAGACCGTCGAGGGCCGCCGCGGTGTCCGGCAGCGGGACGGCCAGGACGACGACGCCGGCCAGCTCCCGGGTCACCCGCACGCCCCGCGCCGCGGCGGCCTCGCGGGCGGCGGGGTCGACGTCCCACCCGCGGACCTCGCGACCGGCCGCCACCAGCGCGGCGGCCAGCGACCCGCCGAGCTGGCCGAGGCCGACGACGCCGACCGGCGGGCGCGGCATGGTGGGGACCGGCAGGCTCACTCCGCCGTCGCCCAGCTGCGCTCGGTGCGGAAGACCCGGGCCAGCGCGGTCGCGACCAGCCGGCCGTCCTCGCCGCGGGCGTCGATCCGGTAGACGGCGGTGCGCCGGCTGCGGTGCAGCTCGGTGCCCTCGGCGACCAGCCGCTCGCCGGGCCGGCCGGGGGCGAGGAACTCGGTGTGCACGTCCTGCGCGACCGCCACGACGCCGTGGCTGTTGCTCACCGCGGCGTGGACGACGTCGAGCAGCGCCATCGTCGCCCCGCCGTGCGCGGTGCCGACGGCGTTGAGCAGCCGCGGGCCCACGGTCATGCCCGCGCGGGCGTACCCGGGGCGGACCTCCTCGAGGACGATGCCCAGCAGGTCCGCGAGCGGGTCGGCGGCGAGCCGGGCGGCCAGCGCGGGATCGACCTGGGCGCCGTCGTCCGGTGCGGGATCGGCCATGATCGGAGGCTATGCCGTCCTCTCCCCGTCCCCGGCGCCCGGCATGACGCCGCGGTCGTTCCTCCTCACCCCGGAGCTGGCCGACCACGTCCGCGCGAGCTCCGAGCCGCTCGACGAGGTGGTCGCCGACCTGGTCGCCGAGACCGCGGCCCTGGCCGAGCGCGGCGAGGCGCCGGCCACCTTCCAGATCGCCGTCGAGCAGGGCGTGCTCATGCAGCTGCTCACCCGCGCCCTCGGCGTGCGGCGGGCGCTGGAGATCGGCACGTTCACCGGCTTCTCGGCGCTGTGCATCGCCCGCGGGCTGCCCGCCGACGGCTCGCTGGTCTGCCTCGACCGCAGCGAGGAGTGGACGGCGGTCGCCCGGCGGTACTGGGAACGGGCCGGCGTCGCCGACCGGGTCGAGCTGCGGCTGGGCGACGCCCTGGACACCCTGCGCGCGATGCCGGAGGAGCCCGTCCTCGACCTGGCCTTCGTCGACGCCGACAAGACCGGCTACCGGGACTACGTGGAGGAGCTGTACCCGCGGGTGCGGCAGAACGGGGTGGTCCTGCTGGACAACACGCTGCGCGGTGGCCGGGTGCTCGCCCCCGAGTCCGACGACGACCACGCGGTGGTGGCGCTCAACGCGGCCCTGGCCGCCGACCCGCGCTGGGAGACCGTGCTGCTGCCGCTGGCCGACGGCCTGACCCTCCTGCGGCGCCGGTGAGCGGCGCGGGAGGCGGCAGCTGGGCGGTGCGGGTGAGCCGCCCGGACGGCCGCTGGCGGGTCGAGCTGCTGGCCGCCGACGCCGACGCCGAGCTGCCGGTGCTGGAGCGGGCGCTGGGGGACCCGGGCGAGTGGCCGGTGCCGTTCGTGGTCGTCGTCGACTCGCGGCTGTACTTCGTCGTGCTGCGGCACGGCCCCGGCGGGATGGTCCGGGCGCTGATCTCCGACGCCACGATGCAGGAGTGGGTGCTCGCCGCCGAGGTCGTGGAGCGGTACGGGATCGCCGTGGACGAGCGCGGCGCCCCCGACCCCGACGAGACCGGCCGGCCCGGCGGTGACCTCGACGTCTTCGCCGACGACGGCCTGCCCGCCGCGCAGCTGCGGCCGATCGTGACCGCCGACGACCTGTGGGCCGACGAGATGGTCGCGGCCGTCGCCGCCCGCCTGGGCTTCGCCGACGAGCTGGCCGCGGCGGTGCCGCGGTGAGCGCCCCGGTGGGCGCGACGGTCTCCGCCGTCGTCTTCGACCTCGGCGGCGTCCTCACCGAGAGCCCGATGCTGGCCTTCGCCGCCTACGAGGCCGAGGCCGGGCTGCCCGAGGGCCTCATCCGCCGGCTCAACAGCACCGACCCCGACACCAACGCCTGGGCGCGCTTCGAGCGCAACGAGCTCGACGTCGAGGGGTTCGTCGACACCTTCGAGGCCGAGGCGCTGGCCGCCGGGCACCGGGTGGACGCCCGCCGGGTGCTCGCCGCGCTGTCGGGGGAGATCCGTCCGGAGATGGTCGAGGCGGTGCGGCGGCTGCGGTCGGCCGGCCTGCCGCTGGGGATGCTGTCGAACAACGTCGCGCCCATGGAGCGCACCGGGCGGCTGGCCGAGCTGCTGGACCTGTTCGACGCGGTGGTGGAGTCGTCGGTCGAGGGGGTGCGCAAGCCCGAGCCGGAGATCTACCGCCGGGCGCTGGCGCGGCTGAACGAGGCGGTCGGCCGCGACCTCGGCTTCGCCGACTGCGCCTACCTCGACGACCTCGGCATCAACCTCAAGCCCGCCCGCGCGCTGGGGATGCACACGGTCAAGGTGACCGACCCGGCGGCCGCGCTGGCCGAGCTGTCGGCGCTGGTCGGCTTCCCGCTGACGTGACCGCCGGGCGGGATCGACTCCGCGGACAGTCGTGGGGGGGGGGGGGGGGGGGGGGGGGGGGGGGGGGGGGGGGGGGGGGGGGGGCGGGGGGGGGGGGGGGGGGGGGGGGGGGGGGCGGGCGGGCCCGCCGCCGGCCGGCCCGGGGCCGG
>NZ_JBJGYP010000053.1:0-18462 GCF_054050055.1 Geodermatophilus sp. SYSU D00814
AACTGCGTGACGGCGGCTGCGTGTTCGCCGGCTGTGATGCGCCGAGTCACTGGGCCGACGTGCACCACCTGGTGCACTGGATCGACGGCGGCGAGACCAGCCTCGACAACTCGGCGCTGCTGTGCGAACGGCACCACACCCAGGTCCACCACGGCTTCCGCGTCGAACGCCAACCCGACGGCCGATGGCGCACCTACAGACCCGACGGCACCGAGATCACCACCCCGGCACCCCTCGCCCCGACACCACCCGTGCCCACCGCCGCCTGACCGACCCACGCACGCCGGTACGGCCGCCCGCTCCCCCAGCGGACGGCCGCGCCGGCATGCCCGCGGTCAGGCCGCGGCGGTCACCTGCTCACCGATCTGGAGGACCTGCTCCCGGGTCAGCGCCTCCGGGGCGAGGAGCTGGAAGCAGCGCCCATCGGCGAGCCGGCCGACGAGCATCCACGAGGGAGGCGCACCGGCGTCGCCCTCGACGAGCGCCAGCCGCCCGGGCCTCCCCTGCACCGCCACCGTCTCCACCGGCGCGGCCAGCGAGAGCCCGTCGAGGAGCCCGTCGATCGTCCCCGCGTACTGATCCCCCACCGCGCTGAGCCGCAGCACCAGGTCCGGGTCGACGTCACTGACCAGGTCCAGGCTCCGGCTCTCCTCGAAACCACCCACCGACCAGCCGGCCGGGGCCAGCCCGACCTGCAGGCCCACCGGCTGCGGGCGGTCGACGATCGACTCCCCCACCGCGACCAGGGCTCCCGTGTCGGCGTACGAGCCCTCGCCGGAGAGCTGGATCCACTGCCCGTCCCCGCGCTCCCACAGGACGGTGACGACGCCGTCCTCCCGCCACACGGACGCCACGGCCCCGTCGACGGTCGCCGTGCCCGTCGGGTCCCCCTCGTGCGAGGAGCCGTACTCCTCCGACGACCGCGGATCCTCCGGGTAGACGCCGAGCAGCACCCGGTCCCCCTCGGCGGACGCGAGGTCGGCGACGAACCAGGGCGGTCCGTCCCCGTACCCCGGGAGGCCACCCCGCCGGCTGTAGACGGGCACCAGATCCTCCGGCACCGGGTCGAGGGACACCGGGAAGGTCACTGCCTCGGCAGCCACCAGCGTGAGGCCACCCGGCACCGGCGCGGCGACGGACGGAGCGGAGCGCTGCGGGTCCGGGGACGCCGGCCCGGCCACCACCACCGCCGTTCCCCAGGCGGCCGCGATGGCGACCACCGCCGTCGCGACGCGGACGGCCATCCCGCGGCCGGACCAGCGGCGCGGCGGGGCCGCGGCGCGCGCCTCCCGCGCGTCGGCGACGAGCTGCCGGGCGGCGACCACGGACGCCGGCCCGGCGTCGGCGGAGACGAGCGACAGCCCGGCGTCGGCCGTGACGAGTCCGAGGAACTCCTCGGGCAGCGCCGGCAGGTCGGCGTCGCGGACCCCGGCCGCCCCTGCGAGCCGTGCGTCCAGTTCGCGGTCAGTGAGCACGGTCGGCCCCCTCGCCGTCGGCGGTGGTGGACAGGACGGCGCGCAGCCTCGTGCGCGCCCGGTGCAGCCGGACCCTCGCCGTCCCCGCGGCGATGCCCAGCGCCGTGGCCGCCTGGGCCGGCGTGAGGCCCTCCCAGGCGACCAGCGTCACGAGCTCCCGGTCCTCCGGGGAGAGCTGGTCCAGCGCCGCACGCACCGACCGGCGGAGGGCGCCGTCCTCGTGCAGCGCCGCCGGGTCGGGCACGGACACGTCGGCCATCGCCTCGGCCAGCCGCGCACCGAGACGACCGGCCCGCCGGCTCCTGCGGGCCGCGTTGGCCAGGCACAGCCGGGCGATGCCGAACAGCCACGGCCGGACCTCACCGTCCTCCGCGGGCAGGTCGGCCCGCCGCCGCCAGGCGGTCGCGAAGGTCTCGGCCACCACGTCGAAGGCGTCCTCCCGGGAGGCCGACCGCCGCAGCACGTAGCCCAGCACGGCGGTGCCGGACGTTCGGTAGGCGTGTTCCAGGCGCTCCTCCGCGGACACGGGCGGGTCGTCGGTCGCGGGCGGCGGCCCGTGCATCGCGATCACACCCCTCCATGTCCGGCTCGGTGTGATCGTTACGACGCCGTCCCGGCCGCCCCTCCCGCCCCACGCGCCCGCAGGAGCCAGCGGGGTCAGGTGCTGCCGAGCACCCGCTCGTAGTACAGCGAGCAGCCGGCGTCGGGGGCGTCGACGTACGCGCCGAACGCCGGGATCGGCCGGTAGCCGGCGCCCTCGTACAGCGCGATCGCCTCCGGCTGGCGCGGGCCGGTCTCCAGCCGCAGCGTCGTCCACCCGCGGTCCCGCGCCGCGGCCTCCAGCCCGGCGAGCAGCAGCTTCGACACACCCCGGCCACGCGCGGCGGGGACGACGTACATGCGCTTGACCTCGGCCACGCCGTCGCCCAGCGCCCGCAGCGCGCCGCAGCCCACCGCGGCGCCGTCGTCGTCCCGGGCCACCAGCACCACGCTGACGTCGGCGGCCGACGGCGGCGTCCCCGGCTCGGCCCCGCCGTCGTAGCGCGCCCGCAGCTCGGCCTGCTGCGCGCCGGTCAGCCGCCGCACGTCCGCGTCGTCCCAGGCGGCCGGCGCGAGCCTCACCGGCTGATCCCGTGCAGCAGCAGCCCGGCCAGCTCCCGGTACGCGGCGGCGTCGTCCAGCCCGGTGGCGCGGGCGGTGTCCCCGCGGCCGATGCGCAGCATCAGCGTGGTGACGGTGTCGGCCACCAGCGCCGGGTGCACCTCCCGGAAGCGCCCGGCGGCCACCCCCTCGGCGATCAGCGCGCTCACCCGCTCCGCGGCCACGGCGGTGTTGTGCTCGTACACCGCGCGCCCGGGCGGGAAGGCCTCCAGGTCGCGGTGGAAGGCCCGCGACGCCGGGGTCAGCGCCCGCGCCACCGCCTGCAGGTAGGCGGTCACCCGCGCGGCGGGGTCGGTCTCACCGGCGGTGTGCGCCTCGACGTCGGCGGTCGCCCGGCGGAAGAAGTGGCGCACCACGCGGACGGCGAGCTGCTCCTTGCTGTCGGCCAGCGCGTACAGCGTCGTCTTCGAGCAGTGCAGCCGGACGGCGAGGTCCTCGAGGGTGAAGCCGGCGAAGCCCTCGGCGAGGAAGAGCTCCTCGAGCTGGTCGAGCAGCTGCGCCTGCCGGGCGGTCAGCCGCCGCTCACCGGTCTCCGTCGTCGTCACGCACACCTCCGGACCTGGACGCCGAACAGTACCGCGGTACCGTCTGCAGTACTGCCGTCCGCGTCCGTGCCGTCCGTACCGAGGGGGACCCCCGTGGCCGTCGACCGTGAGCTGCCCACCCAGGAGGCCGCCGACCTCATCGCGCTCACCCGCGAGCTCGCCGACGCCGAACTGGCGCCCCGCGCCGCGGAGTACGAGCGCGAGGAGCGCTTCCCCCGGGAGGTGTTCGCCAAGCTCGGCGAGGTGGGCCTGCTCGGCCTGCCCTTCGGCGAGGACGTCGGCGGCGGCGACCAGCCCTACGCCGTCTACCTGCAGGTGGTCGAGGAGCTGGCCATGCGCTGGGCCACCGTCGCCCTCGGCATCAGCGTGCACACCCTCGCCTGCGGGCCGGTCGACCGCTTCGGCACCCCCGAGCAGCGCGAGCGGTGGCTGCCGGAGATGGTCGGCGGCCGCCTGCTCGGCGCCTACTGCCTGTCCGAGGCCCACGCCGGCTCCGACCCCGCCGCCATGCGTGCCCGTGCCGTCCGCGACGGCGAGGGATGGGTGGCCTCCGGGGAGAAGGCGTGGGTCACCCACGGCGGGCACGCCGACTTCTACTCGACCTTCCTGCGCACCCCCGACGACGGCGAGCGGTCGATCTCCTGCTTCCACCTCACCCCCGACCTCGCCGGGTTCACCGCCGCCCCGCCGGAGCAGAAGATGGGCCTGACCGGCTCGACGACGGCGGCGATGCGCCTCGACGACGTCGCCGTGCCCGCCGGGCGCATGGTCGGCGAGCCCGGCCGCGGCCTGTCCATCGCCCTCGGCGCGCTCGACTCCGGCCGCCTCGGGGTCAGCGCCGTCGCGGTCGGGCTGGCGCAGTCCGCCCTCGACGTCGCCGTCGCCTACGCACTCGAGCGGGAGGCCTTCGGCCGGCGCATCGTCGACCACCAGGGCCTGTCGTTCCTGCTCGCCGACATGGCCGCCGCCGTCGAGTCCGCCCGCGCCACCTACCTGGTCGCCGCCCGCCGCAAGGACGCCGGCCTGCCCTACTCCCGGCAGGCGAGCATCGCCAAGCTCGTGGCCACCGACGCGGCGATGAAGGTGACCACCGACGCCGTCCAGGTGCTCGGCGGCGCCGGCTACACCCGCGACCACCCCGCCGAGCGGTACATGCGCGAGGCGAAGGTGATGCAGATCTTCGAGGGCACCAACCAGATCCAGCGGATGGTGATCGGCAAGCACCTGGCGAAGGAGGCCACCCCCGCCAACGGCTGACCGTGCAGGACGCACGGGGGATCGGTGACGTCTGTCAATGGGCAGGCTCCCGGGCGGCCGGGAGACTCGGGGCACACCGCCTGACGAGGAGCCCGAGATGCCCGAGCCGCACCTGCGCGCCGCCGACGCCGACCGCGCCGCCGTGGTCACCCGCCTCGACCAGGGCCTGGCCGACGGCCGGCTGACCCTGGCCGAGTACGAGGACCGCTCGGCCCGCGCGCACGCCGCCCGCACCTACGGCGAGCTCGACGGGCTCACCGCCGACCTGCCCTCCCCCGCACCGCGCCCGGCCCCCGTGGCGCGGGCGGTGTACGGCGGCCCGTGGCACGGCACGTGGGGCCACGACCTGCGGACCGCCTGGACCCAGTGGGCGGTCACCGCGGTCGTCGTCGTCGGCATCTGGCTGGTCTCGATGCTGGCCACCACCGACCTGCAGTACCCCTGGCCGGTGTGGGTCGTCGGCCCGTGGGGCGTGATCCTGCTCGCCCGCACCCTCGGCGAGCGGCACACCCCCGGCCGGCGCGGGCCGCGGCTGCCCGTCTGATCCGGGCGGGTGCCGTCCGGACCGCCCGGGTAGGGGTCCCCCGACCCCACCCGCGCACCCCGGAGGACGCCGTGCACACCCTGACCGAGCGCTTCACCGCCGCCCTGCACCACCTCGACGCCGAGCGCGACGCGCAGCCGATGGTCGAGCTGACCGGTGAGGACGCCGTCCTGATGAAGCTCAACGAGGACCACGAGGCCCGCGGGCCGGAGGGCGCCAAACGGTTCTGGGAGGACTACCGCAACGTCTTCGGCGACCTGGAGACGACGTTCACCTCCAGCACCGTCGGGGAGAGGACGGCGGCCCTGGAGTGGGAGTCCCGCGGCACGCTGCGCAGCGGCAAGCCGTTCACCTACAAGGGCGTCACCGTGATCGAGGGCGACGGCTCCCACGACGGCCCGCTCACCGGTGTGCGCACCTACTACGACTCCGCCGCGTTCGTGCAGGAGAGCGCGGGCACCGCCTGAGCGGCGCTCACCCCCCGGCCAGCGCCCGGGCGGCGCAGTCGTCGACGACGGCGTCCCAGCCGGCCCGCGCGTGGACCAGCTCCACGTCGCTGCGCCGCCCCCCGGGCGTCGGGTAGACGACGGTCAGGCCGCCGTCGGCCCCGAAGCGGACGACGAAGCCCTGCGGCAGCAGGCAGCCGACGAAGCGCTGCTCGACGGCCGGGTCGGCGGTCAGCGACGGGTCGGCGGTGGACGCGATCGACCACGCGACCGGCACCGGGGTCCCCGCCGTCCGCGAGACGTAGCGCAGGCTGGTGCTCGACCCGTCCCGGAGCAGGTCGACGACCTCCGCGCCGGGGTAGACCGGCGCGGGCACCTCGGCGACCAGGACGCCGTCGTCGCCGCGCAGCTCCGTCCACACCCGCCCGATCGAGCCGTCGCCGAGGCGGACCGTGCCGGGTGACCAGCGGGCGCCGTCGAAGGGCCGGGTGACGACGACCAGGACCGGCCGCGCGCCGGTGGTGTCGAGCACCGCGACCGTCGCGCCGCGCCCGCTGCGCTCCGGCGGCGCGACGAGCGCGAGCTCGTCCGGCGCGGCACCGGGCGGGCCGCCGAACCACGCGTGCAGCAGCTGCCCCTCGGCCTCCCCCGTCACCAGCGCCCAGCGCCGGCCGTCGGGCAGCTCGCCGGCGAAGGCGACGTGGCGGCTGGACGCCGGCGGGCGGAGCACGGCCCCGTCGCGGCCGAGCGGCCCCGACCAGTCGATGGCGGCCACCCCGGCGACGAACTCCTCGTCGCCGGCCAGGGACCCCCGGGTGGGCAGGTCGGGGAGCGCGGGCGCGGCCTGCTGCGTCTGCTGCCCGCCGGCCGTCTCCCCCGGCACCGGGCCGGCGTCGGGCAGCAGGGCCGGGGCGGCGGCACCGAGCAGGGCGACGGCGAGCGCCCCGGCCGCGCAGGCGGCCCGGGTCCGCCGCTGCCGGCGGACCAGCGCGACGGCGGCGTCGGCGGCGTCGGCACCCCGCGGCGGGCCGGCCTCGGCGGCCAGCCGGTCCAGGGCCTCGCGGACGTCGAGGTCGGTGTCGGTCACGCCGGGCTCCCGTCGGTCGTGGCGGCGGTCTCGGGCCGCAGCACCCGGCGGACGGCGGCCAGGCCGCGGGCGGTGTGGGTGCGCACGGTGCTGGTCGAGCAGCCGAGCAGGGCGGCGGTCTCGGTCTCGGTGAGGTCCTCGTAGAAGCGCAGGACGAGCACCGCACGGGCCCGCGGGGACAGCTCGCCGAGCGCCCGGCGCAGCTCGTCGCCCAAGGCGTACGCGTCCTGCCAGTCCGCGGCAGCACGGTCCGGCAGCGCCTCCACCACCTGCTCGCCGTGCCACAGCCGGCGCCGCCAGCTCAGGTGGCAGTTGAGCAGCAGCCGCCGCACGTAGGCGATCGGGACGTCGGCCTGGCGCACCCGGCCCCAGTGCCGGTAGGCCCGGGCCAGCGCCGTCTGCACCAGGTCCTCGGCGTGGCCGCGGTCGCCGGTCAGCAGGTAGGCGGTGCGCAGCAGGGCGGCCTCGTGCGCCACGACGAACGCCGTGAACTCGTCCCGGTCGGCGCCCATGTCCACCCGCTCTCGTGGTGTCCCTGACCAGTTGACCCGACGGCACGCCGCGATCGGTGACACCGGGAGGTCACGAAACGGTCACGGTGGTCCCGGCGAGATCGGGACCCCGCTCCCGTGTGCCCGGGACAGGTCCGAGCCGACGGTGGGTGCACACCGGCGGGAACGACCCGCCGCACCGGACCCGGAGGTCCCTCCCGTGCCCACCACCGCCCCCGTCCCCGTCCCGGCCGCACCGGCGCCCGCCCGCGCGCTCGGCCCCGTGGGCCGCCGGCTGGCCGTCACCGGCCTGGTCGTCGGCAGCGTCCTCAACACCGCCGAGGCCGCGCTGGTGCAGTTCCTGCCTGCGCGCCCGGAGGCCGTCGTCGACCAGCTCGCGCTGGTCGGGGAGCACACCGCCCTGTTCACCACCCGCCTGGTCACCGGCACGCTAGCCATCCCGTTCATGGCGGTCGCCTTCCTCGCCGCCGCCGGCCTGCTCGCTGCCCGCATGCGCAAGACCGCGTACGCCGCCGGCGCCCTGCTCCTGGCCGGCATGTGGGGCTTCGTGGGCATCCACCTCGTGGGCTACCTGCAGCTGCCGGCCTCGCAGGCCGCCGACCTCGACGGCGCGGCCGCCCTCGTGACGGCCGCCGAGGCGCACCCGGTGTTCCTGGCGCTGTTCCTCGCGCCGTTCCTGCTCGGCACGACGCTGGGCATGGTCACGCTGACCGTGGGCATGCTGCGCTCGGGCGTCGTCGCGCGCTGGATCCCGGCGGCCTGGCTGGCGTTCATCGTGCTCGACTTCTCCGTCGGCGCGGTCGGCCCGGTCGACCCGCACTGGCTGTGGCTGGCCGGCGCCCTGGGGCTGGCGGTGCACATCGCCCGAGGTGGCATCGCGCGCGGTGGCATCGCCCGAGGTGGCATCGCCCGCTCGGGCGAGCGGCGCGGCCTCGCCTCCTGACCGGGACGCACCCCGGCCCCTACGGTCCCCCGTCGTGTACCGGAACCGGCGCGGCAGCCGGGTCGCCCTCCCGGCGGCCCGGCTGCTCGCCGTCTGCGCGGTGGCCGCCACCGCCGCCGCGCTGGCCCTGCCCGTCGCGGCCGGCGGGGACTGGCTGCCGCGGCTGTTCCGCACGCCCGAGCCGGTGGCCGGACCCTCCTTCGCCGTCGCCGGTGCGCTGCTCGCCGGCCTGCCGCAGGCCCGGCGGCTGGGCTGGCTGCTGCTGGCCGTGGGCTGCTCGGCCTCGGCCTACGTCCTCGCGACGTCGTGGTGGGCTGCGGCCGGGCAGGCCGGGCCGGCCGGCTGGGTGCGCGGCTGGGTGTGGGTGCCGGCGCTGCTGCTGGTCACCACCGTCCTGCCGCAGGTGGTCCCCTCCGGCCGGCCGCTGCCCGGCCGGTGGCGGGTGCCGCACGCGGCCGCGCTGGCCCTGACCGTCCTCACCAGCGCCGCGCTTGCCTTCCCCCTCGGGATCGGCGACCCCTTCGCCGTCCCCGCCTTCCCTCCGCTGCTCGGCGCGCTGGTGCTCACCGGCGTCGCCTCCCTGGTGGTCCGGGTGCGCCGGGCCGACGGCGTCCAGCGGCGCCAGCTGGCCTGGGCCGGCTACGGCGTGGTCGCCGCCACCGCCGCGACCTTCCTCGCGCCGTGGTGGGGCGTCTCGCTGGCGGTGCTCCTCGTGCCCGCCGGGCTGGCCGTCGCCGCGTTCCGCTACCGGCTCTACGACATCGACGTCCTGGTCAACCGCACCGTCGTCGGCGGTGTGCTGCTGGGCCTGACCGCGCTGGTGTACGCCGCGGTGGTCGGCTGGGCGGGCGCGCTGCTCGGTGACCGCCGCGGCTGGGCGCCCTTCCTCGCCGCCTTCGCCGTGGCGCTGGCCTTCTCCCCCGCCCGGCAGCGCGTCCAGCGCCTGGTCGACCGGCTGCTGTTCGGCGACCGCGGGGACCCCTACACGCTGCTGACCCGGGTCGACGCCGCGCTCGGTGCCGCCGCCTCCCCGCGGCAGGCCCTGCGCGACGGCGCGGAGGCGGTGGCCACCGGGCTGCGGCTGCGCGGCGCGGCGGTCGAGGTGCCGCTGCCGGGTGGCGCCGTCGTCCGGGAGGAGGCCGGGCGGGTGCCCGCGGACGCCCGGCGGGTGCCGCTGGCGCTGCACGGCGAGCCCGTCGGCGAGCTGCTGGTGGCGCCGCGGGCCGCCGCGGCCGACCTCGAGCCCGCCGACGACCGGGTGCTCGCCGACCTCGCCGGCCGGCTGGCGGCCGCCGCCTACGCGGTGCGGCTCAGCGGCGACCTCGCCGAGTCCCGGGAGCGGCTGGTCACCGCCCGCGAGGAGGAGCGGCGGCGGCTGCGGCGGGACCTGCACGACGGCCTCGGCCCGCAGCTGTCGGCGGTGGTGATGACCCTGGACACCGCCGGGTCGGCGCTGCGCCGCGACGACCCCGCGCGGGCCGCGGCGCTGGTGGCCGCCGCCGGCACCCAGGCCGCCGACGCCGTCGCCGACGTGCGGCGGCTGGTGCACGGCCTGCGCCCGCCGACGCTCGACGACCTCGGGCTGCTCGGTGCGCTGCGCGCCGGCGCGGCCCCGCTGGCCGAGCACGGACCGCGGGTGACGGTGACCGGCGAGGGGGACCTGACCGGGCTGCCGGCCGCCGTCGAGGTCGCCGCGCTGCGCATCGCCCAGGAGGCGCTGCACAACGCCGTCCGCCACGCCGGCGCGCGGGCCGTCGCCATCGGCGTCAGGGCCGGCGCCGACACCGTCGAGGTGGAGGTCACCGACGACGGCCGCGGCCTGCCCGCGCGGCCGGTCCCCGGCGTCGGGCTGTCCTCGATGCGGGAGCGCGCCGCGGAGCTGGGCGGGTCGTGCACCGTCGGCCCGGGCGACCCGACGGGCACCCGCGTGCACGCCGTCCTGCCGCGCCACCCGCACGACTGAGGAGCCCGCCATGGAGCCCGCGATGCGCGCCGTCGTCGCCGACGACCACCCCGTGTTCCGCCAGGGCCTGCGCGTCCTGCTGGAGGACCTCGGCGTCGAGGTCGTCGCCGAGGCCCCCGACGGGACCGGCGCCGTCGAGGCGGCCCTGCGCGAGCGGCCCGACGTCGTGCTGATGGACGTGCAGATGCCCGGCCTGTCGGGGATCGAGGCCACCCGGCGGCTGGTCGAGCGGTGGCCGGAGGTGCGCGTGCTGGTGCTCACGATGGTCGCCGACGACGAGGCGGTGTTCGCCGCCGTGCAGGCCGGCGCGCTCGGCTACCTGCTCAAGGGCGCCGGCCAGGCCGAGATCGGGCGGGCGCTGGAGTCGGTCGCCGCCGGGCAGGGCGTCTACGGGGCCGAGGTCGCCCGCCGGCTGCGCGCCTTCTTCACCGCGGGGTCCGGGGTGGTCGCCAGGCCCTTCCCCGAGCTGTCCGACCGCGAGCGCGAGGTCCTCGACCTGATCGCCGCCGGCCTGCCGAACACCGCGATCGCCTCCCGGCTGTTCCTGTCGGAGAAGACCATCCGCAACAACGTGACGTCGATCTTCGCCAAGCTGGGGGTGCGCGACCGCGCCGAGGCCGTGGTGCGCGCCCGCGAGGCGGGGCTCGGCCGCGAGCGGTAGCGCCGAGGGGACCCCGGACGCACGAGGACCCGCCCGGTGCGACCGGGCGGGTCCTCGACGTGCAGGGGTGGGCAAGGGGGGAGTTGAACCCCCACGTCCTTCCGGACACACGGACCTGAACCGTGCGCGTCTGCCATTCCGCCACTTGCCCTGGCGAGGAACGACCTTAGCAGCCCCCCGGCGGCACCCCGTCGAGGGGGCCGCGGGAGCGCGGCCGGTGGGGCCCGCGTGGCGGCAGTGACCCGCGTGGCGAGGAGCGTTGCTGGCCGGTCACCACCCCGGGGCACGGCTAGGATCGTCGGGAGGACCGTCGGTACCGGGTGAGGTGGAGGAGCGACTGTGGGCGTGCTGCAGCGCTTCGAGCGACGCCTCGAGGGGATGGTCGGCGTCGCCTTCGCGCGGCTGTTCAAGGGCAAGGTCCACCCCGCCGAGATCGCCAAGGCGCTGCAGCGGGAGGCCGACGAGCAGCGCTCCGTCATGGGCGAGGGCCGCGTGCTCGCGCCCAACGTCTACGACGTCCGGCTCGGCCCCACCGACTACACCAACCTCGCCGAGTGGTCCGAGCAGCTGGCCGCCCAGCTCGCCGACATGGTCACCGAGCACATCGAGGACGAGGGCTGGCAGACCTTCGGCGCGGTGCAGGTCCGCCTGGAGCGCGTCGACGACCTGCCCACCGGGGTGTTCGAGGTCAGCTCGCACGTCGCCGACCCCGCGCGCCCGGCGTCGCGGGCCGACGGCGCCGCCGTCCCGCCGCCCCCGCCGATCACCGGCTCCGGCGCGGTCCCGCCGCTGCCGCCGCTGCAGGGCCGGGTGGCCACCGACACCGGCCGCCAGCACCCCTCGGTGGTCGGCCGCGCCGGCTCCCGCCCCGGCGTCACGCACGTGCTCGTCGTCGACGGGCCCGGCACCCGCCACGAGCTGAGCACCGGCCGCAACGTCATCGGCCGCGGCACCGACGCCGACATCCGGCTGCCCGACACTGGCGTCAGCCGCAAGCACGTCGACGTCGTCCTCGAGAGCGGCACCGCCGTCGCCGAGGACCTCGGCTCCACCAACGGCACGCTGGTCAACGGCCGGCGCATCAGCCGGCAGGCGCTCTCCGACGGCGACGTCATCCGCATCGGCCACTCCGTGCTGGTGTACCGGCAGGACGGCTCGTGACCGGGGGCCGCTCGTGACCGCCGAGATCGTCCTGCAGGTCTTCCGCTTCGGGTTCCTGCTGCTGCTGTGGCTGTTCATCTTCGCCGCGTTCCGCGTGGTGCGCGCCGACCTCTTCGGTGGCCGCGCCGGGCGGGTGGCCTCGGTGCCCCCGCGCGCCGCCGCCCCCGGCCGCAAGCGCGGCCGCGGGCCCCGCACGCTGGTGGTGACCGCCGGACCGCTGACCGGCACCAAGATCACCCTCGGGGAGCAGCCGATCCTCATCGGCCGTGCCGACGACTCCACGCTCGTGCTCACCGACGACTTCGCCAGCTCCCGGCACGCGCGGCTGACCAACCGTGGGGGACAGTGGTACGTCGAGGACCTCGGCTCCACGAACGGGACCTACCTCGACCAGCAGCGGGTGCAGGGGCCGCTGCTGGTGGCTCCGGGCCAGCCGATCCGCATCGGCCAGACCGCCCTGGAGCTGCGCTGATGACCGAGCCGACACCGACCGTACCGAGCACGGGGAGCGACCGAGCAGACGTGAGCAGGGTCCGATGAGTCTCGCGCTGCGCTACGCCGCCCGCTCCGACCGCGGTCTGGTCCGCGGCAACAACCAGGACTCGGTCTACGCCGGGCCCCGGCTGCTGGCCGTGGCCGACGGCATGGGCGGTCACGCCGCCGGCGACGTCGCCAGCAAGGTCGTCATCGCGGCCCTGGAGCACCTCGACGACGACGCCCCCAGCGGCGACATGCTGCAGGCGCTGCGCGAGGCGGTCTTCGACGGCAGCGAGCACCTGCGCGAGGTCATCCGCGAGTCGCCGCAGCTGGAGGGCATGGGCACCACGCTCACCGCCGTCCTGTTCGCCGGCGGCCGGATCGCCCTGTGCCACGTCGGGGACTCCCGCGCCTACCTGCTGCGCGACGGCGTCCTCACCCAGATCACCCACGACGACACGTTCGTGCAGACCCTCATCGACGACGGCCGGATCACGCCCGAGGAGGCCAACCACCACCCGCAGCGCTCGCTGCTGCTGCGGGCGCTCAACGGCCAGGACGTCGACCCCGACCTGTCGATGCGCGAGGCCCGCGCCGGCGACCGCTACCTGCTGTGCTCCGACGGGCTGTCCGGGGTGGTCAGCGAGGAGACCCTCGCGCACGCCCTCGAGGACCCCGACCCGCAGTCGACCGCCGACCGGCTCGTGGAGCTCGCGCTGCGCAGCGGCGGCCCGGACAACATCACCGTGATCGTCGCCGACGTCGTCGAGGACAACGGCTCGGGCACCATGGACCCCGTCGTCGACGGCGCCGCCGGGAACAACCGCGGCCAGCGCGAGGTCGACCCCCGCTCGGCCGCCGGGCGCGCGGCGCTGGCCGACCCGCCACCGGCTCCCCCGCCCCCCGCGCCGACCGCACCCACGGCCGCTGCTCCCCCCGACCGTCGCCGCTCGCGGCGGCGGTTGTTCGTCGCTGGGGGTGCGGTGCTCCTCCTCGTGGGCGCCGGCATCGCCACCTGGCTGTGGGTGCTCACGCACTGGTTCGTCGGCACGGCGGCCGCCGCCGACGGCAGCGACCGGGTGGCGGTCTTCCGCGGCTTCAACACCGACCTGCTCGGCCTGGACCTCTACCGCGTCGACGAGGTCACCGACATCCCGCTCGACGACCTCACCTCCTACGACCGCAACAGCGTCCGGCAGGGCATCGAGGCCAGCGGCGCCGACGACGCCCAGCGGATCGTCGACGACCTGCACGAGGCCGCGATCCCCGTGTGCGAGACCGACCCGGCCTCCTCCAGCGCCCCAGCCTCCTCCAGCACCCCCGCCTCCTCCAGCGCCGCGCCGTCGGACGGCGCCCTGCCCACGGCCCTGCCCCCGCTGCCGACCGAGGGCCTCCCGGCGCCCGGCGCCCCCGACTCCCCCACGTCGGCGAGCCCCTCCACCCTCTCCACCTCCCCCTCCAGCACGGGGCCCGAGCCGGGGGTGGACTGCCGGGAGGCGGAGTGATGGGCAGCCCCTCCACCGACCCCCGGGCCGCGCTCCCGGGCACGGTCGTCCCGAAGCGGCGCAACACCGAGCTGGCGATGCTGGGCTTCGCGGTGCTCATCACCCTCGCCGCGCAGTGCATCGTCGACCTGACCGTCACCGGGTCGCTGCGCCCGGAGCTGGCCACCTTCGGCGGCTGGTTCGCCGCGCTGTGGGTGGTGGTCCACCTCGTCGTCCGCCGGTTCGCGCCCTACGCCGACCCGCTGCTGCTGCCCGCCGTCGCGGTGCTCTCGGGCCTCGGCCTGACGATGATCCACCGGCTCGACCTCGCCGCGCTGCAGGCCGACGCCGAGGCCGGCCGCGAGGACGCCCCGGTGCAGCTGCTGTGGGCGACCGTCGGCGTCGTCCTCTTCGTCGCCATCCTCGTGGTGCTCCGCGACCACCGGCTGCTGTCGCGCTTCGCCTACACCCTCGGCCTGGTCGGCCTGGTGCTGCTGGCGATCCCCGCGGTGCTGCCCGCCTCGGTGTCGGAGGTGTACGGCGCCAAGATCTGGATCCGCGTCGCCGGCTTCAGCATCCAGCCCGGCGAGTTCGCCAAGATCTGCCTGATCGTCTTCTTCGCCGCCTACCTGGTCGACAAGCGCGACGTCCTCGCGCTGGCCAGCCGGCGCGTCGCCGGGCTGGAGCTGCCGCGCGGCCGCGACCTGGGCCCGGTGCTCGCCGTCTGGGTGGTGTCCATCCTCGTGCTCGTCTTCGAGCGCGACCTGGGCAGCTCGCTGCTGCTCTTCGGCATCTTCGTGGTGATGCTCTACATCGCCACCGAGCGGGCCAGCTGGCTGCTCATCGGCCTGGGCCTGTTCGCCGCCGGGGCGTTCCTCGCCTACCAGCTGTTCGGGCACGTGCGGGTGCGGGTCGACACCTGGCTCGACCCGTTCGCCTACCGCGACGAGGGCGGCTACCAGCTGGTCCAGTCGCTGTTCGGCCTGGGCACCGGCGGGCTGTTCGGCGCCGGGCTCGGCGGTGGGCGCCCCGACCAGGTGCCGGTGGCCAAGAGCGACTTCATCGCCGCCGCGATCGGCGAGGAGCTCGGCCTGTTCGGCCTGGTCGCCGTCATCGTCATCTACCTGGTCCTCGTCGAGCGCGGCCTGCGGACGTCGCTGGTCGTGCGCGACGCCTTCGGCAAGCTGCTCGCCGGGGGGCTCGCGTTCGCCGTCGCCTGGCAGCTGTTCGTCGTCCTCGGCGGCGTCACCGGCCTGCTGCCGCTCACCGGCCTGACGACGCCGTTCGTCGCCTACGGCGGGTCCTCGCTGGTGGCCAACTTCGGCCTGGTCGCCATCCTGGTGCGGATCAGCGACGCCGCCCGCCGCCCGGCCACCCCGCCCGCCCCGCCCAAGCAGGCGCTGGGCGAGGCACCCACCGAGGTCGTGAGCTCGTGAACGCACCGCTGCGGCGTGTGGCGATCAGCGTGCTGGTGCTGTTCACCCTGCTGATCCTCAACGTCAACTACATCCAGGTCGTGCGCTCCGACGAGCTGCGCGAGGACTCGGGCAACACCCGGGTGCTCACTGAGGAGTACTCCCGCGAGCGCGGGTCGATCGTCGTCGACGGCACCGAGGTCGCGCTGTCGGTGCCCACCCAGGACACGCTCGAGTACCTGCGCCAGTACCCGCAGGGGCCGACGTACGCCGCGGTCACCGGCTACTACTCGCTGGTCTACGGCGCCTGGCAGATGGAGGACGCCGAGAACGACATCCTCGCCGGGTCCGCCGACCGGCTCGCGCTGCGCCGGCTGGCCGACCTGTTCACCGGCCGCGACCCGGCCGGCGGCGACGTCGTGCTCACCCTCGACCCCGCCGTCCAGGAGGCCGCCATGGCCGGGCTGGACGGCGTCACCGGCGCGGTCGTCGCGCTCGACCCCTCCACCGGCGCGGTGCTCGGCATGGCCAGCACCCCCACCTACGACCCGGCGCAGCTGTCCAGCCACGACCCCGCCGCCATCCGCGCCTACGCCGACGAGCTCGGCGCGATGGAGACCGATCCGCGGCTGAACCGGGCGATCCAGGACAACTACCCGCCCGGTTCGGTGTTCAAGGTGATCGTGTCGGCCGCGGCGCTGGCGAGCGGGGAGTACACCCCCGACACCGTCATCCCGGCGCCGGACACGCTGACCCTGCCCGGCACCTCCACGACGCTGGAGAACTTCGGCGGGTCCTCCTGCAGCAGCAGCCAGGAGCAGACGCTCATCGACGCGCTGACCATCTCCTGCAACACCGCCTTCGCCCAGCTGGGCATCGACCTCGGTGAGGACCGCGTGCGGGAGATGGCCGAGGCGTTCGGCATGACGGGGGACGGCATGGAGATCCCGCTGGAGGTCGCCGGCAGCAGCGTCGGCGACATCGAGAGCGAGGCGGCGCTCGGGCAGAGCTCGATCGGCCAGCGCGACGTGCGCATGACCCCGCTGCAGGCGGCCATGGTCGCCGCCGCCGTGGGCAACGACGGGACCCTGATGACCCCCTACCTCGTCGACCAGGTGCGCGCTCCCGACCGGACGGTCATCGACCGGGCCGACCCCGAGGAGCTCTCGACGCCGGTCACCCCCGAGGTCGCCGACCAGCTGCAGGAGATGATGGAGAGCGTCGTGGCCAACGGCAGCGGCCGGGCCGCCCGCATCCCGGGCGTGGCGGTCGCCGGCAAGACCGGCACCGCCCAGGTCGCCGAGGACGTGCCCGACCACAACTGGTTCGTCGGCTTCGCCCCGGCCGACGACCCGCAGATCGCCGTCGCGGTGTTCGTCGCCAACGGCGGGGGTACCGGCGGGGACGTCTCCGCACCGATCGCCGGTGACGTCATGCAGGCCTACCTCGACGGTCAGGGGGGCTGATGGCCCTGTCCACCGGCACCATCCTGGCCGGCCGCTACGAGATCACCGAGCCCATCGCCACCGGCGGCATGGGCGAGGTGTGGCGCGCCCGCGACCGGGTGCTGGACCGGATCGTCGCCGCCAAGGTGCTGCGCAGCGAGTTCACCGGCGACCCGAGCTTCGTCGCCCGGTTCCGCAACGAAGCCCGGCACACCGCCGCCCTGTCGCACCCCAACATCGCCTCGGTCTACGACTACGGCGAGAGCACCGACGAGCGCGGCCACCAGCTGGCCTTCCTCGTGATGGAGCTCGTCGAGGGCAAGCCGCTGGTGACGATCCTCCACGAGGAGGGCCGGCTGCCGGTCGACTGGACGCTGCACGTGCTCAGCCAGGCCGCCGACGGGCTGTCCGCCGCGCACGCCGCCGGGGTGGTGCACCGCGACATCAAGCCGGGCAACCTCATCGTGCGGCCCGACGGCGTGGTGAAGCTGACCGACTTCGGCATCGCCCGCACCCGCGACGCGACGCCGCTCACCCGCACCGGCATGGTCGTGGGCACCGCGCAGTACCTCTCGCCCGAGCAGGCGCAGGGCATGGAGGTCACCGCCGCCTCCGACGTCTACTCCCTCGGCGTCGTCGGCTACGAGTGCCTCACCGGCGGGCGGCCCTTCGACGGCACCTCGCAGGTCGCCATCGCGCTGGCCCACATCAACCGGCAGCCGCCGCCGCTGCCGGCCGAGATCCCGCCGCAGGTCCGGCTGCTGATCGAGCGGGCGCTGGCCAAGGACCCGCACGACCGGTTCCCCGACGGCGCCGCGTTCGCCACCGCGATCCGCTCGGTCGCCAACGGGCACGGGCTGGCCCCGGCCACCGGCGGCCTCGCCACCGGCACGGCCGGCGCGGTCACCGAGGTCATCCCCGAGGTCGACGGCGACGGCACCCGCGTGCTCGGCGGCCCGGTCACCGGCGCCGCCACCGGGGTCGCGACCGGCGTCGTCGGGGCCGCGGCGGCCGGCCCGCGCACCGGCGGCCGGCACGCGGCCGGTGCCCGGCCGATGCCGCCGCTGCAGGGCCCGCCGATCGACGGCGACGACGACCGCGACCGCCGCCCGGCGGCCGCGCCCCGGGGCGGCAGCCGCCGCTGGGCGCTGGTGCTGGCCTCCCTCGCGCTGGTCGCCGTCCTGGTCGCCGGCGCCTGGTTCCTCCTGTCCGGCAACGGTGAGGGCGACGGCGGCACCACCGCCGACCCGACCGCGACCAGCAGCGCGCCGACCAGCGGCTCGGCGGGCCCGACGCAGGACCTGGTCACCATCCCCGCCGCCGCCCAGTACCTCGGCGAGGACGCCGACGACGTGGAGGCGGAGCTCCGCGAGGCCGGTCTCGACGTCGCCCGGGTCGACGCCGGCGACGACGACCTCGCCGCCGCCGGGATCGAGCTGCAGGCGGGCGACGTCGCCGCCATCGACCCGTCGGGCATCCCCGTCCCCCGCGGCACCACGGTCACCCTGTCGGTGGCCCAGCAGGACTACGCCCCCGAGGTCGCCGAGCAGCCGGAGGACACCAGCGGCGACGACGACCAGGGCGGGGACACCGGCGGCCAGGGCAACGGCAACACCGGCAACCAGGGCAACAGCGGCGGGAGCGGCCCGGCGCAGACCTCCGCCCCGACCGGGACCACGTCAGCCCCGTCGCAGGGTGAGGAGGACGACGAGGCGCCGTCACCGTCGCCGTCGCCCCCGTCGTCGAGCAGTCCGCCGGCGACCCAGGGCGGCACCACGGCTCCGCCGCCTTCCACGGCGAACCCGACGACCGGGGACGGCGGGGCGGCCGACGGGACCGGCAGCGACCCGGGCGCGGGCGGCGGCGGTGCCGGCACCGGTGCCGGC
>NZ_JBJGYP010000054.1:0-18286 GCF_054050055.1 Geodermatophilus sp. SYSU D00814
CCCCCCGCGTCACCGCCAAGCGCGAGGTGGGCCCGCGGGCGCGGGGGCGGGGCCCCCCCGCGCCGCGGGCCACCCCACGACCGCGCCGGTCAGCAGGTGCGACGCCGCCGGGCCGGCCGTAGCGTCGGCCTGCCCCACACACGGTCACCAGCACGGTCACCGGCACCCCCGACGGCACCCAGGAGCGGCGTGCACCCCGACGGCCAGCAGTCCGACACCGGCGCCGTCGGGCGCACCCTCGGTGTCGAGGAGGAGTTCCACCTCGTCGCGCCCGACACCTACGAGCTGACCCCGGGCCCGCAGGCGGCGGCCGCCGCTCTCGCCGGCGAGGCGGGCCCGCTGGTGCTCCCGGAGATCTCCACCACCCAGCTGGAGACCGCCAGCGGGATCTGCACCTCCCTCGCCGAGGTGCGCGCCGAGATCGCCGCCGGCCGCGCCCAGGCGGCCGCCGCCGCGGCGCGCGACGGCCTGCTGCTGCTGCCCGCGTCCACCCACCCGTGGGACTCCTGGCACACCATGCCGGTCACGCCGGGTGAGCGGTACGAGGCGATGGTGGAGCGCTGGGCGGGGCTGGCCCGGCAGCAGGACATCTGCGGCTGCCACGTGCACGTCGGCGTCCCCGACCTCGACACCGCCGTCGCCGTGCTCGACCGCGCCCGGCCCTACGTCCCGGTGCTGCTGGCCATGACCGGCAGCTCGCCGTTCCACGACGGCGTCGACACCGGCTACGAGTCGTGGCGGACGCTGTGGTGGACCCGCTTCCCGCACGCCGGCGCCCCCGAGCCCCTCGGCGACGCCGAGGGCTACCGGCGCGTGCTCGCCGGCCTGGTCGCCTCCGGCGTGGTGGCCGACGGGTCGCACCTGTACTGGGACGTGCGCCCCTCGGCCCGGCTGCCGACCATCGAGTTCCGGCTGGCCGACGTGTGCACCACCGTCGACGACGCCGTCCTGCACGCGGCGCTGGTCCGCTCGCTGGTGCGGGTGCTCGCCGGCCGCGCCGCCCGCGGCGAGCCGGTGCCCGAGGTCCGCCCCGAGCACCTGCGGGCGGCCCGCTGGCGGGCAGCGCGCGAGGGCGTCGGCGGCCGGCTGTTCGACCCGCTGCGCCTGGAGCTGGTCGACGCCCGCGACGCCGTCTCCGGCCTGCTCGCCGAGCTCGAGGAGGACCTCACCGGCGCCGGCGAGTGGGACGAGGTCTGCGCGCTGGTGCAGGACCTGCTCGGCCGGGGTACGTCCGCGGCGCGGCAGCGGAGCACCTGGCTGCGCACGGGCAACCGCCGGGCGGTCGCCGAGTGGGTCGTCCGCGAGGGGGCGGCCGGGAGGACCTGATGGACGCCGACGACGTCCGGGAGCTCGCCCTCCCGCTGCGCGATGCCGCCGACCTCGACCCGCTGCTCGCGCGGGTCGGCGACGCGCGGGTGGTGGCGGTCGGCGAGGCCAGCCACGGCACGCACGAGTACTACGCCTGGCGCGCGGCGCTGACCCGCCGCCTGGTCGAGGAGCACGGCTTCGGCCTGGTCGCCGTCGAGGGGGACTGGCCCGACTGCGCCCGGGTCGACCGCAGCGTGCGGCTGCGCCCGGGGGCCGACGAGGACCCGCGCACCGCCCTGGACGCGATCTCCCGCTGGCCGACGTGGATGTGGGCCAACGACGACGTCGTCGACTTCTGCCGCTGGCTGCGCGAGGTCAACGCCGCCCGGCCCGCGGCCGAGCGTGTCGGCTTCCACGGCCTCGACGTCTACAGCCTCTGGGACTCCATGCACGAGCTGCTGGCCTGGGTGCAGGACAACGAGCCCGAGCACGCGGCGGCCGCGCGGCAGGCGCTGCGCTGCTTCGAGCCCTTCGGCGAGGACGGCGCCGAGTACGCCTTCGCCAGCCGGTTCGCGCCCTCCACGTGCGAGGAGACCGTCGTCGACCTGCTGCGCCGGTTGTGCGAGGAGCGCGGCGCGGCGAGCGACCCCGACGACGCCGACGCCCGCTTCGCCGCCGAGCAGAACGCCGCCGTCGTCGCCGGGGCCGAGCGCTACTACCGGGCGATGGTCGGGGGCTCGGCGGAGTCGTGGAACGTCCGCGACGTGCACATGGCCGACACCCTCGACCGGCTGCTGGCGCACACCGGCCGGCGGGCGGTCGTCTGGGAGCACAACACCCACGTCGGGGACGCCCGCGCCACCGACATGGCCGACGCCGGGATGACCAACGTCGGCCAGCTGCTGCGGGAGCGGCACGGCGCCCACGACGTCGTGCTGGTCGGGTTCGGCGGGCACCGCGGCGGGGTGGTCGCCGGGCGGGAGTGGGGCTCGCAGGTCGAGCGCATGGTCGTGCCGCCGGCCCGGGAGGGCAGCCTGGAGCACCTGCTGCACGAGGCGCTCGGACGGGACGCGCTGGTCGTCGTCCCGCGCGGGGAGCGCCCCGGCTGGTTGGAGCGCCGGCTCGGCCACCGGGCGATCGGCGTGGTGTACCGGCCCGAGCGGGAGCGCTGGGGCAACTACGTGCCGACCGTGCTCGGCGAGCGCTACGACGCCTTCCTGTACCTGGAGGAGACGACGCCGCTGCAGCCGCTGCACCTCGAGCGGCCCGACGAGCACGTGCCGCCCGCGGCGCACGCGGTGTGATGGCGGCCGCGCCGCGCCCGGCCGCCGAGGGGCGACTCGAGGCGCGGCCCGGTCCCTCGCCGGCCGGGCCGCCGCTGCCGCCGGGCACCACGGCGCTCGACCTCGGCGGCGCAGCCGAGTCGCTGGTCGCCGTCCCCCGGGCAGGGGGCGGGCCGTGCCCGCTGCTGGTGTTCTGCCACGGCGCCGGCGGCCACGCCGGGCAGTCGCTGGCGGCGGTGGGCGACGTCGCCACCGCCCGCGGGGTCGCGGTGCTCGCCACGTCGTCGGTGGCGGTCACCTGGGACCTCATCGCGGGCGGGCTCGGCCGCGACGTCGCCGTCCTCGACGCCGCCCTGCGGCAGGTGGCCGCGGGCCTGGCGGTGTCGCGGGTGGCGCTCGGCGGCTTCTCCGACGGCGCCTCGTACGCCCTGTCGCTGGGCCTGGCCAACGGCGAGCTGGTCGAGGCGCTGCTGGCCTTCTCACCCGGCTTCGCGGCGCCGCCCGGGCGCGCGGGCCGGCCGCGGGTGTGGATCGCCCACGGCACGCACGACCGGGTGCTGCCGGTCGACCGCTGCGGCCGGCGGGTGGCGCAGCAGCTCACCGCGGGCGGCTACGACGTCGTCTACGACGAGTTCGACGGCGGCCACGTGGTGACCCCCGCCCTGGTAGCCGCCGCCCTCGACACGTGGCTCGGCCCGCCCCGCTGGCGCGGGGCGGGCCGAGGTGGTGCCGCTAAGCGGTGCGGCGGGCAACGAGGTCCTTCTGCTGGTCGGGGTTGACCTCGTCGGGGTCCTCGCCGTGGTCCTTCGGGCCACCGGTCTTCGACGCGGAGAACTCCGGGCCGAGCTTCTCCAGCGCCAGCCGGCCGTAGACCTGCTGCTGGGTGGCCACCCGCTGCGAGCGGCCGCGGCCGAGGAAGCTGACCATCCAGTGCAGCACCGTGGTGACCCGGCTCTTGAAGCCGATGATGTAGAAGAGGTGCACCACCAGCCAGATCACCCAGGCGATGAAGCCCTCGAACTTCATCTTCTTGATGTCGGCCACCGCGGAGAACCGCGAGATCGTCGCCATGTTGCCCTTGTCGCGGTAGCGGAAGGGCCCGCGCGGCTTCTTGCCGGCGAGGCGGCGCTGGATCTGGTCGGCCGCGTAGCGCCCGCCCTGGATGGCCACCTGTGCCACACCCGGCAGCTTGTCGGGGTGGTTGGCCATGTCGCCGACGACGTGGATCTCCGGGTGGCCGGGCAGGGTCAGGTCCGCCTGCACCGCGACCCGGCCGGGGCGGTCCACCTCGGCGCCGGTCTTCTCGCCCAGCAGCCGGCCCAGCGGGGAGGCCTGCACACCGGCCGCCCACACCTTGGTGGCGGCGGCGATGCGGCGCACCTGCCCGTCGGAGTCCTTGACGGTGAGGCCGTCGGCGTCGAGGTCGGTGACCAGCGCGCCGAGCTGGACCTCGACGCCGATCCGGTTGAGGTGGCGGCGCGCCTGCTCACCGAGCTTCGGGCCGAACGGCGGCAGCACCTGCGGCGCGCCGTCGAGCAGGATGATGCGCGCCTGCTCGGGGTCGATGTTGCGGAAGTCGCGGCGCAGCGTCCGGTGCGCGAGCTCGGCGATCTGGCCGGCCATCTCCACCCCGGTGGGGCCGGCACCGACGACGACGAAGGTCATCAGTCGCTCGACCTCGGCGGGGTCGGTGGCGATCTCGGCCAGCTCGAAGGCGCCGAAGATCCGGCCGCGCAGCTCGAGGGCGTCGTCGATGCTCTTCATGCCGGGGGCGAACTCGGCGAACTGGTCGTTGCCGAAGTAGGACTGTCCCGCGCCGGCGGCGACGATGAGCTCGTCGTAGGGGTGCACCGTGGTGCGGCCGAGGACGGTGGAGGTCACCGTGCGCGCGTCGACGTCGATGTCGACGACCTCGCCCAGGACCACCCGGGCGTTCTTCTGGTGGCGCAGCACCTCGCGGGTGGCCGGCGCGATCTCGCCCTCGGACAGGATGCCGGTGGCCACCTGGTAGAGCAGCGGCTGGAACAGGTGGTGGCCGGTCTTGGCGATCACCGTGACGTCGACGTCGGCGTTGCGCAGGGCCTTCGCGGCGAACAGCCCTCCGAAGCCGGAGCCGACGATCACCACCTGCGGGCGTCCGGTCCGCGTGCCGTCGGCGGCGTCGTGCGCAGGTGATGTCGTCGTCATGATGACTGATCCTCTCCCGTCAGGGACTCCGCTGTCCTGCAGCGGGCCGGCCGGGGAGGTGATCCCGGCCACCCGCCCGTGGCTGTGGTGTGCGTTCGCGGTGTCCGCGTCCACCCGGTACAACCGGGCCGGTGCCCGTCCTCATCCCCCGGCTGGTGGTCGTCCCCGGCCTGGGGCTGGACGGGCGGTCGTGGTCACGGCTGCGCCGGCGGGTACCCGCCGGCGTCGTGCTCCTACCCGGGATGGGCCGGTCTGCACCTGTTCCCCCGCTCGACGACCTGGCCGCCGCCCTGCGCGCCGCCCTCGGTGCCGGTCCGGTCGTGCTCGCCGGGCACAGCCAGGGCTGCCAGGTGGTCGCCGCGGCGGCCACGGACCCCCGCGTGGCCGGTGTCGTGCTGCTCGGCCCGACCACCGACCCGCGGCTGCGCCGCCCGGCCCGGCTGGCCCGGTGGTGGCTGTGGACGGCGCTCGCCGAGCCGTGGTGGCAGCTGCCGCTGGTGCTCGCGCAGTGGCTGGGCACCGGCCCCCGCGCGATGCGGGCCCTGTGGCGGAGCGCGGCTCCCGACCGGATCGAGGACCGGCTGGCCGCCGTCGGCGTGCCGGTGACCGTCGTCCGCGGCACCCGGGACCGGCTCTGCCGTGCCGACTGGGCCGGGCGGGTGGCCGCCGCGGCACCCCGCGGCCGGGTCGTCGAGGTGCCCGGTGCGGCGCACATGACGGTGCAGACCCACCCCGGCGAGGTGGCCGCCGTGCTGCGGGCGGTGCTGGCGGAGTCGGCCGGGCGGAGCGGCCGGGACCGGGCCCGCGGCGTGTCACCATGACGGCATGGGCTCCTCCTCCGCCTCGGCCGGCGCGCTGCTGCACCACGTGCGCACCGGCCGTGCCCGGAGCCGGGCCGAGCTCGTCGCGCTGACCGGCGCCGCGCGCAACACCGTCAGCGCCCGCGTCGACCAGCTCATCGCCGCCGGCCTGCTCGAGGAGGGCGGCCGCGGCTGGAGCACCGGCGGCCGCCCGCCCACCCTGCTGCGGTTCAACAGCGCCGCCGGGTGCGTGCTCGCCGTCGACCTCGGCGTCACCAGCGTCGACGTCGCCGTCACCGACCTGTCCGCGCAGATCCTCGCCACCGCCGGGCACCCCATCGACATCGCCGAGGGCCCCCGCCCGGTGCTCGCCGAGGTCGACCGGCTGGCGCAGCAGGTGCTCGCCGAGGCCGGGCTGACCCCTGCCGACGTGTGCGCCGTCGGCGTCGGCGTCCCCGGCCCGGTCGAGTTCTCGACCGGGCGGCCCTCGCACCCGCCGATCATGCCCGGCTGGCACGACTTCCCGATCCCGAGCGCGTTCGGCCGCTACGGCTGCCCGGTGTTCGTCGACAACGACGTCAACGTCATGGCGCTCGGCGAGATGGGCGTCGCGGGCTCGGTGCAGGACGTGCTGGTCGTCAAGGTCGGCACCGGCATCGGCTGCGGGATCATCGTCGACGGCGGGGTGTACCGGGGCGCGCAGGGCAGCGCCGGCGACATCGGGCACATCCACGTGCCCTCGGCCGACGGCCGGGAGGTCGTCTGCCGGTGCGGGCAGACCAACTGCCTGGAGGCGATCGCCGGCGGCGGTGCGCTGCTGCGCGACGCCCAGGCCGCCGGGCTGCCGGTCACCACCACCCGCGACGTCGTCGAGCGGGCCGCGCAGGGCGACGGTGTGGCCCTGGAGCTGGTCCGGCACGCCGGCCGCACGATCGGCACCGTGCTGGCCGCGCTGGTCAACTTCTTCAACCCGCACCGGATCGTCATGACCGGGGGCGTCGCCCAGGCCGGCGTCCCGCTGCTGGCCGGCATCCGCGAGGCGGTCTACGGCCGGGCCATGCCGCTGGCCGCGCGTGCCCTGGAGATCACCGTCAGCGAGGCGCCGGACCTCTCCGGCCGGGTCGGTGCCGCCCTCATGGCCATCGAGGGCCACCTCGACGAGGACTCCGTCCACCAGGCGCTCGCCCGCTGAGACGGGGTGCCTCCCGCCCGGGAGGCCCCCTCGACGGTCCGGCGGTCGGGTCGCGATCCGGTAACCGACCCGGCCAGGGTCTTGACCTCCTGTGTGCCACCTCATACGTTCTCCGCTCAACGGACTAATGGTCAAAACTGAGCAGAAGTCGGGTGGTGCGGTGGACGTCGAGCGGGAGTCGCGGCTGCGCGAGGCGCCGCTGCTGGAGATGCACGGCATCGTCAAGACCTTCCCGGGCGTCCGCGCGCTCGGCGGCGTCGATCTCGACGTCCGCGCGGGGGAGGTGCACTGCCTCCTCGGCCAGAACGGCGCCGGGAAGTCGACGCTGATCAAGGTCCTCGCCGGCGCCCACCAGCCCGACGAGGGCGCCATCTGGTGGCGCGGCGAGCGGGTCCGGCTGTCGACGCCGCAGGCCGCGCTGGGCCTGGGCATCGCGACGATCTACCAGGAGCTCGACCTGGTCGCCGGGCTGACCGTCGCCGACAACGTCTTCCTCGGCCGGGAGCAGGCCCAGCTGGGCTTCGTGCGGCCGCGCGAGCTCAACCGGCGGGCGGGGGAGCTGCTCACCCGGCTCGGCCACCCCGAGATCCGCCCCGGCGCCGAGGTCGGGTCGCTGCCTGCGGCCTCCCAGCAGATGGTGAGCATCGCGCGGGCGCTGTCCCAGGACGCCCGGCTGATCATCATGGACGAGCCGTCCGCGGTCCTCGACAACGAGGAGGTCGAGCGGCTGTTCACGGTCATCCGCGACCTCACCGCGCACGACGTCGCCGTCGTCTACATCTCCCACCGGCTCGAGGAGATCCGCGGGATCGGCGACCGGATCACCGTCCTCAAGGACGGCCGGACCGTCGCCACCGGGCTGCCGGCCCGGGAGACGCCGACCCGCGAGGTCATCACGCTGATGACCGGCCGGGACATCGAGTACGTCTTCCCCGAGCGCCACCACCGGCCCCCGGCCACCGCCGAGCCGGTGCTCGAGGTCGACGACCTCGGCCTGCGCGGCGCGTTCTCCGACGTCTCCCTCACCGTGCGGCCCGGCGAGATCGTGGGGCTGGCCGGGCTGGTCGGCTCGGGCCGCTCGGAGATCCTCGAGACCGTCTACGGTGCCCGGCGCGCGACCAGCGGCACGGTGCGCGTGGGCGGCCGCCGGCTGCGGCCCGGTGACGTCGGCGCCGCGGTGGCCGCCGGCGTCGGCCTGGCACCCGAGGAGCGCAAGAGCCAGGCGCTGCTGCTCGGCGAGTCGGTGGCCCGCAACATCTCGATCTCCAGCCTCGCCCGCTTCGCCCGCGGCGGCTTCCTGTCCGCCGCGGCCGAGCGCGCGGCCGCCCGGGAGCAGGTCGGCGCGCTGGAGGTCCGCCCCGCCGACGTCACCCGCGAGGTGCGGACGCTGTCCGGCGGCAACCAGCAGAAGGTCGTGCTGGCCCGCTGGCTGCTGCGCGAGTGCCGGGTGCTGCTGCTCGACGAGCCGACCCGCGGCGTCGACGTCGGTGCCCGGTCGGAGATCTACGCGCTCGTGCGCGACCTCGCCGACCGCGGGGTCGCGGTGGTCGTGGTCTCCAGCGAGATCCCGGAGGTGCTCGGTCTGGCCGACCGGGTCCTCGTCGTCGCGGAGGGCCGGGTGGTGGCCGAGGAGCCGGCCGCGGCCCTCGACGAGCACCGCGTGCTCGACCTGGTCATGGAGGGGACGTCGACGCACGGCGTCCCGGTGCACGAAGGGGACGTCGCATGAGTGAGGGCAGCACGGTGCTGACCACGGGCACGGGCAAGGAGCAGTCCCGCCGCGGGCACCCCGGCGGGTTCCTGGCGGGGCCGGTGGGCCGCAACCTGGGCCTGGTGCTCGCGCTGGTCATCCTCTGCATCGTCGGGATCGCGACGGCCGGTGACCGCTTCGCCGACGTCGACAACGTCCTGACCATCCTGCGGCTGGCCTCGGTCATCGGCGTGGTCAGCGTCGGCATGACCTTCGTGATCATCGGCGGCGGGATCGACCTGTCGGTCGGCGCGCTGGTGGCCCTGGCGTCGGTGTGGGCCACCACGCTGGCCACCCAGCAGATGGCCGAGGACGTCCACTGGATCGTCATGGTGGTCACCGCGCTGGTGGTCGGCAGCGTGGCCGGGCTCGTCAACGGGGTGGTCATCGCCTACGGGCGGCTCGCCGCCTTCATCGCCACGCTGGCGATGCTCGCCGCCGCCCGCGGCCTGGCCGAGATCATCGCCAACCGGCGCACCCAGATCGTGCGCGACCGGGACTTCCTGTCCTTCTTCTCCGGCGACGTCCTCGGCGTCCCGACGCTGGTGATCATCTTCGCGCTGGTCGCCGTCGCCGGGTGGGTGCTGCTCAACCGCACGACCTTCGGCCGGCGCACCTTCGCCGTCGGCGGCAACGCCGAGGCCGCCCGGCTGGCCGGCATCCGGGTGCAGCGGCACACCGTCAAGCTCTACGTCCTGTCCGGCGTCTGCTGCGGCATCGCGGCCGTGATGCTCATGGCGCGCACGACGACGGGCAGCTCGACCCACGGCACCCTCTACGAGCTCGACGCCATCGCCGCGGTGGTCATCGGCGGCACGCTGCTCATCGGCGGGCGCGGCACGATCGTCGGCACCGTCCTCGGCGTCCTGATCTTCACCACGCTGGGCAACGTCTTCACGCTCAACAACCTGTCGAGCTCGGCGCAGGCCGTGGCCCGCGGCGTGATCATCATCCTCGCGGTGCTGCTGCAGCAGCGCGTGGCCACCGGCGGCTTCTCGTTCCGCCGCCCCGGCTCCGGGAGCGATCCGGGAGGGCCGGCCCTGCCCGGATCGCCCTCCGGTGCGGTCTCCGGCGGCACCAGCGCCGCGGGCGGCCCCGGCGGCGCCCGGCCGGCCGCCACCGGCAAGACCCTCTGACGGAGGACCCCCTCGCCCCACCGCCCGCAGACCCGCGGCGGGGCCACGCGAGGGGGCCGTTCCAGCCGCACCACCCGCCGGACACCCGTCCGGCGGCGTCCCACCCGGCTCCCGGACAGGGAGGCGACACCCGAGGAGAGAGAGCATGTCTGCAACGAGGCAGCGTCCGTTCCGCCGTCTGCCGTACGCCACGGTCGCCCTGCTCAGCGCGGGCGTGCTCGTGGCCGGCTGCACCAGCAACACCCCCGAGGACTCCGGCAGCGGAGGCGGCGGCAACCAGGCCGCCAGCGCCAACGACGAGGCCGGCGACACCGTCACCATCGGCTTCTCCGCCCCTGCGGCCGACCACGGCTGGATGGCCGGCATCACCGAGGCCGCCCGGGCCGAGGCGGAGAACTACGAGGACGTCGAGCTGGTGGTCGCGGAGGGCACCAACGACGTCAGCACCCAGATCAGCCAGGTGGAGACGTTCATCAACGACGGCGTCGACGCGATCGTGCTGCTGCCCTTCGACGGTGCCGCGATGACCCCGGTGGCGATCCAGGCGATGGAGGCCGGCATCCCGGTCATCAACGTCGACCGCGAGTTCGACAGCCCCTTCGCCGCGCGCACCACGATCCTCGGCGACAACTACGGCATGGGCGTCTCGGCCGGCACGTACATCTGCGAGCAGCTCGGCGACCAGCCCGACGCCGTCGTCGCCGAGATCGCCGGCATCGACTCGCTGCCGCTGACCCAGGACCGCAGCCAGGGCTTCGCCGACGCGCTGTCCGAGTGCGGTCTCGACGTCGACAACCGCGTCGCCGCCGACTTCACCGTCGAGGGCGGCGAGGAGGCGGCGTCGAACCTGCTCCAGGCCGCGCCGCAGATCGACGCCCTGTGGAACCACGACGACGACCAGGGCGTCGGCGTCCTGGCCGCCATCGAGAGCGCCGGTCGCGACGAGTTCATCATGGTCGGCGGCGCCGGCTCGGCGAACGCGATGCGGGCCATCCAGGAGGGCGACTCGGTGCTGCAGGCGACGGTCATCTACCCGCACACCCAGGCCGCCGACGGCATCGCGCTGGCGCGCCTGGTCGCGCAGGACAAGGCGCTGTCGGACCTGACCGAGGTCGAGGTCCCGCGGCAGATCGTGCTCAACGCGCCGGTCGTCACCGCCGACAACGTCGACCAGTACATCGACAACGCGTTCGAGTCCTGATCCACCCGGGCGGGGCCGCCGGTCACCGGCGGTCCCGTCCCTCCCCGGGAGCCCCCATGACCTCAGCAGACCGGCCGACCCTCGGGATCGGTCTCATCGGACACGCCTTCATGGGCGCGGCGCACTCGCAGGCCTGGCGCACCGCCCCCCACTTCTTCGACCTCCCGCTGCGCCCCGAGCTCACCGTGCTCGCCGGCCGCGACCCCCAGCGGACCGCCGACGCCGCCGCCCGGCTGGGCTGGGCCTCGGTGGAGACCGACTGGCGGCGGCTGCTCGAGCGCGACGACGTCGGCCTCGTCGACGTCTGCACCCCCGGCGACACCCACGCCGAGATCGCCATCGCGGCGCTCGAGGCCGGCAAGCACGTGCTCTGCGAGAAGCCGCTGGCCAACTCCGTCGCCGAGGCGGAGGCGATGACCGCTGCCGCGCAGCGGGCCGCCGCCCGCGGCGTGCGCTCGATGGTCGGCTTCACCTACCGCCGGGTGCCGGCGATCGGGCTGGCCCGGCAGCTGGTCGCCGAGGGCCGCATCGGCCAGGTGCGGCACGTGCGCGCGCAGTACCTGCAGGACTGGATCGCCGACCCCGCCGCGCCCATGTCGTGGCGGCTGGAGAAGGACAAGGCCGGCTCCGGCGCGCTCGGCGACATCGGCGCGCACATCGTCGACCTCACCCAGCACATCACCGGCGAGAGCCTGACCGGCGTCAGCGCGCTGCTGGAGACCTTCGTCGAGGAGCGCCCGCTGCCGGCCGCGGCCGGGTCGCTGTCCGGCGTCGCGGGGCAGGGGACGGGCCGGGTCACCGTCGACGACGCCGCGGTGTTCCTCGGCCGGTTCTCCGGCGGCGCGCTGGCCACCTTCGAGGCCACCCGCTTCGCCCTCGGCCGCAAGAACGCCATCCGCATCGAGGTCAACGGGTCCGAGGGCAGCCTCGCCTTCGACTTCGAGGACATGAACGTGCTGCAGTTCTTCGACGGCAGCGAGCCCGCCGAGCGCGCCGGGTTCCGGCGCATCCTCGTCACCGAGCCCGGGCACCCCTACATCGGCTCCTGGTGGCCGGCCGGTCACGGGCTGGGCTACGAGCACGGCTTCACCCACCAGGTCGTCGACCTGCTCACCGCGATCGCCAAGGACGAGGACCCGACGCCGTCGTTCGCCGACGGCCTGCAGGTGCAGCGGGTGCTCGACGCCGTCGAGCGCAGCGCCGCCGCCGACTCCGTGTGGACCCCGATCGCCGCCCAGGACCCCGCCGCCCAGGACCCCGAGAGGACCGCCTGATGCCCCGCCCCGTCACCCTGTTCACCGGCCAGTGGGCCGACCTGCCGTTCGAGGAGGTGGCCCGGCTCGCCTCCGAGTGGGGCTACGACGGCCTGGAGATCGCCTGCTGGGGTGACCACCTCGACGTCGAGAAGGCCGCCACCGACGACTCCTACGTGCAGCAGCGGCTCGAGCTGCTGGACAAGTACGGCCTGAAGGTGTGGGCCATCTCCAACCACCTCAACGGCCAGGCCGTCTGCGACGACCCGATCGACGCCCGGCACCAGGACATCGTCAACAAGCGGGTCTGGGGCGACGGCGACCCCGAGGGCGTCCGGCAGCGGGCGGCCGAGGAGATGGAGCTGACCGCGCGCGCCGCGGCCAAGCTGGGCGTGAAGACGGTCGTCGGGTTCACCGGGTCGAAGATCTGGAAGGCCGTGGCGATGTTCCCGCCGGCCCCCGCGTCGATGATCGAGGACGGCTACGCCGACTTCGCGGCGCGGTGGAACCCGATCCTCGACGTCTTCGACGAGGTCGGCGTCCGGTTCGCCCACGAGGTGCACCCGTCGGAGATCGCCTACGACTACTGGACGACGGTGGCCGCGCTCGAGGCGATCGGCCACCGCGAGGCCTTCGGGCTGAACTGGGACCCGTCGCACTTCGTGTGGCAGGACCTCGACCCGGTCAGCTTCATCTGGGACTTCAAGGACCGGATCTACCACGTCGACTGCAAGGACGCGAAGCGCCAGGTCGGCAACGGCCGCAACGGCCGGCTCGGCTCGCACCTGCCGTGGGCCGACCCGCGGCGCGGCTGGGACTTCGTCTCGACCGGGCACGGCGACGTCCCGTGGGAGGCCTGCTTCCGGATGCTCAACACGATCGGCTACGACGGGCCGATCTCGGTGGAGTGGGAGGACGCCGGCATGGACCGCCTGGTCGGCGCCCCCGAGGCGCTGGCCTTCGTCCGCCGGCTGGCCTTCGACCCGCCGGCCGCGGCGTTCGACGCCGCGTTCTCCAGCGGCAATTGAACCGGTGGCCGGGCGCGTCCGCGCGCCCGGCCACCGTCAGGCAGCGGTGCGCTGCAGGCCGGTGACCTCGCGGCACCAGCCGACGACGGCGGCGAGCACCCCGGCGTCGACCGGGCGGCGCAGCTCGCCGCGGTAGGCGCCCATCGACGCCCGTCCCGGCTGGCGGCGCAGCGTGTGGGTCAGGTCGGGCACCCGCAGGACGGTGACCGGTCCCGGCACCGTCGCGGCGATCACCTCGACGTCGGCGACGGGGACCTGCAGGTCCTTCTCCCCGGTCACCGCGAGCACCGGGACGACGATCCGGGCGAGGTCGGTGCGCGGGTCGTGCGCCAGGAACTCCCGGTGCCAGCGCGCGTTGAGGCGCGCGGGGCCGATGCGGGCGACGTCGGTGGTCGTGGCCCGGATGCGCTCGTGGTTGGCGGCGACCTTCCGCTCCAGGTCGGTCCGCGTCAGCCGCAGCAGCGCCCGCACCGGCGCCGGCAGCGTCGGGCCGATCTGCCGCGCCTGCCAGCGCAGCAGCTCCGCACCCGGGGTGGCCGAGCAGGCCAGCAGGACGACGCCGGCCGCCGGCACCCCCCGCGCGACCGCCGTGGCGGCGAGCAGCGCGCCCTCGCTGTGGCCGGCGAGCACCACCCGGTCGCCGTCGACCTCGGGCCGGGCGGCGAGGGCGGCGGCGGCCCGGACGAGGTCGTCGGCGTTGTCGGTGAACCCCGCCCGCCGCCAGTCGCCCGGCGTCGCGCCGACGCCGCGCTTGTCGTACCGCAGCGACGCGACGCCGCCCTCGGCGAGGGCGTGCGCCAGGTCGCGGGTGACGCCGAAGCGCGCCCGGCGGTGGTCGGAGTCGCGGTCGAGCGGCCCCGAGCCCGGGGCCAGCAGGACGGCCGGCACCGGGCCGGGGGAGTCCGGCAGGGTGAGCGTCCCGGCGAGCGGGGGCTCGCCGGGCACCGTGAGGGGGACCTCGCGCACGGTCACCGGGGGACCGTCCGGTGCGCGGCCACGTCGGCGGCGACCGCGGCGGCGTCGTCGGCGGACACGAGCACGGTGTCGAAGCGCTGGCCGGTCAGGTGCAGCCGCACGGCCGGGCCGCGGCGGACGCTGACGAACGCCCTGGTGCCCCGGCGCCGCCAGGTGCCGATCAGCCGCCGGCCGGGCAGGCCGAGCCCGGGCGCGCGCAGGCCGCGGGCGGCGGCCAGCCCGTCGGGGACGACCTCGACCGAGCGCACCGCCGCCCGCGGCACCTCGAGGTCGCGCAGCAGGCCGAGGACCTTCTCGGTCCGGGTGAGGGAGACGGACAGGGTCTGCGGAGTGGTCTGGATCGTCGCCATGCGGTTATTGTTCTCGATGGTGAGACCGTTGTCAACTATGAGAAAGGTGGCCGCGTGGCGACCGCGGACCTGCTGCTGCACCCGGTGCGGCTCCGGGTCGTCCAGGCGTTCCTGGGCGACCGCACCCTGACCACCGGCGAGCTGCACGCCGAGCTGCCCGACGTCCCGGCCGCCACGCTGTACCGGCACGTCGGGGTGCTGGCCGACGCCGGCGTGCTCGAGGTGGTCGCCGAGCGGCGGGTGCGGGGGAGCACCGAGCGCACCTACCGGCTGGTGGTCGCCGCCGCCTCGGTCGGGCCGGCCGAGGCGGCGGCGATGAGCCCCGACGAGCACCGCCGGGCCTTCGGCACGTTCGTCGCCGCCCTGCTGGCCGACTTCGACCGCTGGCTCGGGCGCGCGGCCGAGGAGCCGGGCGGGCCCGACCCCGCGCGGGACGGGGTCGGTTACCGGATGACCGGCCTGTGGCTCGACGACGACGAGTTCGCCGGCCTGCTCGACGACGTCCGGGCGGTGCTCCGGGCGCGCCTGGACAACGCGCCCGGCCCGGGCCGGCGGCGGCGGCTCGTCGGCACGGTCTTCCTGCCCGGGGACTGAGTCAGGCCGCGGCGGCGGCGCGGGCGGCCCGGCGGTCGGCCCTGCGCTCCATCTTCTGCTCGGCCCGGGAGACCCGCTTGTTGGCCTTCGCCAGGGTCCGGGCGGCCTTCTGCACGCGCTTGGAGCCGCGGTCGACGGTACCGCGGGTGAGCAGGCCGACGCCGATGCCGAGCAGCCAGACGTCCTTGGCGATCGTCAGGCCCTGCTCGGTGGGGGCGAGGCTGCCCTCCTTGCGCATGCCCGGCGTGCGCAGGTACAGGCCGAGCAGGCCGCCGGCGAAGCCGGTGAGGACGGCGCCGGCCAGCGCGGTCGGCACGAACGGCGTCAGCAGGGCCGCGCCGACGGCGATCTCCGCCGTCGACAGGGCCTGCACGAACTGCCGCGGCTCGACGTCCTTGAGGAAGGGGTAGGTGCCGGAGGCGAAGCCGTGCAGCCCGGCCGCGGTCTCCTCGTCGGCCGCGCGCTTGCCCAGCCCGCTGTTGAGGATGAACGCGCCGGCGGAGATCCGGGGACCGATCTCGGACAGGGTGATGGGCAGGGCCACGGGGCACCTCGCAGGGGTCGGGGACGGTCGGGACTGCTCTTCCCGACCGTCCCCCGTGCGAACCCCCGGCAGGAGCTCCGGTCAGCGACCGCCGCGCCGCGACCGGCCGCTGAACGACGCCGCCGAGTGGGTACCGGCCCGCGCGGCCAGCTCCGCGCGGGTGCGCGCGGGGCCGGGGTTGCGCGCGGCGCCGCGGCCACCGGCCGTTGCGGTCGCCGTCGCGGTGGCCTTCGGGGCCGCCGCGGCGGTGCCGGAGCCGCCGCGGCGACGGCGGCCGCCGCCCTGGCCCTGCGGCTGGGGCGCCGGCGCGGGAGCGGGCTCGACGTACGGCGCGGCCGGGCCGGTGAGCGCGGTGATCTGCTCGGCGCCCGGGCGCACCGCGGTCACGACCGGCGTGATGCCGGCCTGGCGGGTCAGCGTGCGCACCTCGCCGTGCTGGTCGGGGGTGGAGAGGGTGACCACCGTGCCGCCGGCCCCGGCGCGGGCGGTGCGGCCCGAGCGGTGCAGGTAGGCCTTGTGCTCGGTCGGCGGGTCCACGTGCACGACGAGCGCGACGTCGTCGACGTGGATGCCGCGCGCGGCGATGTCGGTGGCGCACAGCACGCGCGTGCCGCCGGTGCTGAACGCCTCGAGGTTGCGCTCGCGGGCGTTCTGGCTGAGGTTGCCGTGCAGGTCGACGGCGGGGACGCCGGCCGCGGTGAGCTGCTTGGCGAGCTTCTTGGCCTGGTGCTTGGTCCGGGTGAACAGCACGCTGCGGCCCAGGCCCGAGGCGAGCTGGCGCACGACCTCGGCCTTGTCGGCGGCCGACACCTGGAACACGTGGTGGGTCATGGTGGCCACCGGTGCGACGGCCGGGTCGACCGAGTGGGTCACCGGGCGGTCGAGGTAGCGCTTGACGAGCACGTCGACGCCGTTGTCCAGCGTGGCGGAGAACAACAGCCTCTGACCGCCCTGCGGCGTGCGGTCCAGCAGCCGCTTGACGCCGGGCAGGAAGCCCAGGTCGGCCATGTGGTCGGCCTCGTCGAGGACGGTGACCTCGACGGCGGACAGGTCCGCGTGGCCCTGCCCGATGAGGTCCTCGAGCCGGCCGGGGCAGGCGATGACGACGTCGACGCCGGCGGCCAGCGCCTGCACCTGCGGGTTCTGCCCCACGCCGCCGAAGACCGTGGTGGAGCGCAGCCCGAGGGCGCGGGCCAGCGGCTCGACGGTGGCCAGCACCTGGTTGGCCAGCTCGCGGGTGGGGACGAGGACCAGCGCGCGCGGCCTGCGCGCCTGGCGGCGGGTGGTGGAGGCGGCCAGCCGGGAGACCAGCGGCAGGGCGAAGGCGATGGTCTTGCCCGAGCCGGTGCGGCCGCGGCCGAGCACGTCGCGGCCGGCGAGGGAGTCCGGCAGCGTCGCGACCTGGATGGGGAACGGCGCGGTGATGCCGCTGGAGGTGAGCACCTCGACCAGCGGGGCGGGCACGCCGAGCTCGGCGAAGGTCGTGTCGGTGGGCAGCACGGTGGCGACGTCGCCGGCCGGGATCTCCCGCGGCTGGGACTGCGGCTGGGGCTGGGACTGGGCGGCGGGGGTGGTGCTGCTGCCGCCGGTGCCGCGGCCGCGGCCGCCGCGACGGCGGCGGGACCGGGCGGGGCCGGCGGGAGCGGGGGACTGCGGGGAGGTCATCGGTTCCTCGGGCGTTCTCGGGTCGCCGTCCTCGGTCACCGTGCGCGGGCGCAGGCCGGCCCCGGGAGACGGGGCGGAGCGCGCCGGCGGCGACGTCGGACAGCCGGGCGCGCCTCGGTGGCGCTGCACCAGCCCGACGTCGAGTCCTGCAGCTCCGGATGAGCGAGGGCGGCGCCGGTCTCCCCACTCAACCAGACGCGGCCGCCGATCCTGCCGCCGCGTGGGCGAGTCGCCCGTCACACCTCCCCCGGACGAGTGCCTCAGGCGGTGCGGCCGGCGCCCCGGTAGGTGCGGCGGTAGGCGCCCGGCGCCACCCCGATCGAGGCCCGCAGGTGCTGGCGCAGCGACGCGGGGGTGCCGAACCCGGCCTGCGCCGCGACGCGGTCGACCGAGGCGTCGGTGGACTCCAGCAGCCGCCGGGCCAGCCCGATCCGCTGCGCGGCCAGCCAGCGCAGCGGTGACAGGCCGGTCTCCTCGCGGAAGCGCCGGGTGAACGTCCGCACGCTCATCCGCGCGTGCCCGGCGAGGTCGGCGAGGGTGAGCGGCTCGCCCAGGTGCTCCAGCGTCCAGGCGCGGGTGGCCGCCGTCCCCGTGTCGCCGGACTCCGGCAGCGGCCGCTCCACGAACTGCGACTGCCCGCCCTCCCGCCACGGGGCGACGACGTTGCGCCGCGCGACCCGGTTGGCCACCTCGCTGCCGTGGTCGCGGCGCACCAGGTGCAGCAGCAGGTCGATGCCCGCGGCCACGCCGGCGGAGGTCAGCACGTCGCCGTCGTCGACGAAGAGCACGTCGGCGTCGAGCCGGACGGCGGGGAAGTGCCGGCGGAAGGCGTCGGCGTCGCGCCAGTGCGTGGCGGCCGGGCGCCCGTCGAGCAGCCCGGCCGCGGCCAGCACGGAGGCGCCGGTGCAGATCGACACCATCCGGGCGTGGGGGGGGGGGGGGGGGGGGGGGGGGGGGGGGGGGGGGGGGGGGGGGGGGGGGGGGGCGGCGCGGCCGCCCGCGGGCCCCCGCCCCCCGCCC
>NZ_JBJGYP010000055.1:0-18178 GCF_054050055.1 Geodermatophilus sp. SYSU D00814
GCGGGGAAGGGTGCGTGGGGCGGCCGGGGGGGGTCCGGGCCGCGGTGCCGCCACCGGCGCGTGGGCGCCGGGGGTGCCCGGTCCCGACGCCTCTGGGGCTGCCGTGGCCGACGGTGCGCCGGCGTGACACCCGCCCCCCGCGGTGCCGGGGTGGCGGGCGCTCCCGCCGTTAGGCTCCCCGCCGGGACCGGGGCCGCACCCGGTCCTGCCCCGTGTCCGGGTCCGCCCGAGCCGCACCACCGCACCGCCCGAGAGGACTCCCGATGACCACCCCCCAGGTTCTCGGCGAGCGCTACGAGATCGGCGGTGTCCTCGGCCGCGGGGGCATGGCGGAGGTGCACCGCGGCCGTGACCTCCGGCTGGGCCGCGAGGTGGCGGTCAAGGTGCTGCGCAGCGACCTGGCCCGCGACCCCTCCTTCCAGGTGCGCTTCCGCCGGGAGGCCCAGGCGGCCGCCTCGCTCAACCACCCGGCGATCGTCGCCGTCTACGACACCGGCGAGGACCGCACCAGCACCGGCGCGACGCCCTACATCGTCATGGAGTACGTCGAGGGCGAGACCCTGCGCGACGTGCTGCGCCGCGAGGGCGTGCTGGCGCCGGACCGGGCGATGACCCTGACCGCCGACATCTGCGCCGCCCTCGACTTCAGCCACCGCAACGGCATCGTGCACCGCGACGTGAAGCCCGGGAACGTGATGCTCACGCCCGACGGCTCGGTCAAGGTCATGGACTTCGGCATCGCCCGCGCCGTGTCGGACTCGGCCGCGACCATGACCTCCACGGCCGCCGTCATCGGCACCGCGCAGTACCTCTCCCCCGAGCAGGCCCGCGGCGAGGCCGTCGACGCCCGCTCCGACGTCTACTCGGTCGGCTGCCTGCTCTTCGAGCTGGTCACCGGCGCGCCCCCGTTCACCGGTGACTCGCCGGTGTCGGTGGCCTACCAGCACGTGCGCGAGGACCCGCGGCTGCCCTCGTCGATCAACCCCCGGGTGCCGCCGGAGCTCGACGCGATCGTCCTCAAGGCGCTGAGCAAGAACCCGGCCAACCGCTACCAGTCGGCCGCCGAGATGCGCAACGACCTGCTCCGGGCGCTGGCCGGGCAGCGGGTCGAGGCCACGCCGGTCATGGGCGACGAGGAGAAGACCACCATCCTCGGCGCGACGCCGGCCGGCTACGGCGCCGACGGCGGCTGGGACGACGACGAGGCCGCGGGCCGGCGCCGGCGCAACCGGGTCATCGCCGCCGTCGTCGGGGCGCTGGTGCTCATCGGCGCCGTCGTCGGGGTGGCGCTGCTGGTCAACTCCGGCGGCGACGACGATCCCGGGGACACGCCGCAGGCCGCCGCGCAGGTGACCGTCCCGGCGCTGGTCGGGCAGCTGCGGGCCGACGCCGAGGCCGCGCTGCAGGAGGCCGGCCTGACCGTCGGCGAGGTCACCCCGCGGGTCACCCCGGACGAGGACGCCGTCGGCACCGTGCTGGAGAGCACCCCGGCCAGCGGCGCGCAGGTCGACGAGGGCACCACGGTCGCCCTCACCGTCGGCGTCGCACCCGACACGGCGACGATGCCGCAGGTGGTCGGCCTCGACGAGGAGCGGGCCCGGACGGCGCTGGAGAGCGCCGGCCTGACCGGCAACGTCAACAGCGACCAGACCGACTCCCTCGAGCCGGAGGGCCAGGTCGTCGCCGTGGACCCCGAGGAGGGCACCCAGGTCGACCCGGCCACCACGGTGACGCTGTCGGTCTCCGACGGCACCGCCGAGGTCCCCGACGTCACCGGGCAGGACGGGGCGGCGGCCACCCAGGCGCTGCGCACGGCGGGCTTCACCGCCGTCACGACCGAGGAGGTCGACTCCGACCAGCCCGCGGGCACCGTCGTCGCCAGCGCCCCGGCCGCCGGCCAGCAGGCCGCCGCCGACGACCCGATCACGCTGCAGGTGTCCGGCGGGGCCGCCGAGATCACCGTCCCGCCGTCGCTGGTCGGCCAGACCGAGCAGCAGGCCCGCCAGACCCTGGCCGCGGCAGGCTTCACGGGCACCATCACGGCGGTGCCGTCCGAGGGCGAGGCCGGCCAGGCTCCGGGCACGGTCGCCGGGAGCGACCCGCAGCCGGGGCAGACGGTGGAAGCAGACGGGCAGATCACCCTGCTGGTCGTGGTGGCTGCCACCCCGACGTCGACGCCGGCGCCGCCGGCGCCGGGCGGCGGTACCGGCGGCTGACCGTACGAGCGACAGAGGGCCCCTCCCGATCCGGGAGGGGCCCTCTGTGCGTCGGCGGGGTCGTCAGGACACGGCGGCCGACAGCCGGCGCACGCCCGCCGCGGCGGTCTCGACGACCGCGGGGTCCGGGGCGAGACCGCACGCGGTCAGCCAGGTGGCCAGCATCCGGTGGCCGCCCTCGGTGAGCACCGACTCCGGGTGGAACTGCACGCCCTCGACGGGCAGCTCGCGGTGCCGCAGCGCCATGACGATCCCCGACGGCGTGCTGCCGGTGACCTCGAGCTCGGCCGGCACCGTGTCGCGGTCGACGGCGAGGGAGTGGTAGCGGGTGGCGGTGAACGGCGAGGGCAGCCCGGCCAGCACGCCGACGCCGTCGTGGACGACCTCGCTGGTCTTGCCGTGCAGCAGCTCGGGGGCGCGCACCACCTCGGCGCCGAAGGCCTCGGCGATGGCCTGGTGGCCCAGGCACACGCCCAGGACGGGCGTGCCCGCCTCGGCGGCGGCGCGGACCATCGGCACGGTCACGCCGGCGCCGGAGGGCGTGCCGGGGCCGGGGGACAGCAGCACCCCGGCGACGTCGAGGTCGGCGAGCTCGTCGACGGTGACCGCGTCGTTGCGGCGGACCACGCACTGCACGCCGAGCTGGCCGAGGTACTGGACCAGGTTGTAGACGAAGCTGTCGAAGTTGTCGACGACGAGGACCGGGCGGCTCACGGGCCCTGTCTACACGCGGGAGGGCCTAGCCGTCAGCGGGTGTGGCGTAGGCCATGTCCAGCGGGGCGTCGTAGGCCGGCAGGACGACCTCCGGCCGGTCGCGGACGGTGAAGGTCAGGCCGAAGTCCTCGACCGCCTGACGGAACACCGCGACCTGCGGCGAGGCGTCGAGCTGCGCGCGGACGGCGGCCGGGTCGCCCACGGCGGTGACGACGAACGGCGGTGACCAGGTGCGGCCGTGCAGCAGCAGCACGTTGCCCACGCACCGGACGGCGCTGGTGGCGACCAGCCGCTGGTCCATGATCGCGACACCGTCGGCACCGGCGGCCCACACGGCGTTGACCACGCCCTGCACGTCGGACTGGTGGATGACGACGTCGTCGGGGCGGGCGCCGGCCGGCAGGCTGCCGTCGGGCCGCCGCGGGGCGTCGTCGAGGGTGATCTCCACACCCCGCCCGCGCAGCGCCACCACGCCCGCGGACACCGCGCCGCCGTCGCCGGCGGCCTGGGCGGCGGCGACCGCGCCGTCGCGGCCGGCGGCCTGGTCGGTGAGCGCCTGGGCCTGCCGCCGCAGCTCGGTCAGCTGCGCCTCCTGGTCGGCGATGACCTCGTTGCGCTCGGCGATCAGCGCCGACAGCTCGGTGACGTCGCCGGCGCGCAGGTCCGACCCCTGCGCAGTCTGGCCGGACGTGGCGAACAGCAGCCCCGCGGCCACGGCGACCACCGGTACCAGCGCGCCCCAGGCGGTCCGCCGGCGCCGGGAGGGCACCGGGGCCGCGGCCGGGGGCTCGGACGGCGTCACGGGGGCTCCTGGGGGGACGGGAGGGACGGCGCGGGCCCGGCGGGGCCGTCGGCGCGACCGGTGGAGTCGTCCCGGAGCTTAGGCTGGGGAGCGATCGTGCCGGTCGCGACGGACCGGCACCCCGAGCGAGTCAGCAGGAGTCGGTCCCGGTGCCCAAGTCCAAGGTGCGCAAGAAGTCGGTCTACACGCCGCCGGAGGGCGTGCTGCAGGCGCGGTCGGCCGCCGCCCGCGCGGTGCAGCCCAGTCCCCGCTGGTACGCGCCGCTCATGGTCACGCTCATGCTGCTGGGCCTGCTGTGGATCGTCGTCTACTACGTGGCCGGCGACCAGATCCCGTTCATGGTCTCGCTGTCGGCGTGGAACTTCGCCATCGGCTTCGGGGCCATGGTGATGGGCCTGGTCATGTCGATGCGCTGGCGCTGACGAAGGACCCCTTTGCCCCCGCCGCTCGCACGCTCGCGGCGGGACCCTGCAGAGGGGCCGTTCCAGCACGTCACCAGGCCCCCGTCCCCCTCGGGACGGGGGCCTCGTGCGTTCCGGGGGTCCTACACCAGCCCGGATCCGCGGTGTCCCCGGGGTGTGGACCGTCGTGCACAGGCCACCGGTGGATCCACAGGTCGACATGACGATCCGCCCCCAGAGTTGTCCACCGCGTGTGGAGAACGCCTGTTCGAGCGCACCGCGCTGACCAGCGCGGACACCACGCGTGGGACTCGTGGGGTGCGGAGGACGGCCGCGTAACTACAGCTCTGTGCTTTGTCCCCAGCTGTGTACCCACCTGTGGACGAGTCGACATGACTGCCGAGGGGGGACCGTCACCCACCGCGATGACGCGGCCACCGTCGAGTCGTCGACACGCGCGCCGAGCAGGGCTTATCCCCTCCCTCGCTCGTCGTCCCCAGGCCCGGGTCCCTGTGGACAGCCGACGCGGCGACGTGTGCACCGGCCTGGGAGGGTGGGGTCGTGCAGTGGTCGGCGCGGACGGCGGAGACGGTCGTGCTGGGGACCGGCGGCGTGCTGCTGGTGCTGGCCGCGCTGACCCTCGACACCGCCGGCCGCGTGCTGGTCGGCACCGCCGGGGCGCTGCTGCTGGCGCTGGCGCTGCGCGACGTCGTCCTGCGGCCCCGGCTGTCGGCCGGTCCCGGTGGCGTCGTCGTCCGGACGCTCTCCGGCCGCACCCTGCTGCCCTGGCCGGGCCTGCGGGTGCGGCTGCGGAGCACCCGCCGGCTCGGGGTGCGGTCGCGGCTGCTCGAGCTCGACACCGCCGCCGGGCCCGACGACGACGGCACGCTGGTGCTGCTCGGCCGCCGCGACCTCGGCACCGACCCGGCCGCCGTCGCGCAGGACCTGGAGGCGATGCGCCCTCGGTGAGGTACTGGAACGGCCCGTTCAGAGACCCAGGACGGCCACCGGCACGGGCATCGCGAGCACCAGGGCGACCATCACCACGGCGAGGAGGGCCAGCCCGGCGGCCTGCACGGCGACGCGGCGGCGGGCCAGGACGAGCAGCGTGGTGGCGAGCAGGCCCGCGACCAGGCCGCCGAGGTGCCCGAGCAGGGACACGTTGGGCAGGAAGCTGATGACGACGTTGATTGCCAGCAGGGTGAGCAGGCCCCGCAGGTCCTGCCGGGCGGCGACCATCAGCACGCCGAGGGCGCCCAGGAGGCCGTAGATGGCCGCCGAGGCGCCGGCCACGGGCCGGCCGGGGTCACCGAACAGCTGGATGGCCACGGCGCCGCCCAGCGCCGACAGCAGGTAGACCGACAGGTAGCGCCACCAGCCCAGCCGTGCCTCGATCTCGGGGCCGAACAGCAGCAGGCTGAGCATGTTGAGCAGCAGGTGGGTGAAGCCGATGTGCAGGAACGCGCCGGTGATCAGCCGCCAGTCCTGCCCGTAGACGTCGACGAGGACGGGGACCAGCGAGAAGTCGGCGAAGACCGGCGAGCGGTAGTTGTCCAGCGGGCTCTCACCGACCGAGACCGCCGAGACGGCGGTGACCACGAAGACGACGACGTTGACCGCGACCAGCGTGGTGGTGACGGGGCCGAAGCGCCGCCGGGCGGCGCCCCAGCGCGAGACCGGCCGCGGCCGGCGCACCCCGGCGGTGCCGGCGCGGACGTCGTCGGGGCACTGGAAGCCGACCGACGCCGGCGTCATGCACTCCGGGCAGATGGGCCGGTCACAGCGCGTGCACCGGATGCCGGTGGGCCGGTCGGGGTGCCGGTAGCAGGTGACCGGCGGGGGCACCGGCGGCGGGACGGCGCCGGTGCCCCCGTCGGGCGGGGAGCTGGTCAGCTGCGCTGCACCTCGACCGACTCGATGACGACGTCCTCGACCGGCTTGTCGTTGCGGCCGGTGCGCACGGCGGCGATGCGGTCGACGACCTCGCGGCTGGACTGGTCGGCGACCTCGCCGAAGATCGTGTGCCGGCGGTTGAGGTGCGGCGTGGGGCCGACGGTGATGAAGAACTGAGAGCCGTTGGTGCCCGGCCCGGCGTTGGCCATGGCGAGCAGGTAGGGGCGGTCGAAGCTGAGCTCGGGGTGGAACTCGTCGCCGAACTGGTAGCCGGGGCCGCCGAAGCCCTGACCGAGCGGGTCGCCACCCTGGATCATGAACCCGCTGATGACGCGGTGGAAGACGGTCCCGTCGTACAGCGGGTCGGTGGTCTTCGCGCGGGTGGCCGGGTGCGTCCACTCACGGCGGCCCTCGGCCAGGTCCGCGAAGTTCGCGACCGTCTTCGGCGCGTGGTCGGGGAACAGGTCGACGGTGATGTCGCCGTGGTTGGTGTGCAGCACCGCGCGACGGGCGGGCGAGGTCGATTCGGTCACGGCCCCACTCTCCCATCCCCCCGCCGGACGGGCCGGGGCCGCCGGTCACGGCCGCGCCTCCAGGACCAGGTTGAACGGCGTCTGGGTGGCCCGCCGCACGCGGGTGAAGCCGGCGTCGTGGAGCAGCGCGGTCAGGCGCGCCTCGCCGGCCTGGGCGCCCAGGGCGGTGCCGGGTTCCCCGGTCTTCGAGTGCGCCACGCAGATCGCCGTCGAGGCCGCGTAGTAGAGCCGGCCCACCGGGTTGAGGTTGTCCTCGAGCCGGTCCTCGGCGTAGGGCTCGACGAGCATGAACACCCCGTCGGGGGCGAGCACCTCGCGGATGTGGCGCGCCGCCCCCAGGGGGTCGGGCATGTCGTGCAGGGCGTCGAAGACGGTGACCAGGTCGTAGTCGGAGCCGGGGAAGTCGGTCGCCGAGGCCACCTCGAAGGTGGCCCGGTGGGTCAGCCCGGCGTCGCCGGCCCGCTTGCCGGCCTGCTCGATGCTGGCCGGGTGGTAGTCGAACCCGGTGACGGAGGCCGCCGGGTACGCCTGCGCCATCAGCAGGGTCGAGGCGCCGTGACCGCAGCCGACGTCGGCCACCTTCCCGCCCGCCCGCAGCCGGTCCTCCAGCCCCTCGATCGCGGGGATCCACGACGAGACGAGGTTGGCGGCGTAGCCCGGCGGGAAGAAGCGCTCGGTCCCCTCGAAGAGGGCCGCGTCGTGCCGGTGCCAGGCGAAGCCGCTGCCGCTGCGGACGGCGTCGGTGAGTGCCTGGACGTTCATCGCCAGCGCGACGGGGAGGTGGAAGGCCGCGGCGGCCTGCATGCCGTCGGGCGCCGCGAGCACGAACGCCTGCTCCTCGGTGAGCGCGAAGCGCTCGGTGGCCGGGTCGTAGGTGACGTAGCCGCCGGCCGCCTGGCCGGACAGCCACTCGCGGACGTGCCGCTCGTCGGCGCCGGCGTGCCGGGCGACCTCCTCCGGCGTCGCCGGCATGACGGCGGCGAGCGCCTGGTAGAGACCGAGCCGGTCCCCGATGACGGCGTTGACGGCGTGGAACCCGGCGCCGAGGTCGGTGACGAAGCGGCCCAGCAGGGCGTCGAGGCGTTCCTGGTCGATGGCCATGCCATCCCCCTGGTGGTGCGTGGTGCGGTGTTGCGGGGCTCGTGCGGAGGACGAGCGGGGAGGCGCGGGGCCGGCCACGGCCCCGGCGCCGGTCGGGGTGACCGCGTGGTGGCCACCCGGGGTGGCCCGTCGCTGAGCGGGCAGCCGGGACTCTCGTGCGGGGCCCCCGCGGGGTCAACAGAGACGGGCGCGCCTCGCGCGGCGGTGCGTCGGCGGGCCGCGTGTCGGGTGCCGGCCCCGCCTGACCGTGCGGGCTCCGGACGGCGACGTCGTCCGCACCGGTCGACTGGTGGACCGCCGGCGCGCGGACCCCGGCGCCGACCTGCGGCGACGGCGGACCGCCCCGGCTCGTCGCGGGCGGCCGGGAGCCGGTGACCTGCGCCGCGGCGTCGACAAGTCCTGCGGGAGGGCCGGGTCGGCGCCCCTCCGGTTGCAGTTGCGCCGGGCTGCCGCGACCGGCGCCGCTCACGCCCCGCCGGCCCCCATCCTCGGAAGGCCCCCGGCACCACCCCGGCACGCATCCCCCTGGAGCCCGTCATGAGCACGGCTGTCACCCCGCACGAGGAGCGGCGCGCCACCTGGTTCGCCGACCGACGGGTCACCACCAAGCTGATGGTCCTGCTGACGGCGCTGCTGCTGGTGGCCGGCGCCATCGCAGGACTGTCGATCCTCCGGCTCGGCACCGTGGACGCCGCGGCGGAGACCATTTACCGCGAGGGAGCGGTCCCGCTCAGGGACCTGGCCGAGGCACAGGAGGCCGTCGGCAGCATGCGGCAGCGCGTCCTGCTGCACCTGGCCGGGCCGGTCGCGGACAAGCCGCGCCGCGAGCAGGAGATCTCCCGGTTCGACGACGTCTTCGACACCGAGGTGGCGGCCCTGCGCCGGGAGGGGGTCGACGCCGGCCTGCTGGACCGCTACCTCGCGGTGGTGGCGGACTACCGCGCCTTCCGGGACGGCACGATCCTGCCGGCCAGCCGGGCCCTGGACCCCGCCGTCGACGTCACCCCGATCCTCGCCGAGTGCGACCGCTTGTTCGGCATCGTCGTGGACGCCGGGCAGGCGCTGAGCGCAGCCCAGACCGAGGCCGTCGAGCGCACCCGGACCGACGCCGAGGCGGCCTACCACAGTGGCCGCACCCAGGTCCTGGTGATCCTGGCGGTCGGCGCCGTTCTCGGCCTCGCGCTCGCCCTCTACACCGGCCGGCAGATCGTCGGCCCGCTGCGCCGGGTGCAGGACGTCGCGTCCGGCCTCGCGGTCGGCGACCTGACGCGCACCAGCGGGCTGCGCTCGAAGGACGAGCTCGGTGAGACCGGTCGGGCGCTGGACGAGGCGGTGCAGGACCTGCGTTCGGTGCTGTCGTCGGTGGCGTCCTCGGCCGACGCCGTGGCGGCCTCCAGCGAGGAGCTGAGCGCGTCCTCGGCGCAGATCTCGGCGTCGGCGGAGGAGACCTCCGCGCAGTCCGGGGTGGTGTCCGGTGCCGCCGAGGAGGTGTCGCGGTCGGTGCAGACGGTGGCTGCCGGTGCCGAGCAGATGGGCGCGAGCATCCGGGAGATCGCGACCAACGCCGCCGAGGCGTCGGCGGTGGCCGCCCGCGCGGTGACGGCGGCGGAGACGACGACGGCCACGGTGGCGAAGCTGGGCGCCTCCTCGGCGGAGATCGGCAACGTGGTCAAGGTGATCACCTCCATCGCCGAGCAGACCAACCTGCTGGCGCTGAACGCCACCATCGAGGCCGCCCGGGCCGGGGAGGCCGGCAAGGGCTTCGCGGTGGTCGCCAACGAGGTCAAGGAGCTGGCCCAGGAGACGGCCAAGGCGACCGAGGACATCGCCCGGCGGGTGGAGGCGATCCAGAAGGACACCGGTGCGGCGGTGAGCGCGATCGGGGAGATCAGCACGATCGTGGCGCAGATCTCCGACCGCCAGACCACCATCGCGAGTGCGGTGGAGGAGCAGACCGCGACCACCGCGGAGATGTCCCGCTCGGTGGCCGAGGCCGCCCAGGGCTCGGGGCAGATCGCGGACAACATCGCCGGGGTCTCCGGTGCCGCCGACGCCACCACCCAGGCGCTGACCCAGACCCGGGTCGCCGTCGACGAGCTGTCCCGGATGGCGGCCGACCTGCGCACCGGCGTCGCCCGCTTCACCTACTGATGCACACCCGCCCCCAGGGCGCACGCCTCGGTCACCCGTCCCGAGGCCAGCACGTGCACGAGGTCGTCGGCGGGCACGGGCCGGCCGAGGAGGTGGCCCTGCGCGCTGTGGCACCCCAGGGCCCGGAGCACCCGCAACTGGTCCGGCGTCTCCCTCGGGTGAGGATCGGCAGGGCGGCCACGGCCCCCAGGGCCGCCACGGGCAGCGCGAGGCCCACCGAGCCCAGGAGGCCGTGCTGCGCGTACTGGGCGTACGCCACGACGAGCCCGGCGGGCCGTCACGCTCGCGGTATCGGAACGGATCCGGACGGACTCGAGACGGCTCCTCCCGACGGGGGAGGGTGGGGACTCAGCAGGGCGCCGCTCGGAGCGGGCAGGCGCAGGCCGGGACGGGTGTCCCAGGGGTGGAGACGAGGGGAATCGAACCCCTAACCCCCGCCTTGCAAAGGCGGTGCTCTGCCAATTGAGCTACGTCCCCGGCGGCCCCTGCGGGGCCGGGATCAGCGGGCGGTGGGGCGGCTGACGGCCTGGGGGCCGCTCGTGGCCTCGTGCCAGAGGTCGGCCTCGGCCCTGCCGGTGCCCGCGGAGCGGCGACGGACGGCGGCGGCGGCGACGCCGGCCGCTGCGGCGACGAGGGCCAACTGCTTGAGCACGCGGTACCTCCTGGTGACGACCGCGGCCACGGACGGGGCCGCCTTGCCGCGGTGCCGTGGGCACCGGTACACGGGTGGGCCTGGGAGGACTTGAACCTCCGGCCTCATCCTTATCAGGGATGCGCTCTAACCGCCTGAGCTACAGGCCCGTGGACCTCGACCAGCGTACAAGGGTGCTCGGGGGCCCCGGCGGGCGGGGCCCCCGACACCACTAGTCGCGCTCGGCGAGGGTGACCTCCAGGCCGCCCACGAGGTCGGCGCAGAGGTTGTAGACGAACGCCGCGACGGTGGCCAGCGCGGTCATGAGCACGATGTTGATCGCGCCGATGACGGCCGCACCGCCGAAGACGACACCCGGCGTGATGACGTCGCTGCCGCCGTCACCGCTCGAGGACGTGCCGAGCTGACCGAACAGGTCGTTGAGGGTCTCGAAGACGCCCAGGCCGGACAGGACGCCGTAGAGGATCCCGATCGCGACCATCCAGACGAAGAACAGCGCGATCGACAGCACCAGCGAGATCTTCAGCGCCGACCAGGTGTCGATGTGCCGCAGCTGCAGGCGAGCCCGGCGGGGACCGCGGTTGCCCCGGCCCTTCGCCGGCCGGCCGGCCGGCGGTGCCTGCTGCGCGGCCTGCTGGGCCGACTGCGGAACCGCCGGCTGGGGCGCCACCTGCTGGGGTGCATGCTGCGGAGGAGCGGCTTGCTGGGGCGCGCGGGCGGGCGCCGGGGCCGCGGCCGGCGGGGCCACCTGGGTGGCGCCCGTCGGCGGGGGCATCGTCGCGTCGGCGGGCCGCTGCACCTGCTGGGTCTGCTGCGCCTGCGGGCTCTGCTGCGGAGCCTGCGGGGCGGGCATCGCTCCGGTGACCGGCTTGGTCAGCGACGGGGACCCGCCGGCCGGGGTCGCCCCGGCCGGCACGGCCCCGGACGCAACGGGCTGCTGACCGGTGGCGGGCACCGAGCCCGTCGCCGGGGCTCCGTCCGCTCCGGCTGCGCCTTCCGGGCGGACCCCGGTGCGCACCGCCTGCGGCCGGTCGCTCATGCCGTTCTCCCGTTCGCCTGCGGCCCTCGCCGCGTTCTCGCGCCCGGGAGGTCCGGCGGTGCCGGAGGCGCCCGGGCGCCGGTCGTGTCCGTCGAGGGGAGCCGGGGGCGGGGCGTGACCCTCGGCCACGCCCCGCCGTGCTCCCGGTCTCACCCTAGGCGGCGGGCTCGTCGTTGTCCGTCGTCCGGGCGATCGCCACGATCGTCACGTCCTCGGGCAAGTTCATGAGCTTGACACCCATGGTGGCCCGGTCCTTGTTGTGGCGCACGCCGTTGACCGGGGTCCGGATGACGCCGCCGCCGGAGGTGATCGCGTACAGCTCGTCACCGAGGCTCACCGACAGCGCGCCGACCAGCGCACCCTTGCGGGCCTTGGGGTCGGCGGTGAGCACGCCCTTGCCGCCGCGGCCCTGCGGCGGGTAGTTCTCGATGCCGGTCCGCTTGGCGAAGCCGCGCTCGGTGGCGACCAGGACGTCGACGCCCTCCTCGACCACGATCATCGACAGCAGCCGGTCGCCGGGGGCCAGCGAGATGCCGCGGACCCCCTCGGTGGCCCGGCCCATGGGCCGCAGCGTCGCGTCGTCGGCCTTGAACCGGATCGACATGGCCGCGCGGGTGACCAGCAGCAGGTCCTTCTCGGGGTCGATGAGCGCCGCACCCACCAGCTCGTCGCTCTCGCGCAGGTTGATCGCGATGACGCCGCCGCTGCGCGGGCTGTCGAAGTCCGACAGCCGGGTCTTCTTCACCTGCCCGTTGGCGGTGGCCAGCACCAGGTACGGGGCGACCGAGTAGTCCTTGATCTGCATGACCTGGGCGATCCGCTCGTCGGGCTGGAACGCCAGGATGTTCGCCACGTGCGCGCCGCGGGCGGTGCGGTTGGCCTCGGGCAGCTCGTAGGCCTTGGCCCGGTAGACCCGTCCCTTGTTGGTGAAGAACAGGATCCAGTCGTGGGTGGAGCCCACGAAGAAGTGGTCGACCAGGTCGTCCTGCTTGAGGGCCGCCCCCATCACGCCCTTGCCGCCGCGGCGCTGCGACCGGTAGAGGTCGCTCTTCGTCCGCTTGGCGTAGCCGGTGCGGGTGATGGTGACGACGACCTCCTCCTCGGCGATGAGGTCCTCGACGGAGACGTCGCCCTCGTTGGCGACGAACTGCGAGCGCCGCTCGTCGCCGTACTTGTCGACGATCTCGGCCAGCTCGTCGCGGACGATCTGCCGCTGCCGGTCGGGAGAGTCCAGGATCGCCTGCAGGTCGGCGATGCGGGCCTCGATCTCGGCCAGCTCGTCCATGATCCGCTGCCGCTCGAGGGCGGCCAGCCGGCGCAGCTGCAGGTCGAGGATCGCCGTGGCCTGGACCTCGTCGACCTCGAGCAGCTCCATGAGGCCGGTGCGGGCGGTGTCGGCCGAGGGGCTGTTGCGGATGAGCGCGATGACGGCGTCGAGCTGGTCGAGGGCCTTGGCGTAGCCGCGCAGGATGTGCGCGCGCTCCTCGGCCTTGCGCAGCCGGTACCGGGTGCGCCGCTGGATGACCTCGATCTGGTGGGAGACCCACAGCCGCACCAGCTCGTCGAGCCGCAGCGTCCGCGGGACGCCGTCGACGATCGAGAGCATGTTGCAGCCGAACGACGTCTGCAGCTGGGTGTGCTTGTAGAGGTTGTTCAGCACCACCTTGGCGACGGCGTCGCGGCGCAGGGTGATGACCAGCCGCCGGCCGACGCGGTCGCTGGACTCGTCGGCGATCTCGCTGATCCCCTGCAGCCGGCCCTCCTTGACCGCCTCGGCGATCGACTCGGCCAGGTTGTCCGGGTTGACCTGGTAGGGCAGCTCGGTGACGACGAGCTGCACCCGGCCCCGGGAGTCCTCCTCCACCGTGACGACGGCGCGCATCTTCACCGAGCCGCGGCCGGTGCGGTAGGCGTCCTCGATGCCGTCGCGGCCGACGATGAGGCCGTAGGTCGGGAAGTCCGGGCCCTTGATGCGCTCCATGCACGCGGTGAGCGCTTCCTCGGGCTCGGCGTCGGGGTGGTCGAGCACCCAGTAGACGGCCTCGGCGACTTCGCGCAGGTTGTGCGGCGGCATGTTGGTGGCCATGCCGACCGCGATCCCGGCCGAGCCGTTGATCAGCAGGTTGGGCACCCGCGACGGCAGGACCAGCGGCTCCTGGGTGCGGCCGTCGTAGTTGGCCTGGAAGTCGACGGTCTCCTCGTCGATGCCGGCCAGCATCTCCATGGCCAGCGGCGTGAGCCGGCACTCGGTGTAGCGCATGGCGGCCGGCGGGTCGTTGCCCGGCGAGCCGAAGTTGCCCTGGCCGTCGATGAGCGGGTAGCGCATCGACCACGGCTGGGCCAGCCGCACGAGGGCGTCGTAGATCGCCGAGTCGCCGTGCGGGTGGTAGTTGCCCATGACCTCCGCGACCGGGCGGGCGCACTTGACGTAGCCGCGGTCGGGGCGGAAGCCCTGGTCGTACATCGCGAACAGCACGCGTCGGTGCACCGGCTTGAGGCCGTCGCGGACCTCCGGCAGGGCGCGGCCGACGATCACGCTCATCGCGTAGTCGATGTAGCTGCGCTGCATCTCCTGCTGCAGGTCGACCGGCTCGACGCGGTCGCGGGCGGGTGTCTCGGTCACTCTTCGGTCTCTCCGGTTCGTGCTGAGGACGTGGACGTCAGGTGGCCCCCGTGCAGGGGCCCGCCGCGAGCGTGCGAGCGGTGGGGGGCACGGGGGTCCTTCGTCAGACGTCGAGGAAGCGGACGTCCTTGGCGTTGCGGGTGATGAAGCTGCGGCGCGCCTCGACGTCCTCGCCCATGAGGATGCTGAACAGCTCGTCGGCGGTGGCCGCGTCGTCGAGGGTGACCTGCAGCAGCAGGCGGGTCTCGGGGTTCATGGTGGTCTCCCACAGCTCGCTGGCGTTCATCTCACCGAGCCCCTTGAACCGCTGGATCATCTCCTCGCGGACCTTGCGGCCCTCCTTCTTGCCGGCGGCCAGCAGCGCGTCGCGCTCGCGGTCGGAGTAGGCGTACTGGTCGCCCCACTTGCCGCCCCACTTGATCTTGTACAGCGGCGGCTGCGCCAGGTAGACGTGGCCGGCCTCGACCAGCGGCCGCATGAAGCGGAACAGCAGGGTGAGCAGCAGCGTGCGGATGTGCTGGCCGTCGACGTCGGCGTCGGCCATGAGGACGATCTTGTGGTACCGCAGCTTCGACAGGTCGAACTCGTCGTGGATGCCCGTGCCGAAGGCGGTGATCATCGACTGGACCTCGGTGTTCTTGAGGACCCGGTCGATGCGCGCCTTCTCGACGTTGATGATCTTGCCGCGGATGGGCAGGATCGCCTGGAACATCGAGTCGCGGCCGGACTTGGCCGAGCCGCCGGCGGAGTCGCCCTCGACGATGTAGACCTCGGAGTTGCGGGGGTCGGTCGAGCGGCAGTCGGCCAGCTTGCCCGGCAGCGAGTTGTTGCTGAGCAGGTTCTTGCGGGCGAGCTTGCGGGCGTCCTGGGCGGCACGGCGCGCCCGGGCGGCCGAGGCGGCCTTGGTGATGATCGTCTTGGCCTCGGCCGGGTTGGCCTCGAACCAGTGCGAGATCTGCTCGTTGCAGATGCGCTGCACGAAGCCCTTGACCTCGGTGTTGCCGAGCTTGGTCTTCGTCTGGCCCTCGAACTGCGGGTCGCCGATCTTGACCGAGACGATCGCGGCCAGGCCCTCGCGGATGTCCTCGCCGGTGAGCTTGTCCTCCGGCTTGTCCTTGAGGATCTTCTTCTCGACGGCGTACCGGTTGACGATCGAGGTGAGCGCGGTGCGGAAGCCCTCCTCGTGGGTGCCGCCCTCGTGCGTGTTGATCGTGTTGGCGAAGGAGTAGACCGACTCCGAGTAGGCGTCGGACCACTGCATCGCGACCTCGACGCTCATCCGCATGTCGTTCTTGCCGACGCCCTCGGCGCCGAAGCCGACGATCGAGCGGTGGATCGGGGTCTTCTTCGCGTTGATGTGGCGGACGTAGTCCTCGAGGCCGCCGTCGTAGCGGTAGGTGATCTCGGTGGGCTCGAAGGCGGCGTCCTCGGTGCCCGGGGCCGTGGCCTCCACGGACACCGACTTCTCGTCACCCAGACCGGTCTCGGCCTTGCCGTGCCCGGGGCGCTCGTCGCGCAGGACGATGGTCAGGCCCTTGTTGAGGAAGGCCATCTCCTGCAGCCGGCGGCTGATGGTGTCGAACGAGTAGCTCGTCGTCTCGAAGATGTCGCCGTCGGCCCAGAAGGTGATCTGGGTGCCCTGCTTGGTGGTCGGGCCGACCTCCTCCAGCGGGCCGGGCTTGGCCAGGGCGTAGGACTGGTGCCACTCCCTGCCGTCGCGCCAGATGCGCACGTCGAGGGCGGTGGACAGCGCGTTGACGACGGTGACGCCGACGCCGTGCAGACCGCCGGAGACGGCGTAGCTCTTGCCGTCGAACTTGCCGCCGGCGTGCAGCACGGTCATGACGACCTCGACGGTCGGCCGCTTCTCGCGCGGGTGCAGGTCGACCGGGATGCCACGGCCGTTGTCCTCGACCCGGACGCCGCCGTCGGCGAGCAGGGTGACGCGGACGGTGTCGCAGAAGCCGGCGAGCGCCTCGTCGACGGAGTTGTCGACGACCTCCCACACCATGTGGTGCAGGCCGCGCTCACCGGTGGAGCCGATGTACATGCCGGGCCGCTTGCGGACCGCCTCGAGCCCCTCGAGGACGGTGATGGAGCTGCCGGAGTAGCTGTTCTCAGTCTGGGTCCGAGCGACCACGTGGGGCCCTTCTGTCGCGCAGCCGGCGCGCGGGCACCTCCGCACGGGAGGGCTCCGAGGGCGCACAGCGCCACTCAGCCGGATGCTGGGGATTCCTGCCGTCCATGTTACCGGGTCCACCGACAGGAACGGCGCCACGCACGCCCTGACGTCCCGTCTGCGCCACTCGCGGCACCGCTCGCACCACCGGTGTTGCCCCCGGGGCCGACACGCCCGCCCAGGGGCGCTGGGCGGCCGGAACCGATCCGGCCGTCGGGCACGGGCCGACGGCGACTCGCAGACTCGTCGACGTGCAGCCCGCCCAGCGTGACCTGACCTGTCTGGTCACGGGCGCCACCGGCTACGTCGGCGGCCGCCTCGTGCCCGAGCTCCTCGCCGCCGGCCACCGCGTGCGGGTGCTGACCCGCTCGCCGGGCAAGCTGCGGGACCGGCCCTGGATCCGCGACGTCGAGGTCGTCGAGGGCGACGCCACCGACGACGACGCGGTGGCCCGGGCGTGCACCGGCGCCGACGTCGTCTACTACCTCGTCCACTCCCTCGCCGTCGGCCGTGCGTTCGAGGAGCGCGACCGGCAGACGGCCGAGGTGATGGCCCGGGCCGTCCGCGGCGCGGGCGTCGGCCGGCTGGTGTACCTCGGCGGCCTCGAGCCCTCGGACGAGGAGCTCTCCCCGCACCTGCGCTCGCGCGCCGAGGTGGCCCGCGTGCTGCTCGGCTCCGGGGTGCCCACGGTGGTGCTGCGCGCAGCGATCGTGCTGGGCTCGGGCTCGGCGTCGTTCGAGATGCTGCGCTACCTCACCGAGCGGCTGCCGGTCATGGTCACCCCGCGGTGGGTGCACAGCCGCATCCAGCCCATCGCGATCCGCGACGTGCTGCGCTACCTCGTCGGCTGCGCCACGCTGCCGCCGGACGTGCACCGCTGCTTCGACATCGGCGGCCCCGACGTCATGGACTACGCGCAGATGATGCAGCGCTACGCCGAGGTGACCGGGCTGGCGCGGCGGCGGATCCTGCCGGTGCCGGTCTTCACGCCGTCGCTGTCGAGCCACTGGGTCGGCGTCATCACGCCGGTGCCGGCGTCGATCGCCCGGCCGCTGGTGGAGTCGCTGCGCAACACCGTCGTCGCCTCCGAGCACGACATCGCGCGGTACGTGCCCGACCCGCCGGAGGGGCTGCTGGGCTTCGACGACGCGGTGCGGCTGGCCGTGCAGCGCGTCCGGGACCACGACGTCGTCACCCGGTGGACGGGCGCGTCGGTGCCCGGGGCGCCGTCGGACCCGCTGCCCAGCGACCCCGACTGGGCCGGCGGCAGCCTCTACCTCGACGAGCGGACCCGGGAGACCGACGCCTCGCCCGCGGCGCTGTGGCGGGTGGTCGAGGGCATCGGCGGCGAGACCGGCTGGTACAGCTTCCCGCTGGCCTGGGAGGTGCGCGGCTGGCTGGACCGGGCCGTGGGCGGGGTGGGCCTGCGCCGCGGGCGCCGCGACCCCAGCGACCTCTACGTCGGGGACGCCCTGGACTGGTGGCGCGTGGAGGAGCTGGAGGAGGGCCGGCTGCTGCGGCTGCGCGCCGAGATGCGGCTGCCGGGCCTGGCCTGGCTGGAGTTCCACGTGGAACGTGCCGACGAGGGTCGCACCCGGCTGCGGCAGAAGGCGACCTTCCACCCGCACGGCCTGCTCGGCCACCTCTACTGGTGGAGCATCTCGCCGTTCCACGGGATCGTGTTCGGCAGCATGGTCCGCAACCTGTGCAAGGCCGCGGAGGCCCTCGACGAGCCCGGGGCGGCGACGACCCGGGCGGCCTGACCGCGTCCTGACGGCCCGATCCGGCGCGGCCGGCGACCCGGTGCGGCCGGCCCGACCCCGTCCTCCCTCACCGCCGGGCGTCCTCCCGCACGGTGGGACGTGCGGGAGGAC
>NZ_JBJGYP010000056.1:0-16989 GCF_054050055.1 Geodermatophilus sp. SYSU D00814
CGCCCCCCCCCCCCCCCCCCCCCCCCCCCCCCCCCCCCCCCCCCCGCCCCCCCCCCCCCCCCCCCCCCCCCCCCCCCCCCCCCCCCCCCCCCCCCCCCCCCCCCCCCCCCCCCCCCACGGCTGGAGCGGATCCCGCCTGTGGACGACGGCCCTCCCGGCCGGGGGCGACCCATGATCACCGGGTGCTGCTGCGACCCACGCTGCCCGAGGGTGTCTTCATCGGGTCCCACGCGATCTCCGAGGGCCGGATCAGCCGGCGGGGACTGGCCGAGGGTCCCTACGCCCGCGTCCTGCACGGGGTCTACGCCGACGTGTCCGTCCCGCGCGACCACCTGCTCCGCTGCCGCGCCGCCGCGCTGCTCATGCCGCCGGGTGCGGCGCTGGGCGGTCGGTCGGCCGCCGCCGTCCTCGGCGCGCCGGCGCCGGGCTGGCGTGACCCCGTGACCGTGGTCCTCCCCGCGCCGCTGAAGTGGCGGGGTCCGGAGGGGGTGCGCGTGCACCGCACCGACGTCGTCCCGGGCGACGTCCGGGACGACGGCTCGGGGCTGCGGTGCACGGCCCCGCTGCGGACCGCCTGGGACGTCGCGGCACTGGAACCGACGGCGGGCGCGGTGTCCGTCCTCGACGCGATGCTGCGCGACGGCCTCGTCACCGCGGACGAGCTGGCCGAGCTGCTCCGCCGGCGCCCCGGACGACGCGGGTCGCGACGGGTCCGCCGGGCGTTGGAGCTGACCGACCCGCGCAGCGAGTCACCGCCGGAGTCCGTGGTGCGCGTCGCCTGCGTGCTGGCCGGGCTCCCCGCGCCGGTCCCGCAGTACAAGGTGGTCGAGGACGGCCGCCGGCTGGCGCGGGTGGACCTGGCGTGGCCCGAGCACCGGGTCGTCGTGGAGTACGAGGGGGAGTACCACTTCGACGGCGTCCAGATCGAGCGGGACGACGCCCGGCTGGCGCGCCTGGTCGCGGCCGGCTGGCTGGTCATCCGCGTGGCGGCGCACGACCTGCGCGCGCTCGACGACGTCGTCGACCGGGTCCGGACGGCCCTCACCCGGCGAGCCGCCCGGTCCTGACCGTGCACTTCCGCGGAAGTGCGTGGGAGGGCCGTGCACTTCCGCGGAAGTGCCCGCACATTGGCCGTGCACTTCCGCGGAAGTGCCCGGCCTCGGGTCAGCCGGTGAGCTCGAGGGTCTGCATGGTCTCCGCGCGGACGCGGGCCAGCAGGGCGGGGTCGGAGGACAGGTCGCGCCCGTAGGACGGGATCGCCGCCTCCAGCGCCGCCCGGTTGGCCGCGACCTGCTCGGGGAAGGCCCGCTCGAGCAGGGTGAGCATGGCCGAGACCGCCGTCGACGCGCCGGGGGAGGCACCGAGCAGGCCGGCGATCGAGCCGTCGGCGCCCACGACGAGCTCGGTGCCGAACTGCAGCACGCCCCGGCCGCTGGCCGGGTCGCGCTTGATGACCTGCACCCGCTGACCGGCGGTGATCATGTCCCAGTCGGCCTGCTCGGCCAGCGGGACGAACTCCGTCAGCGTGCGGTGCCGGGCGCCGCGCGACTGCAGCAGCTCGCTGACGAGGTACTTCGTCAGCGCCAGCTCGGTGCGGGCCACGCCCAGCATCGAGCCGAGGTTGTTCGGCTTGACCGACAGCGGCAGGTCGAACACCGAGCCGGACTTGAGGAACTTCGGCGACCAGCCGGCGTAGGGGCCGAAGAGCAGCGAGTACTCGCCGTCGACCAGGCGCAGGTCCAGGTGCGGGACCGACATGGGCGGCGCGCCGACGGCGGCCTGGCCGTAGACCTTGGCCTGGTGCTCGGTCACCAGCTCCGGGGAGCGGGTGCGCAGGAACATGCCGCTGACCGGGAAGCCGCCGAAGCCGCGGATCTCGGGGATGCCGGCCTCCTGCAGCAGCGGCAGCGCGCCACCGCCGGCGCCGACGAACACGAACCGGGTGCGCACCGAGCGCTCCTCGCCGGTCCGCCGGTCGGTGACGGTCACCTTCCACCGGCCGTCACCGAGCCGGTCGAGGCCGGTGACCCGCTGGCCGGTGTGCACCTGCACGCCGCGGTCCTCGGCCTGGGTGAACAGCAGCCGGGTGAGCGAGCCGAAGTTGACGTCGGTGCCGGCGACCGAGCGGGTCGCGGCGACGACCTGCGCGGGGTCGCGGCCGTCCATCACCAGCGGCACCCAGCCGGCCAGCTCCGACGGCGAGTCGGTGTACTCGAGCCCGGTGAACAGCGGCTCGGCCGACAGCGCCGCGTGGCGGGCGCGCATGTAGGCGCGCCCCTCCTCGCCGGTCACGAAGCTCACGTGCGGGACCGGGGAGATGAACTCCTTGGGCGAGCCGGTCAGCCCGGTGCGCACCAGGTGGGACCAGAACTGGCGCGAGACCTGGAACTGCTCGTTGATGGCGCGGGCCTTGGCCGTGCCGACCCGGCCGTCGGGCCCGGCCGGGGTGTAGTTGAGCTCGCAGAGCGCCGCGTGACCGGTGCCGGCGTTGTTCCACGCGTCCGAGCTCTCCCCGGCGACCTCGGGCGCGGACTCGAAGACGGTGATCGTCCGGTCCGGCGCGACGACACCGAGCAGCGACGCCAGCGTCGCGCTCATGATGCCCCCGCCGACGAGGACCACGTCGGGGTCGGTGGCTGAACCGAGGTCGGTGGACACGACTGCCTTCCTGCCGGGGGACGTGCGCCACCTCCGACCATCGGCCGAGAACCGCCCGGACACGTACTCGGCGGGGTGTGAGATCCGCTACTCCGGCGTCCGGTGGCGACCCGCGGGCACCGCTCCGGGCCGGACGACGGCCGCGCGGCGGGCCCGGCGCACCCAGCCGCCGCGGCTACCCTCGCGGGGTCGGCCCCCCACCCCAGGAGCACCCGCTGAACGACCACCCCGAGGACGCCGCCCCCGCGACGCCGGCCCGCCGGCCGCGCACGCGGCTGCTGCTCCTCCTCGCGGCGACGGTGTTCCTCGTCGACCTGGCCAGCAAGCTGCTCGTCGTCGCCACGGTCGAGCGGGGGGAGAACCTCCGCCTGCTCGGGGGACTGGTCTACCTGACCCACGCGCGCAACACCGGCGCCGCGTTCTCCTTCGCCGAGGGCTTCACCGTGGTGTTCACCCTCATCGCCGTCGCGGTGGCGGTGGTGATCGTGCGGACGGCGCGGCGGCTGTTCTCCACCGGCTGGGCGGTGGCGCTGGGCCTGGTGCTCGGCGGCGCGCTCGGCAACCTGGTCGACCGGGTGTTCCGCGACCCCGGCTTCCTGCGCGGCGGCGTCGTCGACTTCGTGTCGGTGTTCGCGCCGAACGGGGAGGTCTACCCGATCTTCAACGTCGCCGACTCGGCGATCGTCTGCGGCGGCGTGCTGGGCGCCTACCTCGCGCTGCGCGGCGTGGAGTTCGACGGCACGCGCGGCCGGGACGACTCCGGCACCGACGCCGTCTCCCGCGGCTGACCCCCGCCACCTGGCACCATGGACCGGTGAGTTCCCCCGGCCTGCACCGCGCGCTGCCGGTGCCCGACGGGCTGGAGGGCCAGCGCGTCGACCAGGGCCTGGCCCGGCTGTTCGGCCTCTCCCGCGCCGTCGCCGCCGACCTCGCCGACGCCGAGCGGGTGTGGGTCGACGGCCGCGTCCGCGGCAAGGGCGACCGGCTCACCGGCGGCAGCTGGCTGGAGGTCGAGCTGCCCCCGCCGCCCGGGGAGCCGCCCGCGCCCGAGCCCGTGCCCGGCCTCACGGTCGTCCACGACGACGACGACGTCGTGGTGGTCGACAAGCCGGTCGGCGTCGCGGCGCACCCGAGCCCCGGCTGGGAGGGCCCGACCGTCGTCGGCGGGCTGGCCGCGGCCGGCTACCGCGTCTCCACCTCCGGGGCGCCGGAGCGGCAGGGCGTCGTCCACCGGCTCGACGCCGCGACGACGGGGCTGATGGTGGTGGCCAAGAGCGAGCGGGCCTACACCGTGCTCAAGGCGGCGTTCAAGGAGCGCACCGTCGACAAGGGCTACCACGCGCTGGTGCAGGGCCACCCCGACCCCTCGCGCGGCACCATCGACGCGCCGATCGACCGCCACCCCCGGCACGACTGGAAGTTCGCCGTCGTCAGCGGCGGGCGGCCCTCGGTCACCCACTACGAGGTCGTCGAGGCGTTCGCGGCCGCGAGCCTGGTCGACGTGCACCTCGAGACCGGGCGCACCCACCAGATCCGGGTGCACTTCTCCGCGCTGCGCCACCCCTGCGTCGGCGACACGACCTACGGCGCCGATCCGACCCTGGCCGCGCGGCTGGGGGTGTCACGGCAGTGGCTGCACGCGGTCCGGCTCGGCTTCGCCCACCCCGCCGACGGCCACTGGGTGGAGTTCACCAGCGGCTACCCCGACGACCTCGCCGGCGCCCTGGCGATCCTGCGCGCCGAGTCCTGACGCCGGGGGCGCCCGCACCGTGACCGACCTGCCCGACTCCCTCGCTGCGTTCGGCCCCGCCGCGCTCTCGGCCGTCGTCGTCGCGGTGTACCTGGTGGTCGGCGAGCCGGTCGTCGGGCAGGTGCTGCACCGCCGCTTCGAGGGCCGGCTGCGCACCGACCCCGCGGCGCGGCGGTCGTTCTACCTGCGGCTGCTGGTCCTCGAGTGGGGCCTGGCGGTGCTCGCCCTGGTCGTCTGGCTGGCCGCGCCCGGGGTCGACGCCGCGGCCGTCGGGCTGGCCTGGCCCACCGGGCTGCCCGGCCCCGTGACCGGCGCGGTGACGGTGCTCGTGCTGGTGATGGCGCTGGCCTCCGTGCGGGCGCTGCGCTCGGGCGCGCTGGCCCGGGCCGTGCCGCCGCGGCCGCCCGCCGCGCCCGCGCAGGGGCGGCACGCCGAGCCTCCGGTGCACGCGACGCTGGCGCTGCTGCCGCGGTCCCCGGCGGAGCGGCGGCTGTTCTCGGTGGTCGGGGTGACCGCCGGCGTGTGCGAGGAGTGGCTCTACCGCGGGTTCTTCCTCGCCGTCGTCGCCGCGATCGCCGGGGGGCTGCCGCAGCTCGCGCTGATCGCCGTCGCCGGGGTCGCCTTCGGCCTGGCACACGCCTACCAGGGGCTGCCGGGGATCGTGCTCACCGGCGCCCTGGGGGCGGTGTTCGCCGCGCTGTACCTGCAGACCGGCTCGCTGCTGCTGCCGGTGCTGCTGCACGCCGCCGTCGACCTGCGCTTCCTGCTGGTCCCCGCCTCCGCACTGCCCGACCCGGTGCCGGGCCCGCTGCCGGGGCGCCGGCCGGCCGGGGGAGCGCCCGCGTGAGCGGCGTGGACGGCCCCACGGCGACGGTGGCGACGGCGGCCGACTGGCCCGAGGTGGTCGCGCTGCGCACCCGGGTGTTCGTCGAGGAGCAGGGCGTGCCGCCGGAGGTCGAGCAGGACGACGCCGACGCCGTCGCCGTGCACGCCGTCGCCCGCGACCCCGCCGGCCGGGTGGTCGCCACCGGGCGGCTGCTGGAGCGCGGCGGGCGCGCCGCGATCGGGCGGATGGCGGTCGAGGCCTCGGCCCGCGGCGGCGGCTACGGCGCCGCGGTGCTCGCCGAGCTGCACCGCCAGGCGCTCGCCCGCGGCCTGACCGAGGTGGAGCTGCACGCGCAGGTGGGCGCCCGCGGCTTCTACGAGCGGGCCGGCTACACCGCCGTCGGCGAGGAGTACGTGGAGGCGGGGATCGTGCACGTGACGATGCGTCGGCCACTGGGGCACGACGCGCCGGGAACGTGACCGGCGCCTCCCGCCGGGCCGAGACACGTCCTGTCAGACCCTCGGCGTAGAACGTCCCCGGTGCGAGGATCGCAGGCACCGGCCCGGGCCCGCGTCGGTGCCCGGCCGGAGCAGTCCCGAGCCCGCACCGCACCGCCGGTCTTCCCCGCCGGTCGCCCGCCGGAGCACCCGACGGCCGGGCCAGCACGACCCGTGAGGAGCGCCGCAGCACCGTGAGCAGCACAGCCGCCGAGAGCACCGACTCGTTCGTGCACCTGCACGTCCACACCGAGTACTCGATGCTCGACGGGGCGGCCAAGCTGCCCGAGGTGACGAGGGCCGCCGCCGAGCAGGGCATGCCGGCGCTGGCGATGACCGACCACGGCAACGTCTTCGGCGCCTACGACTTCTACAAGCAGGCCAACGCGGCCGGCGTGAAGCCGATCATCGGCATGGAGGGCTACTACACGCCCGGCTCGCGCTTCGACCGCGCGCCGTTCGACTTCGGCGACAAGCTGATCGACGAGGAGGGCGACGGCGGGTCCAACCGCGGCAAGGCGGCGTACACGCACATGACGCTGCTGGCCCGCACCACCGAGGGCATGCACAACCTCTTCCGCATCTCCTCGCTGGCCAGCCTCGAGGGCCAGTACCGCAAGCCGCGCTTCGACCGGGACCTGCTCGAGCGCTACGGCGCGGGCCTCATCGCCACCACCGGCTGCCCCTCCGGCGAGGTCAACATGTGGCTGCGCGCGGGCAAGCACGACCGCGCCCGCCAGGCCGCCGCCGACTTCCAGGACATCTTCGGTAAGGAGAACTTCTACGCCGAGCTGATGGACCACGGCCTGTCCATCGAGCAGAAGACCCGCCCGGCGCTGCTGGAGATCGCCAAGGACCTCGGCATCCCGCTGCTGGCCACCAACGACCTCCACTACACGCACAAGGAGGACGCCGAGGCCCACGACGCGCTGCTGTGCATCCAGACCGGGTCCCGGCTCAACGAGCCCAACCGCTTCAAGTTCAACGGCGACGGCTACTACCTCAAGAGCGCCGCGGAGATGCGGGCGCTGTTCACCGGTGACCTGCGCGAGGCCTGCGACAACACGCTGCTCGTCGCCGAGCAGTGCGAGGTCACCTTCACCGAGGGCGCCGACCTCATGCCGCGCTTCCCCCTGCCGCCGGGGGAGGACGAGACCTCGTGGTTCGTCAAGGAGGTCGAGCGCGGGCTGCACAAGCGCTGGCCGGGCGGCATCCCCGACCACGTGCGCAAGCAGGCCGACTACGAGGTCGGGATCATCACCCAGATGGGCTTCCCGGGGTACTTCCTCGTGGTCGCCGACTTCATCAACTGGGCCAAGGACAACGGCATCCGCGTCGGCCCCGGCCGCGGCTCGGCGGCCGGCTCGCTGGCCGCCTACGCCATGGGCATCACCGACCTCGACCCGCTGGCGCACGGGCTGATCTTCGAGCGGTTCCTCAACCCCGAGCGCGTCTCCATGCCCGACGTCGACATCGACTTCGACGACCGCCGCCGCGGCGAGGTCATCCAGTACGTCTCGCAGAAGTACGGCGAGGAGCGGGTCAGCCAGATCGTCACCTACGGCACCATCAAGGCCAAGGCCGCGATCAAGGACGCCGCCCGCGTGCTCGACCGCCCCTACTCGGTGGGCGACGAGCTGACCAAGCTGATGCCGCCGGACGTCATGGGCAAGGGCATCCCGCTGTCGGGCGTCTTCGACCCGGCCCACCCGCGCTACAAGGAGGCCGCGGAGTTCCGCGCCCGCTACGAGTCCGACCCGGGCGCGGCCGAGGTGGTCGACCAGGCGCGCAAGCTCGAGGGACTGAAGCGCCAGTGGGGCGTGCACGCCGCCGGCGTCATCATCGGCCGCTACCCGCTGATCGACTCGATCCCGATCATGCGCCGGGAGAACGACGGCGCGATCATCACGCAGTTCGACTACCCGACCTGCGAGACGCTCGGCCTGCTCAAGATGGACTTCCTGGGCCTGCGCAACCTCACGGTCATCGACGACGCGCTGCGCAACATCGTCGCGAACGGCAAGGAGCCGATCGACCTCGACGAGATCAGCAAGGACCTCACCGACAAGGCCACCTACGACCTGCTGGCCCGCGGTGACACCCTCGGCGTCTTCCAGTTCGACGGCGGCCCGATGCGCTCGCTGCTGCGCCTCATGCGGCCGGACAACTTCGAGGACATCTCCGCCGTCGGCGCGCTGTACCGGCCCGGCCCGATGGGCGCCAACTCGCACACCAACTACGCGCTGCGCAAGAACGGCCAGCAGGAGATCACGCCGATCCACCCGGAGCTGGCCGAGCCGCTGGAGGACATCCTCGGCACGACCTACGGCCTGATCGTCTACCAGGAGCAGGTCATGGCGATCGCGCAGAAGGTCGCCGGGTACTCCCTCGGCAAGGCCGACCTGCTGCGCCGCGCGATGGGCAAGAAGAAGAAGTCGGTCCTCGACGCGGAGTTCGTCGGGTTCGAGGCCGGCATGAAGGAGCGCGGCTACTCCGACGCGGCGATCAAGACGCTGTGGGACATCCTCGTCCCGTTCGCCGACTACGCGTTCAACAAGGCCCACTCGGCCGCCTACGGCCTGGTCTCGTACTGGACGGCGTTCCTCAAGGCCAACTACCCGGCCGAGTACATGGCCGGCCTGCTCACCAGCGTCGGCGACGACAAGGACCGCCGGCCGGTCTACCTCGCCGAGTGCCGGCGGATGGGCATCAAGGTGCTCCCGCCCGACGTCAACGAGTCCTCCTGGGACTTCACCGCCGTCGGCACCGACATCCGCTTCGGCCTGGCCTCGGTGCGCAACGTCGGCACCAACGTCGTCGACTCGATCGTCCGGGCGCGCGAGGAGAAGGGCGCGTTCAAGGACTTCGCCGACTTCATGCGCAAGATCGACACGGTCGCCTGCAACAAGAAGGTCATCGAGTCGCTGGCCAAGGCCGGTGCCTTCGACTCCCTGGGCCACTCGCGCCAGGGCATCGCCGCGATCCACGCGCAGGCCGTCGACGCCGCCATGTCGCTCAAGCGCAAAGAGGCCGAGGGCCAGTTCGACCTCTTCGGCAGTTTCGGCGGTGACGACGGCGGCGCCGACGACCCGTTCGGCGGGGCGCTGGACATCGCCGTCCCGACGGCGGACTGGTCGAAGTCCGAGCGGCTGGTGTTCGAGCGCGACATGCTCGGCCTCTACGTCTCCGACCACCCGCTGCACGGCGTCGAGCACGTCCTGGCGGCCAACGCCGACACCCCGATCGCGGAGATCAACTCCGGCGGCGTGGAGGACGGCGCGAACGTCACCATCGCCGGCATCCTCACCGCGGTGGCCCCGCGGACGAACAAGCAGGGTGCGCCCTGGGCCATCGCCACGCTGGAGGACCTCGAGTCCGGCATCGAGGTGCTGTTCTTCCCGAAGACGTGGGCGGAGGTCTCGGAGAAGGTCGTCCGCGACCAGATCGTCGTGGTCAAGGGCCGCATCAGCCGGCGCGACGACCAGCCCTCGCTGTTCGGCTCCGAGGTGACCATCCCGGAGCTCACCGAGGGCCCGCGCGGGCCGGTGCTGGTGTCCATGGCGGCGGCCCGCTGCACCCCGCCGGTGGTCGAGCGGCTGCGCGAGGTGCTGGGCAGCCACCCGGGCACCACCGAGGTCCACCTCAAGCTCGTCAACGGCGGCCGGGAGACCGTGCTGCGCCTCGACCAGGGCCTGCGGGTGCGGCCCAGCACCGCGCTGATGGGTGACATCAAGGCACTGCTCGGACCCACCAGCGTCGCCCTGCTGTGAGCCCCGCGGGCGGCGCCCCCGGCGGCGGGCAGCCCGGCGCCCGGGGTTCACTGGGAGCCGTGAGCACCCCCGCCCCGGTCCCCGACGGCCCGGTCCCCGGCCCGGCGACGATGCCGGCGACGGTGGCCGGCCGCTCGGCGCGGTCGCTGGCGGGGCAGGTCCTGGCCGAGGTGCGCGGCGACCTGCGCGCGGCCACCGCCTGGGGGTGCCTGCTGGCGCTCTGCGGCCTGCCCGCGGGGTTGCTGTGGGTGTGGCTGGCCCCGCGCGCGCGGTTCGAGGTGGTGGAGGGCGGCGCCGTCCCGCTCGGGCGGCCCTCGCCGGAGCTGCTGGTGGCCGTCGACTCCGTGCTGGTCCTGGTGCTCGCCGGGCTCGGCCTGCTGGCCGGCGGGGTCGCGTGGGCGATGCGCCGGCGGCGCGGCGTGGCGGTCCTGGCGGCCACCGGCCTCGGCACCGGCGTCGCGGGGCTGCTGGCCTGGCAGCTGGGGGAGCTGCTCGCGCCCGGCCCCACGGCCGCCGAGCTGTCCGACGTCGGCGCCCGGGTCACCTCGGGCCTGCACCTGTCCTCCCCGCCGGCGCTGGCGGTCGGCCCGTTCGCCGCACTGGCCGTCTACGTCGTCGCCGCGCTGTTCTCCGCCCACGACGACCTCGGCCGCGGTCCCACCGGGGACACCCCGGCCCCCTTGGTCAGTTGAGGCTGACCGGGCCGCTGAACCGGGTCAGCGGCGCCGGCACCGCCCCCACGGTCTCGAGCAGGGTGAGCTCCCGGCGCAGCATCCGGCTCTCGGTGGCCAGCCGCCGCCGGGTGGCCGACTCCGCCAGCAGCGCCTGCCGGTCCTCGGTGGTCAGCAGCGCCGCCGAGGCCACCAGGTAGGACAGCGCCCGCGGGTCGCCGGCCACCGCCTCCAGCAGCGCCGCCGCGCCGGTCGGGTCGTCCCCGGCACCGGTCATGCCGCCGGCCTGCTCCACCTCGTCGGCGTCCAGCCCGGCCTGCAGCCCGGCGACCGCGGTGACGTAGCGGGTGAACAGCCCGCCGACGCCGCGCTCGAGCACGCCCAGCGACCCGCGCGCCACCTCCGCGACGAGGCCCTCGTCCGGCACCCGCCCACCGGTGTCCGGCGCGTCGAGGACCTCCTGCCGGTCCCCGGCGGCCTCCTCGGCGGCCTCCTCCTCGGCGAGCCACTCCACCTCCGCCCGCAGGTAGGGCGGGGCCTCGCGGTCGTCCTCGCCGGGACGGGCGCCCACGACGACGTCGAGCAGCCGGAACCGCTCGCCGCCGACGGCGACGACCGCGAAGGTGCCGTCGGGCCGGGGCCGCACCGCCTGCACCAGCGCCGTGCAGCCGACGTCGAACAGCGCCTCGGCCGGCGCCACCTTCTCGACCTCCCAGCCCTGGCGGATCGCCACCACCCCGAAGCGCCGCTGGCGACCCTCGGGCAGGGCCAGCAGGTCGCGCACGAGCGTCCGGTACCGCGGCTCGAACACCTGCAGGGGGAGCACGATGCCCGGGAACAGCGGCGTCCCGAGCGGGAAGAGCGGGATGAGATCACCCACGCGGCGAGCCTACGGCGGCGGTGACCCCGGGCGCTCCCGGCGCGGTCCACCGCGGTCACTACCCTGGGGGGTCGTCCCTCCCCGCGCCGCACACCCGGAGGCCCTCCCGTGCTCTCCCGCATCGACCTCCGCGGATCCGCGCTCCCCGGGGTCCGCGACCTGGCCGGCCTGCTGCCCCGCGCGGCCACCGACATCGACTCGGTCATGGCCACCGTCCACCCGCTGTGCGAGGACGTCCGCCTCCGCGGCGCCCAGGCGGTCCGCGAGATCACCGCCCGCCTCGACGGCGTCGACGCCGAGGACTTCACCGTGCCGCCGGAGGCGATCCGGGCGGCGCTCGACGGCCTGGCCCCCGACGTGCGAGCGGCGCTGGAGGAGTCGATCGCGCGGGTGCGGCGGGTGCACGCCGACCAGGCCCGCACCGACGTCACCACCCAGGTCGTCCGCGGCGGCACGGTCACCGAGCGGTGGCTGCCGGTGCGCCGCGTCGGCCTCTACGTCCCCGGCGGCCTCGCGCCGCTGCTGTCGAGCGTGGTGATGAACGTCGTCCCGGCGCAGATCGCCGGCGTCGAGTCGATCGCCGTCGCCTCCCCGCCGCAGCGCGACCACGGCGGCCTGCCCGACCCCGGCGTCCTCGCCGCGTGCGCGCTGCTCGGCGTCACCGAGGTGCACGCCGTCGGCGGCGCGCAGGCCATCGCCGTCTTCGGCTACGGCGCGGGCTCCTGCGAGCCGGTCGACCTGGTCACCGGCCCGGGCAACGTCTACGTCACCGCGGCCAAGCGGCTGCTGCGCGGGCTGATCGGCATCGACTCCGAGGCCGGCCCCACCGAGGTCGCGATCCTCGCCGACGACACCGCCGACCCGGTGCACGTCGCCGCCGACCTGATCAGCCAGGCCGAGCACGACCCGCTGGCCGGCGCGGTGCTGGTCACCACCAGCGAGGCGCTCGCCGACGCCGTCCTGGACCTGGTGCCCGGCCAGGTCGCGGCCACCAAGCACTCCGACCGGATCCTGACCGCGCTCGACGGCAGCCAGTCCGGCGTCGTCCTGGTCGACGACGTCGACGCCGGCCTCGCCGTGGTCGACGCCTATGCGGCCGAGCACCTGGAGATCCAGACCCGGGACGCGCGGTCGGTGGCGATGCGGGTGCGCAACGCCGGCGCGGTGTTCGTCGGTGCCTGGTCGCCGGTGTCGCTCGGCGACTACATCGCCGGCTCCAACCACGTGCTGCCCACCGGCGGCTGCGCCCGGCACAGCAGCGGCCTGTCGGTGCAGTCGTTCCTGCGCGGCGTGCACGTCGTCGAGTACGACGAGCAGGCCCTCGCCGAGGTGGCCGGGCACGTCGACGCGCTCGCCCACGCCGAGGACCTGCCCGCGCACGCGGCCGCGGTCCGGGTGCGGCAGCGCTCGTGACGTCGCCGGAGGAGCTCCCGCTGCGGCCGGAGCTGCGCGGCCGCACGCCCTACGGCGCCCCGCAGCTGCAGGTCGCCCACCGGCTCAACACCAACGAGAACCCGCACCCGCTGCCGGCCGAGCTGCTCGCCGACCTCGGCGCGGCCCTCGGCTCCGCGGCGCTGCAGCTCAACCGCTACCCCGACCGTGACGCCGTCGCGCTGCGCGCCGACCTCGCCGCCTACCTCAGCCGCGGCGGCGAGCACGTCGACCCCGCGCAGGTGTGGGCGGCCAACGGGTCCAACGAGGTGCTGCAGCAGCTGCTGCAGGCCTTCGGCGGTGCCGGCCGGACGGCGCTGGGCTTCACGCCGTCGTACTCGATGCACCCGATCATCTCGGCGGGCACCGGGACGGCGTGGGTCGACGGGCACCGCCGCGAGGACTTCACCATCGACGCCGCGGCCGCCGCCGCGCAGGTGCGCGAGGTCCGCCCCGACGTCGTGTTCGTGACCAGCCCGAACAACCCCACCGGCACCGCGGTGGCGCTGGAGACCGTCGCCGAGCTCTACGACGCCACCGACGGCGTGGTCGTCGTCGACGAGGCCTACGCCGAGTTCGCCCGCACCGGCACGCCCTCGGCGCTGCAACTGCTGGCCGGCCGGCCGCGGCTGGTGGTCAGCCGCACGATGAGCAAGGCGTTCGGCATGGCCGGCCTGCGGCTGGGCTACCTGGCCGCCGACCCCGCCGTCGTCGACGCCGTCCAGCTGGTCCGGCTGCCCTACCACCTCTCGTCGCTGACGCAGGCCGCCGCGCGGGCGGCGCTGGCGCACACCGACGCGCTGCTGGGCACCGTCGACGCCGTCAAGGCGCAGCGGGACCGGATCGTCGCGGCGCTGCCGTCACTCGGCCTGACCAGCGTGCCGAGCGACGCCAACTTCGTGCTGTTCGGCCGCTTCGCCGACGCGCCGGCCGCCTGGAAGGCGCTGCTCGAGCACGACGTCCTCGTCCGCGACGTCGGCATCCCCGGCTGGCTGCGGGTCACCGCGGGCACGCCCGCCGAGACCGACGCCTTCCTCACCGCCCTCGGTGAGGTCGCCGCCGACCACCGAGCCGCCGACCACCGCCTGGGAGACTGAGCGCCATGACCCGCACCGCACGCGTCGAGCGCGCGACCAGCGAGACCAAGCTCGTCGTCGAGCTCGACCTCGACGGCACCGGGAAGAGCTCGGTCAGCACCGGCGTCGGCTTCTACGACCACATGCTCACCGCGCTGTCCAAGCACAGCGGCATCGACCTGACCGTGCAGGCCGACGGCGACCTGCACATCGACGCCCACCACACCGTCGAGGACGTCGCCATCGCGCTCGGGCAGGCCTTCGGCGAGGCGCTCGGCGACAAGCGGGGCATCACCCGCTACGGCGACGCCACGGTCCCGATGGACGAGGTGCTCGTGCAGGCCGCCGTCGACCTCTCCGGCCGCCCGTACTTCGTGCACGACGAGCCCGAGACCATGACGCCGCTGATCGGGCCGGACTACCCGACGTCGCTGACGAAGCACGTCCTGGAGTCGTTCGCCTTCAACGCGCGGATCACGCTGCACGTGCGGGTCCTCTACGCCGGCCGCGACGCCCACCACATCGTCGAGGGCCAGTTCAAGGCGCTGGCCCGCGCGCTGCGCACCGCGATCGCGATCGACCCGCGGGTGTCCGACGTGCCCTCGACCAAGGGCGCGCTGTAGGTGACCTCGGGCGTCGTCCTCGTCGTCTTCGGCGGGTTCCTGCTGGGCGGGGCGTGGAGCATCTGGAAGGCCGACCACGACACCAAGGGCCGCACCGGCCCGCAGGTGGTCTTCGCCGTCATCCTGCTGCTGGCGGCGGTGCTGGCGACGGCCGCGGGCGTCCTGCGGCTGATCTGACCGAGGACCGGCTGCTCGGGCTGGTGCTCGCCGACCCGATCGTGGCGGCGGTGCTCGAGCGGGCGCCGTCCCTCGGGGTGGGGGACTGACGAAGGACCCCCGTACCCCCCAGCCCTCGCAGGCTCGGGCGGGCCCCTGCACGGGGGCCGCGCCGGCATCCGCGACGCCGACCCGGGCTTGCGCGCCCCACGGCCTCGAGGACCTGCTCGACCTGGTCGTGCGGCCCGACCCGGCCGGCCCCGCAGCCCGGGACGTCCACGAGGCGAAGGCCGCCCGGTGGCAGGCGGTGTGGCCCGAGCTCACCGTGCTGCCGTGGGAACACGGCCGGCCCTCCCCGCGCTGCTCGGTACCGTGGCAGACGTGAAGAAGGTGGTCGTCCTCGACTACGGCTCGGGCAACCTGCGGTCGGCCGAGCGGGCGCTGTCCCGCGTCGGCGCCGACGTCACGGTGACCGCCGACCAGCGGGCCGCGCTCGACGCCGACGGCCTCGTCGTCCCCGGGGTCGGCGCCTTCGCGCACTGCATGCAGGAGCTGCGCGCCGTCGACGGGCCGCGCACCATCGGCCGCCGGCTGGCCGGCGGGCGCCCGGTGCTGGGCATCTGCGTGGGCATGCAGGTCCTCTTCGAGCACGGCGTCGAGCACGGCCACGACGCCGAGGGCTGCGGCGAGTGGCCCGGCACCGTGGAGCAGCTGAAGGCGCCGGTGCTGCCGCACATGGGCTGGAACACCGTCGAGGTGCCCCGCGACACCGTGCTGTTCGACGGCCTGGCCGACGAGCGCTTCTACTTCGTGCACTCCTACGGCGTCCGCGAGTTCACCCTCGGCCAGGACGGCCGCCCGGGGCCGCTCGCCCCGCCGAAGGTGACCTGGGCCGAGCACGGCGACCGCTTCGTCGCCGGCGTGGAGAACGGCGCGCTGTCGGCCACCCAGTTCCACCCCGAGAAGAGCGGCGACGCCGGCGCCCAGCTGCTCACCAACTGGCTGGCGACCCTCTGAGTCACTGCAGGGGGACCGGCGGCTGCGCCCACCACGGCGCGTCGACGACCTCCACCCGCGCCACCCACTTGACCCACCAGTAGCCACGCCGGCCCGGGGCGACCAGCCGCACGGGCGCGCCGTGCCCGGCCGACAGCGGCCGGCCGGCGCAGTGCGTGGCCAGCAGCAGCGAGCCGGCGTCGGCCAGCGGCAGCCGCCGCCGGTAGCCGGTCACGCTGACGACGTCGACGCTGCCGCCGTCGGGCAGGTCCAGGCCGGTCAGCAGCCGGTCCAGCCGCACCCCGCGCCACTCCTGCTCGGCGTACCAGCCGCCGGTGCAGTCGAGGACGGCGGTGAGGGTGTCGCCGCGGTCGAGATCGCCGGCCCGCAGCCGCACCGTGCGGCCGCCGGCGACCAGCGCGAGCGCGCCGCCGTCGTCGTCCGGCACGGTGTCGGTGAACCACTGGGTGACCGGCATCGCCGCCGGGTCGCCGCTGCCGCGCTCGTGCGAGCCGGTGGCCGCCCGCCGGCCGCCGGGCGCCCCGGTCAGCCGCAGGCCGCCCTCCACCACGGCCCACAGGGCCAGCGCGCCGGCCGCCAGGCCGCCGGCCTGCAGCAGCGCCCGCCGGGAGGCGTCGCCGCGCCGCGGCCGCTGCCGGCTGCCGACGGCGTGCAGCACCACCAGCAGTCCGGTGCCGACGCCCGCGGCCACGTGCACCTGCAGGACGCCCACCCCGGCCACCGAGGTGCCCGCCACGCTGTGCAGGACGCCGGTGCCCACGGTCAGTGCCAGGAGCACGGCCAGTGCCCAGGCGACGGCGGGGTCGCGGCGGCCGCGGGTCCGGCGCCTCGCGCGCTGGACGACGACGGTCTTCCACGGCACGAGCAGCAGCAGGCCCAGGCCCGCGGCCCCGTGCGCGGCGGCGACCAGGCGGGCCGGCAGCGGCGTGCCGATCCCGAAGGCCAGCAGCCCGGTGACCCCCGCGACGGTCAGCAGCGCCAGCAGGCCGAGGTTGGTGCGGCGCCCGGCGCGGCGGGGGAGCGCACCGGCCGGCATGCCCGGAGTGTCCTCCCCTCGCCCCTGCGGTGACCCGGTCGCAGCCGACGCTGCGGTTGCGGAGCGACGACCGACCTCGCCAGCCCCGCGCAGGATCTGTGGACAACGCCCTGACCTGCGGATACGTCTCGCGCGGTGGCTGCCGGTCGGCTACGATCGAACACGTGTACGAAGTCGTGGGACAGGTGGCCGACGGGACGTTCCGGTCCCGCGGCTGCTTCGCCGACGACGGCTCGCCGGTGTCCCGCGAGGAGTTGTTCGCCGCGATCGGCCCGCTGCCCTCCACCGACGAGTTCATGGCCGCCGCGTGCCCGCCGGGCGGTCCCGAACGCGCGGCGCTGCCCGATCGCTGGGTCGTGCGGCTGATCCAGCTCGCCGAGCGCCGCGCGGCCGCGCTGGCCGCGGAACGGGCCGAGCTGGTCGGTGTCCTGGCCACGCAGCGCCCGGCCGAGGGCTCCGTGCCCGAGGGCTCCGTGCCCGAGGACGCCGTGCCCGAGGACGCCGTGCCCGAGGACGCCGTGCCCGAGGACGCCGTGCCCGAGGACGCCGTGCCCGAGGACGCCGTGCCCGAGGACGCCGTGCCCGAGGACGCCGTGCC
>NZ_JBJGYP010000057.1:0-16698 GCF_054050055.1 Geodermatophilus sp. SYSU D00814
CCCCGCCCGTCCCCCCGGGCCGCCCGCCGCGCCGCCCGGCGCGCGGCCCCCGGACCCCCCCGGCCACGCCCCCCCCCGGCCACGGAGGTCGGGGGCAGGCGATCAGGTGAAGACGCTGACGCCTCCGGGGCCCACGAGCAGGCCGACGACGATCAGGACGATGCCCCACAGCAGTTGCCCGCGGACGATCGCCAGGACGCCGGCGATGACGAGGACGACGGCCAGGATCCAGAGCAGTGTGGCCACGTGCCACCTCCCGAGAGGCGCGTCCCGGACGGACGCTGAGGTCACGGAGTGTGCTCCCGGACCGGGCGTTCCGCCTGGTGAGCGCACGACGTCCGCCGGACGTCCCCCGTTCCGGTGACGCCGGGTCACGTCCCCCGGCACCACGGGGCCGCCGGGCGGGGTCGGTCAGGGCGCGAGGCTGGGGTCGCAGTCGCGCAGCAGCTGGGTGCAGCGCTCCTGCTCGTCGACCTCGCCGATCGCCTCGGCCGCCCGCGCCAGCACGATGACGCAGCGCAGGAAGCCCCGGTTGGGCTCGTGCGACCACGGCACCGGGCCGTGGCCCCGCCAGCCGTTGCGGCGCAGCGCGTCCAGCCCGCGGTGGTAGCCGGTGCGGGCGTAGGCGTAGGCCTCGACGGTGTCGGGGAGCGCCCGCTCGGGACGGTCGATCGCCGCCTCCGCCAGCGCGGCCCACGCCGCGCTCGCCGTGGGGTGGTGCGCGGCGACCTCGGCCGGCGGGTCGCCCGCGGCGAGCTCCGCCTCCGCCTCCGGGTTGCCGGGCAGGAGCGTGGCCGGCGGCTCGCCGAGCAGGTTCTGGTGGGAGTGGGTCATGGGTCAGGCGCTCGGCGACTGGCCGGCCGACAGCAGGTCCTCGCACGCCTCGACGACGCGGGCGGCCATGCCGGTCTCGGCCAGCTTCATGTAGGAGCGCGGGTCGTAGGCCTTCTTGTTGCCGACCTCGCCGTCGACCTTGAGCACGCCGTCGTAGTTGCCGAACATGTGCCCCACGATGGGGCGGGTGAAGGCGTACTGGGTGTCGGTGTCGACGTTCATCTTCACCACGCCGTAGGACAGCGCCTCGCGGATCTCCGACTGCAGCGAGCCCGAGCCGCCGTGGAAGACGAAGTTGAACGGCTTGCTGCCCTCGGGCAGGCCGAGCTCCTGCGACACGACCTCCTGGCCCTGCTGGAGGATCTCCGGCCGCAGCTTGACGTTGCCCGGCTTGTAGACGCCGTGGACGTTGCCGAAGGTGGCCGCGAGCAGGTAGACGCCGCGCTCACCGAGGCCGAGCGCCTTGGCGGTGGCCACGAAGTCGCCGGGGGCGGTGTAGAGCTTCTCGTTGATGTCGTGGGCGACGCCGTCCTCCTCACCGCCGACGACGCCGATCTCGAGCTCGAGGACGATCTTCGCCGCGGCGCACTTGTCGATGAGCTCCTCGGCGATCTGCAGGTTCTCCTCCAGGTCGATCGCCGAGCCGTCCCACATGTGCGACTGGAACAGCGGCGCCTGCCCGGCGTCGACCCGGTCCTTCGACAGCGCGATGAGCGGCCGGACGTAGGAGTCGAGCTTGTCCTTGGGGCAGTGGTCGGTGTGCAGCGCCACGTTGACCGGGTACTTCTCGGCGACGACGTGGGCGAACTCGGCGAGCGCCACCGCGCCGGTGACCATGTCCTTGACCCGGGTGCCCGAGCCGAACTCGGCGCCGCCGGTGGAGAACTGGATGATCCCGTCGCTGCCGGCGTCGGCGAAGCCGCGCAGCGCGGCGTTGACGGTCTCGGACGAGGTGCAGTTGATCGCCGGGTAGGCGAAGCCGCCCTCCTTCGCCCGGCTGATCATGTCGGCGTAGACCTCGGGGGTCGCGATGGGCATCCGGGCACTCCTGTCGATCGACGCGGGTCGCGGTCAGTATCCCGTGCCCGCCGCACGCCGGACAGGCCCCCGTCTCAGGCCCGCCGGCGCAGCACCTTCCCCGGGTTGAGCAGCCCGGCCGGGTCGAGGGCGTCCTTGATGCGCCGGTGCACGTCGAGGGAGACCGCGCCGACCTCCCGCTCGAGCCACCCGACCTTGAGCGACCCGATGCCGTGCTCGCCGGTCACCGTGCCGCCCAGCCCCAGCCCGAGCTCGAGGATGTCGTCGAAGGCGGCGAAGGCCCGGGTGCGCTGGTCGGGGTCGGCCGGGTCGAAGCAGATGGTCGGGTGCATGTTGCCGTCGCCGGCGTGCCCGACGACGCCGATGGTCAGCCCGCGGGCGACGGCGATCGCGTCGCAGCCGTCGAGGAACGCCGCGATGTGCGAGCGGGGGACGGCGACGTCGTCGATGAGGGTGGTGCCCAGCTGCTCGAGCGCGGGTAGCGCCATGCGGCGGGCGGCGAGCAGCAGGTCACCCTCGGCCGGGTCGTCGGTGGTGTGCACCAGGTCGGCCCCGGCCTCGCGGCACAGCCCCGCCAGCGCCTCGATCTCGGCGAGCGCGGCCGCTCCCCCGCTGTCGGACTGGGCGACCAGCAGCGCGTGCGCGTCGCGGTCGAGGTCGGCGTGCAGCAGGTCGTCGACGGCGCAGATGCAGGTGTTGTCCATGACCTCCAGCAGGCTCGGCACCAGCCCGGAGGTGACCACCCGCTCGACGACCTCGCCGGTCTGCGCGGTGGTGGCGAAGGTGGCCACCAGCGTCACCGGCCGCTGCGGTGCCGGCCGCAGCGCCAGCGTGGCCTCGGTGATGACGCCGAGCGTGCCCTCGGAGCCGACGAACAGCCGGGCCAGGTCGTAGCCGGCGACGCCCTTCACGGTGCGCCGTCCGGTGCGCAGCACCTGCCCGTCGGCGAGCACGACCTCCAGGCCGAGCACGTAGTCGGTGGTCACGCCGTACTTGACGCAGCACAGACCGCCGGAGTTGGTGGACAGGTTGCCGCCGATCGTGCACCAGTCGTAGCTCGACGGGTCGGGGGGATAGAACAGCCCGGACCCGGCGACGGCATCGCGCAGCGCCTTGTTGACCACGCCGGGCTGCACGACGGCGAGGCGGTCGGCGGGCGAGACCTCCAGGACGGCGTCCATGCGGGTCATCACCATGGTCACCGCGCCGTCGACGGCGTTGCTCGCCCCGGCCAGTCCCGAGCCGGCACCGCGCGGGACCACCGGGACGCCGTGCCGGGAGGCGATCCGCATGACCGCGGCGACCTCCTGCGTGTTCCGCGGGAAGACGACGGCGGCGGGCGTGCCGGCCTCGGCGAGCATCGCCTGGTCGCGGGCGTAGGCGGCGGTGACGTCGGGGTCGGTGCGGACGCCGTCGGCACCCAGGGCCGCGGTGAGCTCGTCGACCCAGGCGGTGGCGAGTGTGGTCACGCTCACACGGTACGGCGGGCGGTGCCGGGATCAGGTGACCTGATCGTCGGGCGTCCTCCCTCACGGTGGGCGGTGCGGGAGGACGCGCTGCGGTGCGGGAGGACGCGCTGCGGTGCGGGAGGACGTGCTGCGGTGCGGGAGGACGCCGGGTCAGTCCAGGCCGAGGTCGGCGAGCTCGAACGCGGCGCGGTACTCCAGCCCCGCGGCCTCGACGGCGGCCCGCCCGCCGCGGTCGACCACCACGGCGACGGCGATCACCTCGGCGCCGGCCTCCTGCAGCGCCTCGACCGCGGCCAGCGGGCTGCTGCCGGTGGTGGAGACGTCCTCGACGACGAGCACCGTCCGCCCCTCGACGTCGGGGCCCTCGATCCGGCGCTGCAGCCCGTGCGCCTTGCCGCTCTTGCGGACCACGCACGCGTCGAGGAAGCCCTCGCCGGCGGCCGCGGCGTGCAGCATCGCCGTCGCCACCGGGTCGGCGCCCAGGGTGAGCCCGCCGACGACGTCGTAGCGCAGGTCGCCGGTGAGCTGGCGCATCACGCGGCCGACCAGCGGGGCGCCCTCGTGGTGGAGGGTCAGCCGGCGCATGTCGACGTACCAGTCAGCCTCCCGCCCCGAGGACAGCGTGACGCGCCCGCGGACGACGGCCAGGTCGACGACCAGCTCGCGCAGGCGGTCGCGGTCGGGGTGCTGCTGCATGGACAGCGACCCTACGCAGCCGGCCGGCCCGGCTCCCCCCGTGGGAGCCGGACCGGCCGGGGCTGGGGTGCGGGGCTCCGTCAGGCGGTGGGGGCCAGCACCTGGTCGACGATGTAGACGGTCGCGTTCGCCGTCTGCACGTTGCCGCAGACGACGTTCGCCGGGGTGCCGGTGACGGTCTGCGCGACCGTGAACGCCTCGCCGGAGCCCTCGATGGTGACCTCGTCACCGGCGACGGTGGTGTGCGTGCCGGCCAGCTGGTCCGGGGAGAGCCGGCCCGGGATGACGTGGTGGGTGAGGATCTGGGTCAGCTGCGCGTTGTCGGCCAGCACCGCCTGCAGCTGGTCCTGCGGGATCGCCTCGAACGCCGGGTTGGCCGGGGCGATGACGGTGATGTCCGGCGTGGTGTTCAGCGTGTCGACCAGGTTGGCCTGCGTCACCGCCTGCACCAGCGTGGTCAGCACCGGGTTGTTGCTGGCGGCGGTGGCGACCGGGTCGTCGGTCATGCCGGCGAAGCTGCCCTCGCCGTCGGCCGGGACCGAGGAGCAGGCGGCGCCGAAGGGCTCGTCCGTGGCGGGCTCGGCCGCCGGGCTGCTGCTCTCCGCCGCGTCCGAGCTCCCCATCGAGTCCGCGGAGGACGACGAGCTGCCGGCGTCGGGGTCCGAGCTGTCGGTGGCGCCGGCGTCGTCGGAGCTGCAGGCGCTCAGGGTGACGGCGAGGGTGGAGGCGGTGGCCAGCAGGAGGCCGCGGGTCAGGCTGTTCTTCGTCACGGTCGGGATGCTCCTCGGTCGTCGTGCTCGTCCGTCCGGGGACCGGGTGGTCCCCGCGGTGGTCCCTCCCGACCCGTTCGAGGGGTCGGGAGAGGCGTCTGCGGCGCAGGTGGCCGAGACGGGCTCGGGGGGTGTACTGCCCGGCCGGCGGGGGCCAGCCGGGCGGGGACCGCTACCTCGCGATCACCCGGGTGGAGTGCAGGCCGCTGGCCCCGTCGGGGAAGGGCCGGGCGCGCTCCTCGGTCTGCACCTCGCCGTCGGCCGTGGTGGCCCGGACGGTGAGCTGGTAGGAGCCGGGGGCGAAGTCGTGGGGCAGCACCCACTGCCGCCACACGTCGACGCCGGCCTGCGGGGCGAGCTCGGCCTCGCGCCACTCGCCGTCGTCGACCCGGACCTCGACGCGGGCGATGCCGCGCCCCTGGGCCCAGGCCACCCCGGCGATCGGCCGGCGGCCGGCGGGGAACGGGCGCAGCGGGGCGGGGGTGTCGATGCGCGAGGCCACCTTGACGGGCCCCTGCGCGGCCCAGTCGCGCTCCACCCAGTAGGCGTCGAAGGCGTCGAACGTGGTGGCCTCGATCGAGGTCAGCCACTTGCAGGCCGAGACGTAGCCGTACAGGCCTGGGACGACCATCCGGACGGGGAAGCCGTGCTCGACCGGCAGCGGCTCGCCGTTCATCCCGAAGGCCAGCATCGCGTTCTCGACGTCGAGGGCCGCACGGGTCGGGGTGCCGATGGTCATCCCGTCGGAGGAGCGGCAGACGAGCTGGTCGGAGTCGGCGGAGACGCCGTTCTCGCGGAGCAGGGCGCCCAGCGGGACGCCGGTCCAGCGGGCGGTGCCGGCGAGGCCGCCGCCGACCTCGTTGGAGACGCAGGTGAGCGTGACGTCGCGCTCGACGACGTCGTCGCGGTCGAAGAGGTCGGCCAGCGTGTAGCTGCGCGGCGCGTCGAACATCCCGGTGAGGGTCAGCCGGTAGTCGGCCGGCCGGATCTGCGGGACGGTGATCGCGGTGTCGACCCGGTAGAAGTCGCGGTTGGCGGTGAACAGCGGGGTGAGACCGTCGACGCGCTCGGCGAGGTCCGCGCCGGGGGGCAGGGCCGGTGCCGGGGACGACGCCGTGGGCAGGACCAGGCCGCCGCGGTCGGTGCTCACGTCGAAGCGGCGCCGCAGCAACCGGCCGCCGCCGCCGGTGACCGCGGCCGCGGCGAGCGTGACACCGCCGGTGACGACGAAGCGGCGGCGGTCCATGCCGGCGCCCTTGCGGTCGGCCATGGCGAGGGCGCCGCGCAGCCGCTCGAGGACGGCGTCGTCGGGAGCGGCCCGCTCCCCGCCCGGCACGGTCAGGGGGGCGAGAAGCAGCAGGAGGGCGACGGTCCCGGCGAGCGCGCCTCCCGCCGAGGGCAGCGCGTCGAGCAGGGCCCCGGACGGACGGCTGACCGCGGCGAGGGCGCCGATGGCCCCGAACAGCGCGATCCCGGCGATCCCGGCGGCGCGCGAGCGCAGCGCGACCACGCCGACGAGCAGCGCGTACACGGCGACGAGCACCAGCGTGCCGACGACGAGGGCGACCTTGTCGTCCTCACCGAAGGTGCTGACGGCGAACTGCTTGACCGGCTCGGGGACCAGTGTGATGACCGTGTCGCCGACCGCGACGACCGGCGAGGACGTCGGCCCGACGAGGCCGGCCACGAGCTCGGCGACGCCGAGGGCGACGGCGGCGGCCAGCAGGCCGGCGAGCGCGGCGAGCAGCCGGCGCCGGCCGCGGCCGGCGGCGGGGCGGGCCCTGTCCGGTCCGGTGGCCGGCGCGGGGGCCTGCTCGGTGGTGGTCACACCCGGGGTTCGGGACGGCACGGCGAGCGGTTCACCGCGTCCGGTCACGATGCGGTAACGGGCCCGCCGCCTCCCTGGGAGGGGAGTCGGCGGGCCCGGGAGCCGTGCGGTCAGCGGCTGCGGGCGCGCTGCCAGCCGCGGTAGCGGTACCACGCGTTGGCCGGCTTGGCCGCGAGCGCGACGATGCCGACGACGACGAGCACCGTCTGCACGAGGGACAGCACGGTGAGCAGGCCGCTGGTGCCGGTGGCCCCGCCGGCCAGGCCGACCAGACTCGAGAGGACGGCCAGGCCGCCCAGGACCCACAGCACGATCCGCGCCCAGTTGCGGCCCTGCCAGGCGAACCAGATGAACAGCAGCTGCAGCCCGACGAAGACCAGCGCGAAGACGACGCTGGCGGTGATCACACCGGCGCTGGTGGCGTCGCTGACGCCCTGGTAGTCGGCCGGGTCGAGCCCCTGGTCGACCAGCGCCTGGTCGACGAGCTCGTCGAACTGGGCGAAGGTGACGATCGCGCCGAGGACGCCGAGCAGGGTGCTGGCCAGCCACGCGCCGACGCCGAGCTTCACCGCCTGGGGTCGCTCGACCGGCGCCGGGGCGCCCCACGAGTCGGGTGCGGCCGGCGCGGAGCCGTAGCCGCCGTAGGGGGCCTGGCCGTACGGCTGCTGACCGTACGGCTGCTGGCCCGGGGGCGGCTCCCAGCCCTGCGGGCCCTGTCCTGCGGTCATCGCGGTGCGTCTCCTCCGTGTCGGTGCTCGGCGGGGATCATGGTCGACCGGGCGGTGCCCGGCCAGCACCCCCGACACGCGAGGGGCCCGCCGCCCTCCCCTGGGGGAGGACGACGGGTCCCGGTGAGGCCCTGCCACGGCCTCCTCGCTCTAGGCGCGGGTGACGGTCAGCCCGGTGTCTGCCGCGTCCCCGGCCAGGTCGGCCGGCCAGTCGACGACGACGCCGTCGCCGTCGCGGATCTCGCCGGCCAGCAGCGCCCGCGCCAGCGGGTCGCCGATGGCCGACTGGACCAGCCGCCGCAGCGGGCGGGCGCCGTAGACGGGGTCGAACCCGTTGAGCGCGAGCCACTCGCGGGCGGCGTCGGTGACGGTCAGCGTCAGCCGGCGCGCGGCCAGCCGGCGGGCGAGCACGCCGACCTGGATGTCGACGATCCCGGCCAGCTCGTCGCTGCCCAGCGCCCGGAAGACGACGACGTCGTCGAGGCGGTTGAGGAACTCCGGCTTGAAGTGCGACCGGACGACGTCCATGACCGCCGCGCGGCGGGCCTCCTCGGGCAGCGACTGGTCCGCGATGACCTGCGAGCCGAGGTTCGACGTCAGGATCAGGATGGTGTTGCGGAAGTCCACCGTCCGCCCCTGGCCGTCGGTGAGCCGGCCGTCGTCGAGCACCTGCAGCAGCACGTCGAAGACGTCGGGGTGCGCCTTCTCCACCTCGTCGAGCAGCACCACGGTGTAGGGCCGCCGCCGGACCGCCTCGGTGAGCTGGCCGCCGGCCTCGTAGCCGACGTAGCCCGGGGGCGCCCCGACCAGGCGGGCCACCGAGTGCTTCTCGGAGTACTCGCTCATGTCGATGCGGACCATCGCTCGCTCGTCGTCGAACAGGAACTCCGCCAGCGCCTTGGCCAGCTCGGTCTTGCCGACGCCGGTGGGGCCGAGGAACAGGAAGGACCCGGTCGGCCGGTCGGGGTCGGCGATGCCCGACCGCGCGCGGCGGACGGCGTCGGACACCGCGCGGACGGCGTCGGGCTGGCCGACGACCCGCCGGCCGAGCTCCTCCTCCATCCGCAGCAGCTTCGCCGTCTCGCCCTCGAGCAGCCGGCCGGCGGGGATGCCGGTCCAGGCCTGGACGACCTCGGCGATGTCGTCGGGGCCGACCTCCTCCTTGAGCATCGACTCGCCGGTCTGCACCGACTCCTCGGCCGCGGTCAGCGAGCGCTCGAGCTCGGGCAGCCGGCCGTAGCGCAGCTCGGCGGCGCGGGCCAGGGCGCCGTCGCGCTCGGCGCGCTCGGCCTCGGTGCGGACGGTCTCGAGCTCCTCCTTGATCCGCTGGATGCGCTCGATCGCCGACTTGTCCTGCTGCCAGCGGGCGGTGAGCTCGTCGAGCTGCTGGCGCCGGTCGGCCAGGTCGGCGCGCAGCGCCGCCAGCCGGTCCTGCGAGGAGGGGTCCTCCTCCTTGGCCAGCGCCATCTCCTCGATCTCCATGCGGCGCACGGCGCGCTCGACCTCGTCGACCTCGACCGGCCGGCTGTCGATCTCCATGCGCAGCCGGCTGGCGGCCTCGTCGACCAGGTCGATCGCCTTGTCGGGGAGGAAGCGAGCCGTGACGTACCGGTCCGACAGGGTGGCGGCGGCGACGATCGCGGCGTCGGTGATCCGCACGCCGTGGTGGACCTCGTAGCGCTCCTTGAGCCCGCGCAGGATGCCGATCGTGTCCTCGACCGAGGGCTCGCCGACGAAGACCTGCTGGAAGCGGCGCTCCAGCGCCGGGTCCTTCTCGATGTGCTCGCGGTACTCGTCGAGGGTCGTGGCGCCGACCATGCGCAGCTCGCCGCGGGCGAGCATCGGCTTGATCATGTTGCCGGCGTCCATGGCGGAGTCGCCGGTGGCCCCGGCGCCGACGATGGTGTGCAGCTCGTCGATGAAGGTGACGACCTCGCCCTCGGACTCGGCGATCTCCTGCAGGACGGCCTTGAGCCGCTCCTCGAACTCCCCGCGGTACTTGGCACCGGCGACCATGCTCGCCAGGTCCAGGGCCATCAGCCGCTTGCCCTTGAGGCTCTCGGGCACGTCGCCGGCCACGATCCGCTGCGCCAGGCCCTCGACGATCGCGGTCTTGCCGACGCCGGGCTCGCCGATGAGGACGGGGTTGTTCTTCGTGCGGCGGGAGAGCACCTGCACGACGCGGCGGATTTCGGTGTCCCGGCCGATGACCGGGTCGATCTTGCCGTCCCGCGCGCGCTCGGTGAGGTCGACGGCGTACTTCTCCAGCGCCTGGAAGGTGCTCTCCGGGTCGGCTGTGGTGACCTTGCGGGTGCCGCGGACGGTGCGGAAGGCGGCCAGCAGCGCGTCGCGGGTGGCGCCGGCGCTGGTCAGCACGGCACCGGCCTCGCCGTCGGAGCCGGCCAGCCCGACGAGCAGGTGCTCGGTGGAGACGTACTCGTCGCCCAGGGCGCTGGCCTGCTCACCGGCGGCGTTGACCACCCGCAGCAGCTCCCGCGAGGGTGAGGGCGCGGCGACGGTGGCGCCGCTGACGCTGGGCATGCGGCGCAGGGCGGCCTCGGCCTTGGCCCGGACGTCGGCCGGGTCGGCGCCCACGGCGCTGAGCAGGGGGCCGGCGATGCCGTCGGTCTGCTGCAGCAGCGCGACGAGCAGGTGCAGGGGCTCCAGCGCCGCCTGCCCCCGGTCGACCGCCAGCCGCTGGGCGGCCGCGAACGCCTCCTGCGAACGGGTGGTCAGCTTGCTCTCCATGGTGGGTCCGGATGGTCCTCTCGTCGGGTCGCCGGGACGGTCCCGGCGCAACGGCGTGTCGAGGGGTCCAACGGCCGGGAGGTTGAGTCTGTTCCACTCAACTCCGGATCGTGCGCGCTCGGTGGTGACGGCGCCAATCCGGCACAACTGCATGCCGCGCGACCTTCTGGTCCCTACACTCGGAACATGGAACAGACGAGCGTGGAGGGCCGCCTCCCCGCGCCGAGCGTGGCCCTGGACGACCAGCTGTGCTTCGCGCTCTACGCGGCGTCGCGAGCGATGACGGCCCGGTACCGGCCGATGCTCGAGGACCTCGGCCTCACCTATCCGCAGTACCTGGTGATGATGCTGCTGTGGGAGGAGGACCAGCAGACCGTGGGCCAGCTCGGCCAGCGGCTGGCCCTCGACAGCGGCACGCTCTCGCCCCTCCTCAAGCGGCTGACCGCCGCCGGCCTGGTCACCCGTCACCGCCGGGTGGAGGACGAGCGCTCCGTGGCGATCGCCCTCACCGACGCCGGGCGGGCGCTGCGCGACCGGGCCTACGCCATCTCGCAGGACATGATCTGCGCGCTGCGGATGGACGTGGACCAGTTCTCCGACCTCAAGCAGACGCTCAACGTGCTCACCCAGCGCGTCAGCGAGCCCCCGCGGGGTCGGTGACCGGTCCCCGGTGGGTCGCGCGCCGTCCACCGGGGTAGGGCCGCGGGGTCCGGGCCGGCAGCAGTCGTCGGCTCCCCGTCCCCCGGAAGGCAGCCATGCCCACCCGTACCGCACGCACCGCCTGGAACGGCACCCTCGAGCAGGGCTCGGGGCAGGTCGAGCTGTCCAGCTCGAAGGTCGGCACGTTCGAGGTCAACTTCCCCAAGCGCGCGGCCGACGACGCCGGCGGCACGACCAGCCCGGAGGAGCTGATCGCCGCGGCCCACTCGGCCTGCTTCGCGATGGCGCTGTCCAACGAGATCGGCAAGGCCGGGGGCGATCCGCAGTCCCTGGAGATCAGCGCCGACGTCACGCTCGGCCAGAAGGACGGCGCGCCGCACATCACGCGGATCGCGCTGACCGTCCGCGGCGAGGTCGAGGGCCTCGACGCCGACGGCTTCGAGAAGGCCGCCCAGGCGGCCAAGGCCGGGTGCCCGGTCAGCAAGGCCCTCGCCGGTGTCGACGACATCACCCTGGACGCCGCGCTGGAGTCCTGAGGCGGGACGACGGAGGCCCGCTCCCCGGGTGGGGAAGCGGGCCTCCGTCGTGTGAGCGCCGTCGGGTGGAGGCGCCGGGTCAGGCGGCCTCGGCCACCGGCTCGGCCTCGCGGGCCAGCCGCTCCTCGCCGCTCTCGGTCCGCAGCGCGACCTCGCGGACCAGCAGGATGGCCACGACGGCGACCACCGCGATGACCGCGGAGACGAGGAAGATCCGGCCGGTCGCGTCGCCGTAGGAGACGCGGATGAGCTCCTGGATGGCCGGCGGGGCGTCCTTGAGGTCTGCCAGGCCGACGCCGCCCGAGCCGCCGCCGGCCGCGGCCGCCTCCGGCGGCAGGCCTGCGGTGATCAGGTCGGTCACCCGGCTGCTGAGCACCGCACCGAGGACCGAGACGCCGATGGTGCCGCCGAGGCTGCGGAAGAACGCCACCGCCGACGACGCCGCACCCAGGTCGTTCGCGGCCACGGTGTTCTGCACCGCGAGCACGAGGTTCTGCATGGTCATGCCGATGCCGACGCCGAGCACGAAGAGGAAGACGCCGAGCAGGACCATGTCGGTCTCGTGGTCGATGGTCGACAGCAGGCCGAACCCGGCGACGACGAGCAGCGAGCCGGCGACCAGGTACCGCTTCCACCGGCCGTAGCGGGTGATGAGCAGGCCCGAGACGGTCGAGGACAGCAGCAGCCCCCCGACCATCGGGATGGTGAGCAGGCCGGCCGCCGTCGGGGAGTAGCCGCGGGAGATCTGCAGGTACTGGCCGAGGAAGACCGTCGAGCCGAACATCGCCACACCGATCGCGACGCTGGCCACGATGGCGAGGGTCGTCGTCCGGTCGCGGAACAGCCGCAGCGGGACGATCGGCTCGGCCGCCCGCAGCTCGGTCACAACGAAGGCGACGACGGCGAGGGTGCTGCCGGTGAGGAACAGCGCCGTCTCGACCGAGGCCCACGCGAACCGGTCACCGGCGAGGGTGACCCAGATGAGCAGCCCCGAGACGCCGGCGGTGAGGAACGTGGCGCCGAGGTAGTCGATGCGGACCCGGCGCCTGGTCACCGGCAGGTGCAGCGTGCGCTGCAGCAGCACCAGCGCCACCGCGGCGAAGGGCACGCCCACGTAGAAGCACCAGCGCCAGCCCAGCCAGCTGGTGTCGACCAGCAGGCCGCCGAGCAGCGGGCCGCCGACGGTGGCCACGGCCATGACGGCGCCGAGCAGGCCGGAGTACCGGCCGCGCTCGCGGGGGCTGATCATCGCGGCCATCGCGATCTGCACCAGCGCCTGCAGGCCGCCGAGGCCCAGGCCCTGCAGCACCCGCCAACCGATGAGCGTGCCGACCGACTGGGACAGGCCGGCCAGCATCGAGCCGACGATGAAGACCACGATGGAGAGCTGGATCAGCAGCTTCTTGCTGAACAGGTCGGCGAGCTTGCCCCAGATCGGCGTGGACGCCGTCGAGGCGAGCAGGGTGGCGGTGACCACCCACGTGTACTGGCTCTGGCTGCCCCGCAGGTCGGTGATGATCGTGGGGAGGGCGTTGGAGACGACGGTCGAGGACAGGAACGCCACGAACATCGCCAGCAACATCCCCGAGAGGGCCTCGAGGATCTGCCGGTGCGTCATGCGGCCCTGCTGCTCGACCGGCGCCTGCGCCGCCGGTGCGGTCACGGCGGGTTCGCGGGTGGTGGTCACGGTGCTCCTGGCTGGTTCGGCGCGAGTGGGGGACGGACGGGTGGCGGTCACGAGGCGCGCGCGTGGGTGCGCGGCGCCACGGTGCGGTCGAGGTCGGCGGCCAGCCGCTCGAGCAGGTCGCCGAGGTGGCGGGCGTCGTCCTCGTCCCACCCGGCGAGGGCCTCGGCGGCCCACTCGCCGCGCAGCGCGCGGGTCTGTGCCAGCGCGGCGGCGCCGGACCGCGAGAGCCGGATGAGGCTGGCCCGGCCGTCGCGCGGGTCGGGGCGGCGCTCCACGTGGCCGGCGCGCTCCAGGGCGGCGACCTGGCGGCTGGCGACCGAGACGTCGACGCCGACCTGGGCGGCCAGCGCGCTGCAGCGCTGCTCGCCGTCGCGCTCCAGCGGGACGAGCAGCGCCCAGCCGAAGGAGGGCAGCTCGCCGTAGACGGCGTCGGCGGCGCGGGTGGAGACGTGCCGGCCGCTGCGCAGCAGCCGGGCGATCCCGGCGGTCAGCCGGTCGCGGGTGGCGGGCGAGACGGGCATGGGGGTCCTCACGGGGCGAGGGAGTACTTGCAGACACCAACCATACGTCTGATTGGTTGGGGTTTGCAACGATCAGCCCACCGAGACGCCCACCACACGACGACGGCGCCCGGACCGGGATGGTCCGGGCGCCGTCGGCGTCGTGCGCGTGGTGGGGCGTCGTGCGTGTGGTGAGGCTCAGCCCTCGGGCGCCGCCTGCGCCTCGCGGGCCTCGCCGAGCCGGTTGAGCCGCGCCAGCAGCTCGCCCAGGGTGGCGACGTCGTCGGCCGGCCAGCCGGACAGGTCGGCCTCCCAGCGGGCGCGGCGGGCCTCGCGGATGCCGGACAGCCGCGCCGCCCCCTCCGCCGAGGGCCGCAGCACCTGGGCCCGCCCGTCGGCCGGGTCGGGCTCGCGGTCGACCATGCCCAGGGCGACCAGCGACGACACCTGCCGGCTCACCGTGCTCTTGTCCAGGCCCAGCCGGGCGACGAGGTCGCTGGCGCGCAGCGGGCCGCCGTCGGCGAGCAGCGCCAGCAGGCCGTAGGCCGCACCGTCCAGGTCGGGGTGCAGCTCGCGGGCCAGCCGGGCGGAGATGGCCCGCGACCGGCGCAGCAGCAGGCCGATCTCGCGTTCGAGGCGCACGAAGGACTCGTGCTGCTCCGCACCGGTGCTGCCCACGTCCCACTCCACGACGGCGGTCCCGCCCGGGTTCCCGGTCACCGCGACTCGCGGGGCCGCCAGACGACCAGCGCGGAGGTGGCCTGCCGCATCGGCACCAGGTCGGCGCGGCTGTAGGAGGCCGCGAACGAGCCGTGCAGCGCCGCGTCGGAGGCCGCCCGCCGGCGCTCGGACTCCTCCAGCTCGCCGATCAGCTCGTGCACGCGCTGCTGCAGCGCCTCGACCTGCGACTCGAGGTCGATGATCCGCTTGATGCCGGCGAGGTTGACGCCGTCCTCCTGGGACAGCCGCTGGACCTCGCGCAGCAGGGCGACGTCGCGGGGGCTGTAGCGCCGGCCGCCGCCGGGCGTGCGACCCGGGGTGACCAGGCCCAGCCGGTCGTACTGGCGCAGCGTCTGGGCGTGCATGCCGGCCAGCTGGGCGGCCACGGAGATCACGAAGACCGGCGCGTCGTCGGCGACGGCCCGCGCGCCGTTGCGGCGGTCGCGCTCCTCGGCGCCCGGCGCGCTCACCGGGCGCTCCCGTCCCCGGCGCTCCCCCGCCCCGCGCCGGCCCGCTCGGTACCCGCCCGCTCCACGGCCGCGGTGATCTGCGGGCGCGGGTCGCCGAGCTCGGCGTCGAGGGTCTTGACCGCCCGCTCGGCCTCGGCCGAGAGCCGCTGCGGAACGGCCACCTCGACGGTGACCAGCAGGTCGCCGGACCGGCCGCGGCCCGGCACGCCGCGGCCGCGCACCCGCAGGGTGCGCCCGCTGGCGGTGCCCGCGGGCACCTTGAGCGTGACGGTGCCGTCGAGGGACGGCACGGTCAGCGTCGTGCCGAGCACCGCCTCGGGGAAGGTGATCGGCACGGTGAGGGTGAGGTCGTCGCCCTTGCGGCCGAACAGCTCGTGCTCGCTGACGTGCACGACGACGAACAGGTCACCGGCCGGGCCACCCCGCCGTCCCGGCGCGCCCTTGCCGGCCAGCCGGATGCGCTGGCCGTCCTTGACGCCCGCGGGGATCCGCACGGTGATCGTGCGGGTCTGGGTGGTGACGCCGTTGCCCGCGCAGGTGGGGCACGGGTCGTCGACGACCTGGCCGGTGCCGCGGCAGTTGCGGCAGGGCTCGGAGAACGCGAACGCGCCCTGGCTGCGGCTGGTGACGCCGGCGCCGCCGCACACCTCGCAGGTGTGCGGGCTGGTACCCGGCTTGGCGCCGCTGCCGGCACAGGTCGGGCAGGTGCCCGGGCTCTGCATCCGCAGCGGCACGGTGACGCCCAGGACGGCCTCGTCGAACGACAGCGTCGCCTCGGTCTCGACGTCCTGGCCGCGGGCCGGCCCGGACGCCGCCTGCGAGCGCGCCCGGGCCGATCCGGCCGTCGTGCCACCGCCGCCGCCGAAGAGGTTGCCGAACAGGTCGCCGAGGCCCCCGGCGCCGGCCCGCCCGGCGTTGCCCGCGGCGCCGAAGAGGTCGCCGAGGTCGAAGGACTGGCCGCCACCGGCCGACCCCGGGAAGCCGCCGGGGAACCCGGCGCGGGCGCCGGCGCCGCCGGAGCCGAACAGCCGCCGGGCCTCGTCGTACTCGCCGCGCCGCTTGGGGTCGGAGAGCACGTCGTAGGCCTCGGAGACGTCCTTGAACCGGGCCTCGGCGTCGGCGTTGCCCGGGTTCTTGTCCGGGTGCAGGTCCCGGGCCAGCTTCCGGTAGGCCTTCTTGATCTCGGCGGCGTCGGCGTTCTGGGAGACGCCCAGCGCCTTGTAGTAGTCCTTCTCGATGAAGTCCCGAGTGCTCATCGGGCGCCTCCTCTCCTCGCGTCCGGCGTCGCTCGTCGGTGGCCGGTCAGCCCGCGGCCGGGGTCTCCCCCGGCGCGGCCTCGGCGGCCGGGTCACCGGCGGCCGCGTCGCCGGCCGCCGGGGCAGCGCCGGACGGGTCGCTCACCGCCACCATCGCCGTCCGCAGCACCCGGTCGCCGCGGCGGAAACCCTGCCGCAGGACCGTCGTGGCGGTCGGCACGCTGACGTCGTCGGACGTGTCGTGCAGGACCGCCTCGTGCAGTGCGGGGTCGAACGGGTCGCCGGCGGTGCCGAAGGCCGACACGCCCAGGCCGTCGAGCAGCCCCAGGACGCGGTCGGCCACGACCTTGAAGGCGCCGGTCAGGTCACCGTGGTCGCGGGCCCGCTCGATGTCGTCGACGATCGGGAACAGCTGGGCGGCGAACCGCTCGGCAGCCTGGTCGACGACCAGCGCGCGGTCGCGGTCGACCCGCCGCCGGTAGTTGGCGTACTCGGCCGTGACCCGCTGCAGGTCCTCGGTCCGCTCGGCCAGCTGGCGCGACAGGTCGCCGTCGCCGGCCCGGTCGTCGGCCACGCTCTCCTGCACGGGCACCTGGGTGACCGTCTCGTTCTCGCTCATGCGCTCCCCTGGCGATGGGTGGTCAGGTGTCGGTGCCGGAGCCGGGCCCGGCGGGGGGGGGGGGGGGGGGGGGGGGGGGGGGGGGGGGGGGCGGGGGGGGCCCCCGGGGCCCCGCCCAGCAGCCCCGCGCTACACCCCC
>NZ_JBJGYP010000058.1:0-15926 GCF_054050055.1 Geodermatophilus sp. SYSU D00814
AGCGCCGCTTTTTGTTTTTGTGTTTCGACGGGGCCCGCGGGTACGCGTTAGGGGGGCGGGTGGTGGCGCCCGCGCGGAACGGGCGGGGGCCCCATGACTCCCGCCCGGACTCCTGCCCGATCCCGCCCTGACGCCTGCCCGGGCGCGCTGCAGACCCACCCGGCCGCCGACGGCGAGCTGGCCCGCGTCCGCGTCCCCGGCGGGCTGCTCGGCGCGGCGCAGCTGCGCGTGCTGGCCGCGGCGGCCCGGGACCTCGGCGACGGCGCCCTGGAGATGACCAGCCGGGGCAACCTGCAGCTGCGCGGGCTCGCGCCCGGCGCCGCCCGGGAGCTCGGCGACCGGCTGGCCGCGGCCGGCCTGCTGCCCAGCGAGACGCACGAGCGGGTGCGCAACGTGCTGGCCAGCGCGCTCACCGGCCGCGCCGGCGGCCTGCTCGACGCCCGCCCGTGGGTGGCCGCGCTCGACGCCGGCCTGTGCGCCGACCCCGGTCTCGCGGAGCTGCCCGGCCGCTTCCTGGCCACCCTCGACGACGGCCGCGGCGACGTGTCCGGGCTCGGCGGCGACGTCGGCCTGCTCGCGCTGTCCCCGACCTCGGCGGCGCTGCTGCTGGCCGGGGCGGACAGCGGGCTGCGCGCCCCGGCGTCGTCGGCGGTGGACCTGCTGCTGGCCGCCGCCCGCGCCCTCCTCGCCGAGCGTGCGGCCCAGGGCGGCACCGCGTGGCGGCTGGCCGAGCTCGACGACGGCCCGGCGCGGGTGCGCGACCGGCTCCCCGGTTCCCCCGTGGCGCCGGTCGCCGTCCCGTCGGCACCGGCGGCCGGCCCGGTGGGGGCGCGGCCGCAGCCCGGCGGGCGCACGGCGCTGGTCGGCGTCGTCCCGCTGGGGCGGCTGTCCGCCGGTCAGGCCGACCTGCTCGCCGGGCTGGCCGGCGGGGTCCAGCTGACCCCGTGGCGCAGCGTGGTCGTCCCCGACCTGCCCGAGGACCGGGTGGACGACGCCGCCGTCGACCTGCGCCGCACCGGGATCGTGTTCGACGCCGCGAGCCCGTGGACGCGGGTCACCGCCTGCGCCGGCCGGCCCGGGTGTGCGCGGTCGCTGGCCGACGTCCGGGCCGACGCCGCGGCCGCCGTCGCGGGCGGCACCGTGCCGGAGGGCGTGCGCGTGCACTGGGCGGGGTGCGGGCGCCGGTGCGGGCGCCCCCGTGGGGACGTGCTCGACGTCGTCGCGACGCCGGCGGGCTACGAGGTCTCGTCCGGGTCGGGGTAGCGCGCACCGGCGGGGATCTCGGTGCCCTCCGCCAGCTGCGCCCGCAGCCCCACCAGGGTGACGTCGCCCTCGCCGCCCACCGAGCTGCCGCGGCCGACGTCCACGCCGTCGTCGACCACCGAGCGGGTCACCGTCGCGCCCGCGCGCACCCGCACCCCGGGCAGCAGCACCGAGTCCAGGACCGTCGCGCCGGCCTCGACCACCACGCCCGGGGAGAGCACCGAGCCGCGCACGTTGCCCGAGATGCGGGTGCCGCCGGAGAGCAGGCTGTTCTCGATCTGGCCGTCGTCGAGCACCCGGGCCGCGCTGTGCCGCCCGCCGCGGGTGTGGATCGGCCACCGCGGGTCGTCGAGGTCGATCGGCGGCTCGGGCGAGAGGAAGTCCCGGTGCGCCTCCCAGTAGGACTCGACCGTGCCCACGTCGCGCCAGTAGCCCTCGAGCGGGTACGCCCGCGCCAGGCCGTCGCGGGTCTGCGCCGGCAGCAGGTGGGTGCCGAGGTCCTCCAGCCCCTCCTCGCCGACCTCGGACCGCAGCTGTTCGAGCCGGTCGAGCGTCGGCTCCGGGTCGAAGACGAACACCTCGTTGGTGGCGGTGGTGGTGGCCGGCTCGTCGGGCTTGTAGGCGTAGCCGGTGACCCGGTCGCCGTCGACCTCGACGATGCCGTAGCGGGCGGCGTCGTCGGCGTCGACCTGGGTGGTCACCATCGTCACCTCGGCCCCCGACTGCAGGTGCGCCTCGGCGACCTCCCGGTAGTCCAGCTTGTAGACGGCGTCGGAGCTGACCACCACCAGCGCGTCGGCGCCGAACCCGCGGACGAGCTCGGCCTGCCGCCACAGCGAGTTCGCCGTCCCGGTGTTCCACCCGCCCCGCTCGGTCCCCTGGAACGGCGGCAGCGTCATCAGCCCGCCGCTGGTGCGGTCGAGGTCCCACGGCCGCCCGTTGGCCAGGTGGTCGGCCAGCGAGGTCGGGTGCTGCTGGATCGACACCCACACGTCGGCGATGTGCGAGTGCTGGCAGTTGCTCAGCGGGAAGTCGACGAGCCGGTACACCCCGGCGAAGGGAACGGCGGGCTTGGCCCGGTCCGCGGTCAGCAGTTGCAGGCGGCCACCCGCACCACCGGCCAGGACGAGGACGAGCAGACGGGGAAGGGCCATGGCCCCCCGCTACCCCGCCGGACCGGGCCGTAGCCTCGCGGGCGATGTACGAGTACGAGAAGGACGGCGCCGAGATCTACCGGCGGTCGTTCGCGACCATCCGGGCCGAGGCCGACCTCACCGGCCTGCCCGACGACGTCGCCCGCACCGTCGTGCGCATGATCCACGCCTGCGGGCAGGTCGACCTGGTCGCCGACGTCGCGTACAGCCCCGACGTCGTCCGCCGCGCCCGCGAGGCCCTCGACGCCGGCGCGCCGGTGCTCTGCGACGCGCAGATGGTCGCCTCGGGCGTCACCCGCCGCCGGCTGCCGAAGGACAACGACGTCGTCTGCACCCTCGGCGACCCGCGCGTCCCCGCCCTGGCCGCCGCGCTCGGCACCACCCGCACCGCCGCCGCGCTGGAGCTGTGGCGCGACCGCCTCGACGGCGCCGTCGTCGCCGTCGGCAACGCCCCCACCGCGCTGTTCCACCTGCTGGAGATGGTCGCCGCCGGCGCGCCCCGCCCGGCCGCGGTCCTCGGCATCCCGGTCGGCTTCATCGGCGCCGCCGAGTCCAAGGAGGCGCTGGCCGCCTCCGACCTCGAGCACCTCGTCGTCCGCGGGCGGCGGGGCGGCAGCGCCATGGCCGCCGCGGCCGTGAACGCGATCGCGAGCGACGTCGAGTGACCGGCCGCCTCTACGGCGTCGGGCTGGGCCCCGGCGACCCCGAGCTGGTCACCGTCAAGGCCGCCCGGCTGATCGCCGCCGCCGACGTCGTCGCCTTCCACGCCGCGCAGCACGGCCGCTCGGTGGCCCGCGCCCTCGCCGAGCCCTACCTGCACGCGGGCCAGGTCGAGGAGCTGCTGGTCTACCCGGTCACCACGGAGACCACCGACCACCCCGGCGGCTACCAGGGCGCCATCGACGAGTTCTACGAGGCCGCCGCGGCGCGGCTGGCCGCGCACCTCGACGCCGGCCGCGACGTCGTCGTGCTCGCCGAGGGCGACCCGTTCTTCTACGGCTCCTACATGCACATGCACAAGCGGCTCGCGCACCGCTACCCCACCGAGGTCGTGCCCGGGGTGACCAGCGTGAGCGGCGCGGCGGCGGTGGTGGGCCGGCCGCTGGTGGAGCGCGACGAGGTGCTCACCGTGCTGCCCGGCACCCTCCCGGCCGACGAGCTCGCCGAGTGGCTGGCCACCACCGACTCCGCCGCGGTGCTGAAGCTGGGCCGCACCTTCGGGCAGGTGCGCGAGGCGTTCGAGGCCGCCGGCGTCCTCGACCGCGCGCTCTACGTCGAGCGGGCCACCACCGACCGGCAGCGCACCCTCCCGCTCGCCGACGTCGACCCCGCGACGGTCCCGTACTTCTCCCTCGCGCTGCTGCCCAGCCCGCTCACCGGGCCGGGCAACGCGCCCGCGCCCCCGGACGACGGGGCGCGCGCCGGGGAGGTCGTCGTCGTCGGCCTGGGCCCCGGCGCCCGCGGCTGGACGACGCCCGAGGCCGCCGACGCGCTCGCCTGCGCCGACGACCTGGTCGGCTACGGCCCCTACCTCGACCGGGTGCCGGCCAACCCGCGCCAGACCCGCCACCCCAGCGACAACCGGGTGGAGGCCGAGCGCGCCGCGCACGCCCTGGAGCTGGCCCGGTCCGGACGGCGGGTCGCGGTCGTGTCCAGCGGCGACCCGGGCGTGTTCGCGATGGCCGCGGCGGTGCTCGAGGCCGCCGGCCGCCCGGAGCACGCCGGCGTCCGGGTGCGGGTGCTGCCCGGCCTGACCGCCGCCCAGGCCGTGGCCGCGCGGGTCGGCGCGCCGCTGGGCCACGACTTCGCCGTCATCAGCCTGTCGGACGTGCTCAAGCCGCTCGACGTCGTCCTCGACCGGCTGCGCGCCGCCGCGGCGGCCGACCTGGTCCTCGCCCTCTACAACCCGCGCTCGAAGGCGCGCCCGCACCAGCTCGGCGAAGCGCTGACCGCGCTGCTGGAGGTGCGCAAGCCGGAGACGGTGGTCGTGGTCGGCCGCGACGTCGGCGGGCCGGAGGAGGAGGTCCGGGTGACCACGCTCGGCGAGCTGGACCCGGAGACCGTGGACATGCGCTGCCTGGTGCTGGTCGGCTCGTCGCAGACGCGGCTGACGCCGTCGGGGCAGGTCTACACACCGCGCCGCTACCCGGCCTGACGCGCCGGGGCGGGGAACAACGCCGTCCCCGCGCCACTTGGCCTGTGTCGTGCCCGCCCTCCGCCTCTCCCGGCCCGCCGCGTTCTGGTCGGTGGCCGGACTCCTCGTGCTGGTGCTGGCCGCCTCCGGTGTCCCGTCGCCGCTCTACCGCGTCTACCAGGAGCAGTTCGGCTTCGGCGCCGGCGTCCTGACGCTGGTCTTCGGCATCTACGCCTTCGCGCTGCTGGCCGCGCTGCTGGTGGTCGGCAGCCTCTCCGACCACGTGGGACGGCGGCCGGTGCTGGCCGCCGGGCTGCTGCTGCAGGCGGTCGCCATGGTGGTCTTCCTCGCCGCCGACGGCGTGGGCTGGCTGCTGGCCGCCCGCGTCCTGCAGGGGCTGTCCACCGGCGCGCTCACCGGGTCGCTGGGCGCCACCCTGCTCGACCTGCAGCGCCCCGGGCGGCGGCCGCTCGGCGCGCTGCTCAACAGCGTCTCGCCCGGCCTGGGCCTGTCCCTCGGCGCGGTCGGCGCCGGCCTGGCCATCGAGGGCACCGCCGACCCGACGCCGTGGGTGTTCGGCGTGCTCACCGTCGTCTTCCTGCTGGGGACGGCGCTGGTGCTGCTCCTGCCGGAGTCCTCGCCGCGGCTGCCCGGGGCGCTGGCCTCGCTGCGCCCGCGGGTCGAGGTGCCGCGGCCACAGCGCCGCGCGTTCGCCGTCGCCGTCCCCGCGCTGGTCGCGCTGTGGGCGATGGGGGGCCTGGTGCTCTCCCTGGGCCCGTCGCTGGTGGCCGGCGTCTTCGGCATCACCGACCACCTCGTGGGCAGCCTGCTCATCCTCTGCATGCAGGGCGCCGGCGTCGTCGGGAGCCTGCTGGCCCGCGACCTGCCGCCGCGCCGGTCGATGGGCGGCGGCTGTCTCCTGTTCGCCGTCGCCGTGGCCGCCCTGCTGGTCGCGCTGGCCACCGGCTCGGCCTGGCTGTTCTTCCTGTCCGCCGCGGTGGCGGGCACCGGCTTCGGCGCGGCGTTCCTCGGCGCGGTGGCGCTGGTGACCGCCGGCGTCGCGCCGGGCCACCGCGCGGGGCTGCTGTCGAGCGTCTTCGTCGTCGGGTACCTGGCCTTCAGCGTCCCGGCGATCGTCGCCGGCATCGCCTCGAACGCCGTGGGCCTGCAGCTGGTCGCGGAGGTCTACGGCGCCGTCGTCATCGTGCTGGCCCTCGGCGCGGCCGCCGGACTGCGGCTGGCCGACCGCCGCCCTCCGGCCGCCGACCGCACCGAGGAGCCGGCGGAGCCGCTGGCCGCCTGAGCCCCTGCTCCCCGCAGGGGACCCGGGGACGGCTCATGCCACCAGGCGGTCGCGGAGGGTGGCCAGGTCGTCCTCGGAGACCCCGGCCGCGGTCAGGTAGGACGCGACGTCGAGTTCCTCGAGGGTCGCCAGCAGCGAGCTGCGGGCCGTCGTGCCGTGCGCGGTGAGCACCCGCTCGAGGGCGGGCTGCTCGTCGGGCCGTCCGAGCAGGGCCGCCAGCCGCCGCAGCGGCTCGACGCTGAGGGTGTAGTCCTCGGCGACGGCCTCCGGTTCCACGTCGGCCAGCGCCAGCAGCAACAGGGTGACGAGGCCGGTGCGGTCACGGCCGGCGGCGCAGTGGAACAGCACGCCTCCGGGCGCCGTCCGCGCGAGGGCCGTCACCACGGCGGCCACGCGAGCGCTGCTCACGGCGGCAGACCGCCGCTGCGAGCGCGCCATGGACGCCTCGGACGTCGTCACTCGCTCGTCGTGGAGCCCGTCGGCGCTGGATGCGTCGCCGGACCTCGTGGTGCGCGGGGGTGGGAGTGTCAGCGGAAGCGCTTGGCGGCCCGGCGTTCGTCCCGGAGGCGGGCCTTCCGTGCGCGGGCCTCGATGGCCTCGCGGGTGTCGCGGCCACCCCTGCGGCCGAGCACCCAGTTCAGCAGCCGCGCGAGGGCCAGTTCGGGTCCGGCGTGGTTGCCCATCCCGCCCTGGGACTCCTCACCGAGGAAGCTCGGGTCCGGCCCGTGCCACGGGTCCTGGTGGGGGTCGGGACGAGACATCGTGGTCCTCCTGCGGATGAGGTCATCGGACGGGACTCCGGCCACTGCGCGACGCACGGGCGCAGACGCTCGGTGCCCGTGCCCACCGCCCCACGTCTCCTGTCATCGGCCGCCGCTCGACGTCCTGGAGCGGAGTGGTGCCGCCCGATCGCAGGCCGGCGGGGTCCTCACCGGCTGCCGACCAGGCCCCCGTCTGACCTGCGGGAACTGTCGTACCCGGTGCGTAGGTTCGGGGTCGTGGAGGTCGCGGAGTACGTGTCACCGGTGGAGCGGGCGCTCGCCGGGTGGCTCGTGGAGCGGCCCGTACAGGTGCCGCGGCTGCCGGTGGCGGTGCTCTCCGACGAGCAGGCCGCCGTCGAGCTGCAGCGGGTGCAGCAGCGTCGGGCGATGGAGGCGGCCTACGAAGCGGAGCTGGTGCTGCGGCTGGCCGAGGCCCGCCCTTCCGATGCCGACCCCGCTCCCGGCACGCCAGGTGCGCGGTCGTGGAAGCCCGATGGTGAGTTGCCGGGGGTGTCGGAGTTCTTCACCGCCGAGTTGGCGGTGGTGCTCAACTGCGGCCGGGGTACCGCCAACCACCTGGCCACCCGCGCCTGGACCTACCGCGAACGACTGCCCGCCACCTGGGCGGCGCTCGCCGCCGGGGAGCTGGACGAGGCGCGCGCCAGGGCGCTGGCCGACGTGCTGCAGCACACCACCCCGGCGCTCGCCCGGCGCATCGAGGCGGTGGTGCTGCCCGAGGCGGCCGGCCTGACCGTGGGGAAGGTCAAGAAGCGGGCACTCGAACTCCTGCTGGAAGCCGGCTCGGAGGCCATCGACGAACGGCGCAACACCGCCGAAGGCGCTCGGACGTGCGCGTCTACCCCTCGCCGTCGGACGGGATGAGCACGATCGCCGCCGACCTGCCCACCGACGTGGCCGCCGCCTGCCACGCGACCGTCGACGCGCTGGCGCGGATGCTGAAGGCCGACGGCGATCCGCGGCCGATCGGGCAGCTGCGCACCGCCGTGTTCGCCGACCTGCTGCAGCGCCCCTGGCAGGCTGGGATGGCGGTCACCGCGCACCTGCAGATCATCGCGTCGTTGGCGTCGCTGGCCGGCCGCTCGGACCAGGCCGGGGCGGTGAACGGACTGCCGATCACCGCCACCCACCTGCGCGAACTGCTGCGACAGCTCGACGCACTCGGCGTGCAGACCCCCGAAGGCGGCACGGTGACCGTCGCACTCACCGAGGACGACGGGACGCTCCGGGCGACGGCCCCGCTGGACCGGCTGCGCCGGCTGGCCGCCCGCGGCTGCCCCGACCACCCCGCGGACGCCGAGTGCGGGTGCGCGGTGCTCGACCGGCCCGCGGGCCGGGACGGCTACACGCCCTCGGCCGCCCAGCAGGCGTTCGTGCGCACCCGCGACCGCACCTGCCGGATGCCCACCTGCGGGCAGCGGGTCGGCTGGGCCGACGCCGACCACGTCCTCCCCCACGCCGAGGGCGGGGCCACCGACTGCGCCAACCTGTGCTGCCTCTGCCGCAGCCACCACCGCGTGAAGACCTTCGCCCGCGGCTGGCGGTTCGAGATGAGCGACGACGGCACGCTGACCGTCACCACCCCGTCCGGCATCACCCGGACCACCCGGCCACCGGGCCTGCGACCACCGCCGACACCCGAGCCACCACCGGAAGCCGACGGGCCGCCCGACCCGGACGACGACCCACCGCCCTTCTGATCCAGGGCGATCACACCCGCGAACACCGCTCCGCGGGTGTGATCGCCCGTGGGCGGTCGCCCGTCGAGGCTGTCGCCGTGCCCGACGCCCGAGACGAGCTGGTCCCTGGTCACGGCCACGGATGAGCGAGCCTCGGCTCCGGGCGCCCGCTCCCCGGCCGAACGCGCGGGCGCCGCTGACCGCAGCCCTCGCCGTGATGGCCGTCATCGCCACGCTGGGCAGCTGCGCCGCGGACCTCGGCGTGATGACCGCGTGCACGGACACCCACGGCTGCACCGTCACGGCCTGCCGCCCGTGCCGGACGGCCGACACCTGGCTGGACACCAGGTGGACGGCCCAGGGGTGTCCTGCTGCTGGTCGGTGTGTGCCTGGTGCTCGCCGGCGCCCGTCTGCTCCGGCCACGCACCGGCCGGGTGGCCGCCGGGACCCTCGTCGCGCTGAGCTCGGTGGTCCTGCTCGCCGCGACCCTGCTCGCCGTCCGCAGCTCCTGAGCAGTAGAAGCGGGCTCCGCTGGGTACGGGATCTCGACGTGATCGACGACCCGTCCCGCGAGGACCGCGAGCGACTGCGCGAGCAGCTGGCCGCCTCCCGGGAGGACCGCCTCGCCGACGTCCGCCTCTGGCTGCTGGGGAGGATCGAGGACCTGAACCCGAACTGACAGCTCCCCGACCGCTGTCGGGGAGCTCAGACGAGGGGCCGCTCGAAGGTCACCAGCACGCCCTCGACGCCGCCGGGCCCGATGCGGCCCTTCACCTGGACGGCGGTGATCGCCCTGAGCTGCCAGCCCTCACGGGCGCGCGCGTTGAGGACCCCCTCGAGCTTGTCGCCGGACATCTTGCCGCCGAGCATGCCCTCGCGGATCTCCTCGACCTTGTACTCGTAGCGCGCAGCCATCGACCGCTCCCCTCGCCGGTACGGAGGGCCAGCCTGGCCGTCCCGGCACCCGGTGTCCACGCCTGCCGGTGCCGCACGTCAGGACGCGGCCCGCCCCACCGCCGCGCAGTAGCGGTCGTGCTCGGCGCGCACCTCCGCCACCGGTGCCAGCACCTCCTCGTCGGCCACCTCCGCGACCCGGGCGGTGAGCCGTCGCCTGGCCGTGCGCGCCCGGCGTCTGGCGCCGGCGGCCACCAGCGGCCGGGACAGGACCGCGAGCAGCACCCCGGCCAGCAGGCCGAGCACGAGCAGCACCGTGGGCAGCGGGATGCCCTGCACCCGGGGCAGCGGGACGACGTCGTCGAGCTGCAGCAGCCCGAGCGCGACCAGCCCGATCAGCCACAGCGCCCCGGCCAGCGCCACCAGCGCGAGCAGCCACTGCAGGCCGCCGACGGCGCGCTGCCACAGCGGCGTGCGGTCCGGCCCCAGGTCGGTGCCGGCGACGGCGCGGTCGAGCCGGTCGGGCAGCCGCTCGCCGACGTCCTCGGTGGTGCGTCGCAGCTCGTCGCGCCAGGCCGGGGGCAGCCCGCGGCCGGCGTCGTCGCGGGCCCGGCGCAGCGCGGCGTCCATGCCGGCCAGCTGCACCGCTCCCGCCTGCGGCAGCGACGTGCGCGACCGCTCGTCGCCCAGGTGCAGCCGCGACAGCGGGTCGGCCCGCAGCTTCCGCGTCCACCGCAGCAGCGGCCAGCCGGTGTGCGCGGTGCCGCTGCGGCGGGCCGAGCGCTCCACCGCGCCGACGACCGCAGGCACCCCCGCGGCGTCGGCCAGCGCCCCGGTGAGCTCGTCGCGGGCGGCGCGGCCGGGTCCGCGGTCGCGGCCGAGGTCGGGCGCGCAGTGGACGGCGAGCGCGCCGGCCGCGGCGCGGGCATCGGCCGTGAGCCGGTCGGTGGCCGCCCTGCGCGCACCCACCCGGCGGGCCAGCTCGGCACGCAGCTCCGGCAGCCCCAGGCCGCTGCGGGCCGCGGTGGGCAGCACCGGCGTCCCCGCCAGGCCCTCCTCGTCGAGCAGCCGGCGCAGGTCGGCCAGGCACGCCACCACCGCCGCCTCGTCGAGCCGGTCGACCTGGTTGAGCACCACCAGCAGCACCCCCGCGTGCCCGGCCAGCGGCGCGAGGTAGCGGGTGTGCACGGCGTCGTCGGCGTACTTCTGCGGGTCGAGCACCCACACCAGGACGTCGACCAGCTGCACCAGCCGGTCGACCTCCAGCCGGTTCTCCAGCCGCACGCTGTCGTGGTCGGGCAGGTCCAGCAGCACCAGCCCGTCGAGGGCCGGGTCGCCGTCGTCCACCCGGTGCCGCCGCGGGACCTCCAGCCAGTCGAGCAGCCGGTCGGCGCCGTGCTCGCCCCAGACGCTGGCGTGCGCCACGCCGGTCGTCGGCCGCCGCACCCCCGGGGTGCTCACCTCCGCCCCGGACAGCGCGTTGAACAGCGTGGACTTGCCGCTGCCCGTGGCGCCGGCCAGCGCGACGACGGTCGCGTCGCCCAGCGCCTCCCGGGCCCCGGCCTTGGCCAGCAGCTGCCGGGCCGCGCCCACCTCGGGCACCTCCAGCCGCCCCTCGGCCACCCCGACCGCCTCGCGCAGCGCGGCCAGCCGGTCGGCCAGCGGCGTCTCCCGACCCCTCACGCGGCCACGCCCCGGGCCGCGGCGAGCGTGGCGACGGCGGCCCGCAGCCGGTCGGCCGCGTCGGGGGCGCCTGCGACGACGCCCAGCAGCTCGTCGAAGCGGTCCTGCTCTGTGCCCAGCAGCCGGGTGGCGCGGGCGTCGAGGTCGGCGCGGGCGCGGGCGGCCAGCGCGCGCACCGCGGCGTCGCCGAACACCGCCTCCAGCACCCGCTGCCCCACCGCGGTCGTCCCGCCGGCGATCGCCAGCTCCGCCCCCGACAGCCCCGCCGTCGAGGCGAAGACGGCGACCATGACCACCGCCCCGGCGCCGTTCACCCCCCAGGACAGCAGCCGCGCCCGGGACCGCCGGCTCGCGCCCTCCTCGCGGACCAGGTCCAGCACGTACCCCTGCCAGTCGCGCACCTCCTCGGCGGCGGCCGGGGCGAAGTCCGGCGAGGTCGCGCCCAGGTCCTCCTCCCGCCCCGCCACCAGCGCCGCACCGCCGGGCAGCGAGCGCCACGCGGTGACCGTGCGCTCGGCGGCGCGGTCGGCCTCCGACCGCAGCAGCGTCTCCACGCCGGACTCCAGCGCCCCGGACAGCGAGTCCGCCGTCGACGGCCGGCCGGTGAGCGCCGCTCCGATCCGGTCGCGCAGCCGCCCCACCTGGCTCTGCAGCGAGCGCATCCACTCCCCGGTGCCGACGAAGTCCTGCCAGCGGGCGAGCACCTCCCCGCGCAGCAGGCTGCCGTTGCCCACGCCCTCGGCGACGGCGGCACGCGCGCCGCCGTAGGCGGCGTCGGCGGCGTCGGCCAGGCCGCGCGCGGCCGCGGCCTGCTCGTCGACCCCGTCGGCCACCGCGGCCACCCGCCCGTCGAGGCTCTCCAGCGCCCCGGCCAGGGTCTGCCGCACCACGGCGGCGCGCTGCTCCTGGTCGGCGGCCAGGCCCCGCAGCCAGTCGCGCAGCGGGGCGACCTGGTCCTCGGGCAGGAAGCCGTCGGTCAGCGGCCGCTCCTCGACGACGAACAGCCGCGCGCCGCCCAGCCCGCCGCGCTGCAGCATCGAGGCGAGGTCGGCGGCGACCTCGGTCACCGCCTCCGGCGGCGTCCGGTCGAGCACGACGGCCAGCGCGGTGCCCCGCTCCTGCGCCGTGCGCAGCAGGTCCCACGGGACGGCGTCGGCGTAGCGCGCCGCCGTCGTCACGAACACCCACAGGTCGGCGGCCGACAGCAGCTGCCCGGCGAGGTCGCGGTTGGCCTCCACCACCGAGTCGACGTCGGGGGCGTCGATGAGCGCCAGCCCGGCGGGCAGCGCCTCGCTGGGCACCAGCCGCAACCCCCCGGTGACGTCACGGGCGCTCTCGCCCCCGCCGGTCGTGCGGGGCAGGTGCGGGAGCACGCGGTCGCCGGAGAACGCGGCGAGGTCGGCCGGCGAGCAGACCAGCACCGGCGCGCGGGTGGTCGGCCGCAGCACGCCGGGCGCGGTCACCTTCGCGCGCAGCACGCTGTTGACCAGCGTGGACTTGCCGGCGCCGGTCGAGCCGCCGACCACCGCCAGCAGTGGGGCGTCGAGGTCGCGCAGCCGGGGCAGCAGGTAGTCGTCGACCTGGTCGACGACGGCCCGCGCGGTGCGGGCGGTCGCCTCGCGGCCGGGGGTGGCCAGGCCGAGCGGGGCGTGCGCCACCGCGTCGCGGAGCTCCTGCAGCGCGTCGGTCAGCGGAACGGGTCCGGTCACCCCCGGTAGGTAGCCCGCGGCGGCCTCCGCTACCCGTTGCCCCCGGTGAGCGGCCCGTCCGGGTGAGCGGTCCGCTCCCGGATCACCGCCGCCTGAGCGGCGGGGTCACCCCAGGACGGCGGCGAGGAACTCCCCGACCCGCCCGCGCAGCTCCGCGACCCGCTCCTCGCCCACGAGGAGCGGGTCGCGGTCGTGCAGCCACGGCGGGATCTCGGTGCGGGCGCGGGCGGCGCAGCCGAGGTCGGCGCACACGTAGGTGCCCACCGTGTTGCCGTTGCGCCCGGCCTCACCGGCCCGCCGCGCGGTGAACAGCGACACCGCGTCACCGGACTGCGTGGACCGGCACAGCAGGCACATCACGCTGCGGCGGGCCGACATCCGCGACTCCGCGGCACGCAGCGCGATGCCGACCGGCCGCCCCTCCCGCTGCACCACGAGGTAGCCGCGCAGCGGCGCCTTGGCGTCGCGCCAGCCGAGCACCTCGAGCTCGTCCCACGGCAGGTCGGCCAGGTCGCGCGGCAGCGTGGCGGAGGTCGCCTCGCCCTTCGAGCAGTTGACGAAGGAGCGGCGCACCTGCGTCTCGGTCATCGGTTCCACGAGGCGCCATCCTGCGATCCGGCACCGACGCGTCTCAACCGGTTTCCCGCACCCAGCGCAGCGCCTCCTCGACGGTGCCCACCACGGCGACCCCTGCCGGCAGCGGTGGCCGGCGCACCAGGACGACGGGCAGCCCGAGCCGGCGGGCGGCGGTGAGCTTGGCCTCGGTCAGGTGCCCGCCGGAGTCCTTGGCGACGACGACGGCGACGCCGTGCTCGCGCATCAGCGCCACCTCCTCCTCCACCGTGAACGGGCCGCGGGCCAGCAGCAACGTCGCCCCGGCCGGCAGCGGCTCGTCGGGCGGGTCGACCGCGCGCACCAGCACCCGCCCGGGCAGTGCGGCGAAGGCGCCGACGCCCTGCCGGCCGGTGGTGAGGAAGACCGTGCCGCGCCCGTGCACGGCCTCGGCCGCCGCGTCCAGCGAGTCCACGTAGCGCCAGTCGTCCCCCGGTCCCGGGGTCCAGCCGGGGCGCTGCAGCCGCAGCAGCGGCGTGCCGTGCCGGGCGGCCGCCGCGGCGGCGTTGGCGGTGATCCGCGCGGCGAAGGGGTGGGTGGCGTCGACCACGGCGGCCGGCCGGTGGGTGGCCAGCCAGTCGGCCAGCCCGTCGGCGCCGCCGAAGCCGCCGACCCGCACCTGGCCCTCGGGCAGCAGCGGGTCGGCCACCCGCCCGGCGAGGCTGGAGAGCACGTCGACGCCCTCGGCCACCAGCGCCGCGGCCAGCCGCCGCGCCTCGCCGGTGCCGCCGAGCACGAGGACCTGCCCGGTCACGGCCGGGCTCCGGGGATCATGGGCGCGTGGGCAGGGACGGCGCCTCCGGGCTGCGGCACGGGTGGACCACCGGCGCGTGCGCGACGGCGGCGGCCACCGCGGCCTACACCGCGCTGCTCACCGGCGAGTTCCCCGACCCGGTGACCATCCACCTGCCCCACGACCGGCACCCGTCCTTCGCGCTGGCCACGGAGGCGCTCGAGCCCGGCGCGGCCCGCGCGGCGGTCGTCAAGGACGCCGGCGACGACCCCGACGTCACCCACGGCGCCCTGGTGGGCGTGCGGGTGGCGCACGGCGAGCCGGGCAGCGGCGTCGTCTTCCGGGCGGGGGAGGGCGTGGGCACGGTGACCAAGCCGGGCCTGCCCCTGGCGGTGGGCGAGCCGGCGATCAACCCGATGCCGCGGCAGTTCGTGCGCGAGCACGTGGCCATGGTGGCGCACCGGCACGGCGGCAGCGGCGACGTCGTCGTCGAGGTGTCCATCGAGCACGGCGCGGAGCTGGCGCGCCGGACGTGGAACCCGCGGCTGGGGATCGTCGGCGGGCTGTCGGTGCTGGGCACCACCGGCGTCGTCGTGCCCTACTCGTGCTCGTCGTGGATCGACTCGATCCGCCGCGGCATCGACGTCGCCCGCGCGGCCGGGCGCACCCACGTCGCCGGGTGCACCGGCTCGACCAGCGAGCGGACGGTGCAGGAGCTGCACGGGCTGCCCGAGGACGCGCTGCTGGACATGGGCGACTTCGCCGGCGCGGTGCTCAAGTACCTGCGCCGCCACCCGGTGCCGCGGCTGACCGTCGCCGGGGGCATCGGCAAGCTGGCCAAGCTCGCCGACGGCCACCTCGACCTGCACTCGGGCCGCTCGCAGGTGTCCTTCGACTCCCTCGCCGCCCGGGTGGCCGGCGCGGGCGGCCCGCGCGAGCTGGTCGAGGGCGTGCGCGGCGCGAACACCGCGCTCGACGCGCTGCGGCAGTGCCAGGCGGCCGGGCTGCCGCTCGGCGACCTGGTGGCCGCGGGCGCCCGGGAGACGGCGCTCGGCGTGCTGAGGAGGGCGCCGGTCGAGGTCGACGTCGTGGTGATCGACCGCGCCGGTGAGGTCGTGGGTCAGGCCTGACGGCACCGCGCCGTCGAGTACAGGTGGCTGTCGGGGAACTGCTCGGCGGTGAGCACCGGGCCCACGACGACGACCGCCGTCCGCCGCACGCCCGCGGCCTCGACCTGCCCGGCGATGTCGGCGAGCGTGCCGCGCAGCACCAGCTCGTCGTCGCGGCTGGCCCGGGCGACGACGGCGACCGGGCCGTCGTCGCCGTAGTGCGCGGCCAGCTGCGGCGCGAGCTCGGCGATCCGCTGCACGGCCAGGTGCAGCACCAGCGTGGCCCCGGTGGCGGCGTAGGCGGCCAGCTCCTCCCCCGGCGGCATCGGCGTGGACCGCGCGCTGGTGCGGGTGAGCACCACGGTCTGCCCCACGCCGGGCACGGTGAGCTCCCGCTTGAGCGACGCGGCCGCGGCGGCGAACGCGGGCACCCCCGGGACGACGTCGTAGGGCACGCCGGCGGCGTCGAGCCGGCGCATCTGCTCGGCCATCGCGCTGTACACCGACGGGTCGCCGGAGTGCAGCCGGGCGACGTCGTGCCCGGCCGCGTGCGCGGCGACGAGCTCGGCGGTGATGGCGTCGAGGTCGAGGTCGGCGGTGTCGACCAGCCGCGCGCCGGGCGGGGCGGTGGCGAGCAGCTCGCGGGGCACCAGCGCGCCGGCGTAGAGGCAGACCGGGGCGGTGGCGATGATCCGCGCCGCGCGCAGCGTGACCAGGTCGGCCGCGCCCGGGCCGGCGCCGATGAAGTGCACGGTCACCGGAGGACCTCCCCGGGCACTTCCGCGGAAGTGCCCGGCGCCCATCCGCCGCACACCACCCCCGCCCCCCCGGCCCCTGCCCCGCCCGTGCGGCGGCCCAACCGGGTCGCGCACCA
>NZ_JBJGYP010000059.1:0-14594 GCF_054050055.1 Geodermatophilus sp. SYSU D00814
TGCTCGCTGTGTCCGTGCTCGCTGTGTCCGTGCTCGCTGTGTCCGTGCTCGCTGTGTCCGTGCTCGCTGTGTCCGTGCTCGCTGTGTCCGTGCTCGCTGTGTCCGTGCTCGCTGTGTCCGTGCTCGCCGTGCGCCGCCGATCCTGGCAGCCGCCCCGGACACCCCCTCCACCCACACCGAGATCGCCGATCTCGTGGCCGTGCGGCGCTGATGGCCACGAGACCGCCGATCTCGTCACGGGGCGGGACGGCCGGCCCGGGAACCCGGGGGCGGCCGGGAGGGGATGGCGGGCAGAATGGCCTCCCGTGTCCGGCGCCAACGACCCCTACGACCCCAAGCAGGTCGCGGCCCTCTCCGCCGAGGCCCTCGACGCCGCCGTCGCCGCGGCCCGCGAGGCCTTCGCGAAGGCCGCAGACCTCGACGCGCTGGCCGCCGTCCGCCCGGCCCACCTCGGTGACCGGGCGCCCGTGCCGCTGGCCCGCCGCGAGCTCGGTGCGCTGCCCCCGGCCGCCCGGGCCGACGCCGGCAAGCGGGTCAACGCGGCGCGGGTCGCCGTCACGGAGGCCTACGACACCCGCCGCGCGGTGCTGGAGGCCGAGCGCGACGAGCGGGTGCTGGCCGAGGAGCGGGTCGACGTCACGCTGCCCTGGGACCGCACCCCGCGCGGCGCGCGGCACCCCATCACCACGCTGATGGAGCGGATCGCCGACGTGTTCGTCGGCATGGGCTACGAGGTGGCCGACGGCCCCGAGCTCGAGGCCGAGTGGCTGAACTTCGACGCGCTCAACATCCGCCCCGACCACCCGGCGCGCTCGATGATGGACACGCTGTTCGTCGCGCCCGAGGACGGCGGCCTGGTGCTGCGGACGCACACCAGCCCGGTGCAGGCGCGCACGCTGCTCTCGCGCCGGCCGCCGGTGTACGTCGTGGCGCCCGGGCGGGTCTACCGCACCGACGAGCTCGACGCGACGCACACCCCGGTGTTCCACCAGGTCGAGGGCCTGGCCGTCGACCGTGGGCTCACCATGGCGCACCTGCGCGGCACGCTCGACCACCTGGCCCGCTCGCTGTTCGGTCCGGAGGCGGTCACCCGCTGGCGGCCGTCGTACTTCCCGTTCACCGAGCCGTCGGCGGAGTTCGACGTGTGGTTCCCCGAGCACCGCGACGGCCCGCGCTGGGTCGAGTGGGGCGGCTGCGGGATGGTCAACCCGCGGGTGCTCGTCGCCTGCGGCGTCGACCCGGAGGAGTTCAGCGGCTTCGCCTTCGGCGTCGGCATCGAGCGGGCGCTGCAGTTCCGTTCGGGCGTCGCGGACATGCGCGACATCGTCGAGGGCGACGTCCGGTTCACCACGGCGTTCGGAGTGGAGCAGTGAGGGTCCCCGTCGGCTGGCTGGCCGAGTACGTCGACGTCCCCGCCGGGACGACGGTCGAGGAGCTCGACGCCACCTTCGTCCGGCTGGGCCTGGAGGTCGAGGAGGTCCACCGCCCGGCCGAGGTCACCGGCCCGCTGGTGGTCGGGCGGGTGCTGGAGATCGAGGAGCTCACCGGGTTCAAGAAGCCGATCCGGTACTGCCGGGTCGACGTCGGGGAGGCGGAGCCCCGGGGCGTCGTCTGCGGTGCCACGAACTTCGCCGTGGGCGACGCGGTCGTCGTCGCGCTGCCCGGCGCGGTGCTGCCCGGCGGGTTCGCGATCGCCGCGCGCACGACCTACGGCCACGTCTCCGACGGGATGATCTGCTCGGCGCGCGAGCTCGGCACCGGCGAGGACCACGCCGGGATCCTGGTGCTCGCCTCCGGCGGGGAGGGGCCCGAGCCGGGCGCCGACGCCCGCCCGGTGGTGGGCCTCGACGACGTCGTGGTCGAGCTGGCCGTCACCCCTGACCGCGGCTACTGCCTGGCCATGCGCGGCATCGCCCGCGAGGTGGGCACCGGGCTGGCCGTCGGCTGGCGCGACCCCGGCGCCGCGGCGGCCGCGGTGGAGGCCGCCGGCGAGCCGGCGTGGGAGGTCGCCGTCGCCGACGCCGACCGCTGCGACCGCTTCTCGATGCTGGCCGTGGAGGGGCTCGACCCCACCGCGCCGAGCCCGTGGTGGATGCGCCGCCGGCTGGCGCAGTCCGGCGTCCGGTCGATCTCGCTGGCCGTCGACGTCACCAACTACGTCATGCTCGAGCTCGGCCAGCCGATGCACGCCTTCGACCGCGACGCGGTCACCGGGCCGATCGTCGTCCGCCGGGCGCGGGAGGGCGAGCGGCTGACCACCCTCGACGGCGCCGACCGCGCGCTGTCGCCCGACGACCTGCTCATCACCGACGACACCGGCCCGATCGGGCTGGCCGCGGTCATGGGCGGGGCGTCCACCGAGATCGGCGACGGCACCCGCAACGTGCTGCTCGAGGCCGCCCACTGGGAGCCCACCGGCGTGGCCCGCACCGCCCGCCGGCACCGGCTGCCCAGCGAGGCCGCCAAGCGCTTCGAGCGCGGCGTCGACCCGGAGATGACCGTCGTCGCGCTGGCCCGCGCCGCGGCGCTGCTGGCCGAGTACGGCGGCGCCCGCGTCGTCGGCGGCCCGGTCGACGTCGACACCCGCGGCCCGCGCCCCGTCATCCTGCTGGACGCCGCGCAGCCCGGCCGGGTCGCCGGCGTGCCGTACACCGCGGCGACGGTGGTCGAGCTGCTCGGCGCGGTCGGCTGCACGGTCGAGGCCGACGGCGACCGGCTCACCGTCACCCCGCCGTCGTGGCGTCCCGACCTCACCGACCCCGCCGACCTCGTCGAGGAGGTCGTCCGGCTGGCCGGCTACGACGACGTCCCCTCGGTGCTGCCCACCGCACCGCCCGGGCGCGGGCTCACCGAGACCCAGCGCCGCCGCCGCAGCATCGGCCGGACGCTGGCCGAGGCCGGCTACGTCGAGGCGCCGGCCTACCCGTTCGTCGGGCTGGGCGTGCCCGACACCCTCGGCCTGCCCGGCGACGACGAGCGCCGCCAGGTCGTGCTGGTGCGCAACCCGCTGTCGGAGGAGGAGCCGGCGCTGCGCACCACGCTGCTGCCCGGCCTGCTCGCCACGCTGGCCCGCAACCTCGCCCGCGGCCGGCGCGACGTCGCCCTCTTCGAGCACGGCGCGGTCTTCCCCGGCGGCGGCCGCACCCCGACGCCGGTCCCCGGCGTCGACCGGCGGCCCGACGACGACACCCTCGCCGCGCTGCTGGGCGCCGTCCCCGACCAGCCCTGGCACGTGGCCGTAGCACTCACCGGCGCCCGCGAGCCCCGCGGCTGGTGGGGCCCGGGCCGCCCGGCCGGGTGGGCCGACGCGGTGGAGGCCGCCCGGCTGGTCGCCGAGGCCGCCGGCGTGCGGCTGTTCGTCCGCCCCGGCGAGCGCGCCCCCTGGCACCCCGGCCGCTGCGCCGAGCTCGTCGTCGGCGAGGGCGAGGACGCCCGCGTCGTCGGGTACGCCGGCGAGCTGCACCCGCGGGTGTGCGCGGCGCTGGACCTGCCGGCCCGCACCTGCGTCATGGAGCTCGACGTCGACGCGCTGCCCCCAGCGCCGGTGCCGGTGGGCCCGCCGATCTCGGCCTTCCCGCCGGTGTTCCTCGACCTCGCCTTCGTGGTGCCCGACGCGATCACCGCCGCGCACGTCGAGTCGCTGGTGCGCGGCGGGGCCGGCGAGCTGTTCGAGTCGGTGCGCCTGTTCGACGTCTACGCCGGCCCGCCGGTGCCGCCGGGGTCGCGCTCGCTGGCGTACTCGCTGGTGCTGCGCGCCCCCGACCGCACGCTGACCGCCGAGGACGTCGCCCGGGTGCGCGCGGGCGTCGTCGCGGTCGTGGAGCTGCAGGGGATCACCCTGCGCAGCGGTGACGCCTGACCTGAGCGGGCTCGTCGCGCTCGTCACCGGGGCGTCGGCGGGCATCGGCCGGCACCTCGCCGAGGGGCTGGCCGCCCGCGGCGCCGCCGTCGCCGGGCTGGCCCGCGGCGGCGGCCGGCTGCGGGCGGCGATGGACGACGTCGCCGCGGCCACCGGCGCGCGCACCCTCGCGCTGCCCGCCGACGTCACCGACCCCGCGGCCGTCGACGCCGCCGTCGCGCGGGTGACGGCGGAGCTCGGCCCGGTCGGGCTGCTGGTCAACAACGCCGGGCTGATCGACGCCGCCGAGGTGCCGCTCTGGCAGGCCGACCCCGACCAGTGGTGGTCGGTGGTGGAGAGCCAGGTGCGCGGTCCGTTCCTGCTCGCCCGCGCCGTGCTGCCCGGGATGCTCGCCGCCGGCGGCGGGCGGGTGATCGGGCTGTCCAGCGGGATCGCCACGCGGGCCAACCCGCTCTACAGCGCCTACTCGGCGGGCAAGACCGCGCAGGTCCGGCTCACCGAGTCCCTCGACCTGGCCGGCGCGGCGCACGGCGTGCGGGCGTTCGACGTGGCGCCCGGCGTGGTCGACACCGCGATGACCCGCGCCATGCCGGTGCACGCCGGCCGCACCGAGTGGACCCGCCCGGAGGACGTCGTCGACCTCGTCGTCGCCATCGCCGCCGGCGAGCTCGACCAGTGGTCGGGGCGGTTCGTCCGTGCCGGCGTCGACTCCCTGGAGACCCTGCGCGCCACCACGCCCACCGGTGACGCGCGCCGGCTGCGGCTGGTCCCCTACGGCGAGGGCGACCCGCTGGCCTGAGGTCCTCCTCCGTGCACGGTCGTGCTCTGCCCCCATCTGCGGGGCAGAGCACGAGGAGGCGAGCCCCGTGTGCTCGTGCTCTGCCCCCACGGGCGGGGCAGAGCACGACTGCGCCAGGGAGTACCTCCTGACCTCCCAGCTGGAAGACCATGCACAAGCATGTATGGTCATGCACCGTGACGAGTGTGCAGACGTGGACGGTCGGGGTCACCGGCGCCACCGGGTACGCCGGGGGAGAGGTGTGCCGGCTGCTGGCCGGGCACCCCAACCTGCGGCTGGCCGGGGTGCACGCCAACGCGAGCGCCGGCCGACGCCTGGGCGAGCTGCAGCCGCACCTGCTGCCCTTCGCCGACCTGGAGGTGCGGACCAGCGCACCTGCCGACCTCGCCGGCTACGACGTCGTCGTGCTCGCGCTGCCGCACGGGGAGTCCGCCGCCGTCGCCGCGCAGCTGCCCCCGGACACCCTGGTGATCGACTGCGGCGCCGACCACCGACTGAACGACCCCGCCGCCTGGACCCGCTGGTACGGCTCCGAGCACGCCGGCTCCTGGCCCTACGGCCTGCCCGAGCTGCCCGGCCGGCGCGCGGAGCTGACCGGCGCGCGGCGGATCGCCGTGCCGGGCTGCTACCCGACCGCGGTCAGCCTGGCCCTCGCCCCCGCGCTGGCCGCCGGCCTGGCCGGACCCGACGTCGTCGTGGTGGCCGCGAGCGGCACGTCCGGCGCGGGCAAGGCCGCCAAGCCGCACCTGCTCGGCAGCGAGGTCATGGGCTCGGCCAGCGCCTACGGCGTCGGCGGGGCGCACCGGCACACCCCGGAGATGGTGCAGAACCTCTCCGCCGCGGCCGGCCGCGACGTCACCGTCAGCTTCACCCCGACGCTGGTGCCGATGAGCCGCGGCATCCTCGCCACCTGCACCGCGCCGCTGGCCGACGGCGCCGGTCCGGCGGTCGACACGGCCGCCGTCCGCGCCGCCTACGAGAAGGCCTACGGCGACGAGCCGTTCGTGCACCTGCTGCCCGAGGGGCAGTGGCCCACGACGGCGCAGGTGCTCGGCGCGAACACCGTCGCGCTGCAGGTCGCCGTCGACCCCGACGCGCACCGGCTGGTCGTCGTCGCCGCCGTCGACAACCTCGTCAAGGGCACCGCCGGCGCGGCCGTGCAGTGCGCCAACCTCGCCCTCGGCCTGCCCGAGACCACCGGCCTGCCGGTCGTGGGGGTGGCCCCGTGAGCGTCACCGCACCGGCCGGGTTCCGGGCGGCCGGGGTCGCCGCGGGCCTGAAGTCCAGCGGCGACCCCGACGTCGCGCTGGTCGTCAACGACGGCCCGCAGGACGCCGCGGCCGCCGTCTTCACCACCAACCGCTTCCCCGCCGCGCCGGTGCTGTGGAGCCGCCAGGTGCTGCTCGACGGGCGGCTGCGGGCGGTGATCCTCAACTCCGGGGGCGCCAACGCCTGCACGGGCACCGAGGGCTTCGGCGACACCCACGCCACCGCGGAGCACACCGCCACCGAGCTCGGCCTGGGTGCCATCGACGTCGCGGTCGCGTCGACCGGGCTCATCGGCGTCCGGCTGCCGATGGACCGGCTGCTGCCCGGCGTCACCGACGCGGCGAAGGCGCTGTCGGCCGACGGCGGGGCCGACGCCGCGCGGGCGATCATGACCACCGACAGCGTGCCCAAGACCACCGTGCAGACCCGGGACGGCTGGACCGTCGGCGGCATGGCCAAGGGCGCGGGCATGCTCGCGCCGAGCCTGGCCACGATGCTCGTCGTCCTCACCACCGACGCGGTGGTATCCGCCGACGTGCTCGGTCCGGCGCTGCGGCAGGCGACGGGCGTCAGCTTCGAGCGGGTCGACTCCGACGGCTGCCTGTCCACCAACGACACGGTGATCGTGCTGGCCAGCGGCGCCAGCGGGGTCACCCCGACCCCCGGGGAGGTGGCCGAGGCGCTCACCGCCGCCGCCACCGACCTGGCCATGCAGCTGCTCGCCGACGCCGAGGGCTCGACCAAGGACATCGCGATCACCGTGCGCAACGCCGCGACCGTCCAGGACGCGCTCACCGCCGGCCGGGCGTGCGCGCGCAACAACCTGCTCAAGACGGCGCTGTTCGGCAACGACCCCAACTGGGGCCGGGTGCTGGCCGCGCTCGGCACCACCGACGCCGCCTTCGAGCCCGACCGGGTGGACGTCACCATCAACGGCGTCACCGTCTGCCGCGGCGGCGCCATCGGCGACCCCCGGGAGGGCGTCGACCTCACCGGCCGGGCGGTCACCGTCGACGTCGACCTGAAGGCCGGCACCGAGCAGGCCACGATCTGGACCAACGACCTGTCGATCGCCTACGTGCACGAGAACTCGGCGTACTCGACGTGAGCACTCACGAGGACCCCACCCCGCCCGACGTCCGGGTCGACGAGGCGCCCCCGCCGCCGCGGCGGCGCGTCGGCACCACCCGCCGCATGCGCCGGCACGACCCCGAGGGCGACGCCGCGAAGGTCGCCGTCCTCACCGGGGCGCTGCCGTGGCTCAAGGAGTTCCACGGCAACGTCGTGGTGATCAAGTACGGCGGGCACGCGATGGTCGACGAGGACTGCCGCCGGGCCTTCGCCGACGACATGGTGTTCCTGCGGACTTGCGGCATCCTGCCCGTCGTCGTCCACGGCGGCGGCCCGCAGATCAGCGGGATGCTCGGCCGGCTCGGCATCGACAGCGAGTTCCGCGGCGGCCTGCGGGTCACCACCGAGGAGACCGTCGACGTCGTCCGGATGGTGCTCACCGGCCAGGTCACCCCCGAGGTGGTCGGGCTGATCAACGGCCACGGCCCGCTGGCGGTCGGCCTGTCCGGGGAGGACGGCGGGCTGTTCACCGCCGAGCGCACCGTCGCCGTGGTCGACGGCGAGCCGGTCGACGTCGGCCTGGTCGGTGACGTCGTCGCCGTGGACCCGACGCCGGTCACCGCGCTGCTCGAGCGGGGCAAGATCCCGGTCGTGGCCACCGTCGCACCCGACCGCGACGGCGTGGTGCACAACGTCAACGCCGACACCGCCGCCGCCGCGCTGGCCGTGGCGCTGGGGGCGGTCAAGCTCGTCGTGCTCACCGACGTCGAGGGCCTCTACGCCGACTGGCCCGACCGCGACTCGCTGGTGCAGCAGATCGACGCCGCCGAGCTGGCCGAGATCCTCCCGACGCTGGACGCCGGGATGGTCCCGAAGATGGCCGCGTGCCTGCGGGCGGTCGAGGGCGGGGTCCGGCGGGCCACCGTCGTCGACGGGCGCACCCCGCACGCCCTGCTGCTGGAGATGTTCACCACCGAGGGCACCGGGACGATGGTCGTCCCGGCGCACACCCTCACCGGGGAGGAGCCGGCATGACCCGCACCGAGGAGCTGGCCGGCCGCTGGTCGGCGGTGATGATGGGCAACTACCGGACGCCGCCGGTCGCGCTCGCGCGCGGGCAGGGCGCCACCGTGTGGGACGTCGACGGCCGCGAGTACACCGACCTGCTCGGCGGCATCGCCACGACGATCCTCGGCCACGCCCACCCGCGCGTGGTCGAGGCGATCACGAGGCAGGCGCAGACCCTCGGGCACGTGTCCAACCTGGCGATGCACGAGCCCGGCGTCGCGCTGGCCGAGCGGCTGCTGGAGCTGGCCGGCCGGCCCGGGCGGGTGTTCTTCTGCAACTCCGGCGCCGAGGCCAACGAGGCCGCCTTCAAGATCAGCCGGCTCACCGGGCGGCCCGAGGTGGTCACCGCCGAGGGCGCCTTCCACGGCCGGACCATGGGCGCGCTGGCGCTCACCGGTCAGCCGTCCAAGGCCGCCGCCTTCGCCCCGCTGCCCGGCGGCGTCCGGTACGTCCCCTACGGCGACGCCGCCGCGCTGGCCGGCACGGTCGGCGACGCGACGGCGATGGTGCTGCTGGAGCCGGTGCTCGGCGAGGGCGGCGTGCTGCCCGCGCCCGCCGGTTACCTGGCCGCCGCCGCCGACACCGCCCGGGCCGCCGGCGCCCTGTTCGCCGTCGACGAGGTGCAGACCGGCACCGGCCGCACCGGGCACTGGTTCGCCCACCAGGCCGACGGGCTGCAGCCGGACCTCGTCACGCTGGCCAAGGCGCTCGGCGGCGGCCTGCCCCTCGGCGCCACCCTCGCCTTCGGCGACGCCGCCGACCTGATGACCGCCGGCTCGCACGGGTCCACCTTCGGCGGCAACCCGATCGCCGCCGCGGCCGCCCTCGCCGTCCTCGACACCATCCGCGACGAGGGCCTGCTGGAGCGCGCCAAGGAGCTCGAGCACCGGTTCACCGCCGGCGTCGAGGGCCTCGGGTCCGCCGCGGTGACCGGCGTCCGGGGGAGGGGTGCGCTGCTCGGCGTCGTCCTGGCCCGGGACGTCGCAGGGCCCCTGGAGGCCGCCCTGCGCGACGCCGGCTTCCTCACCAACGCCGTCGCTCCCGACGTGCTGCGGCTCGCGCCGTCCCTGGTGCTCACCGACGCCCAGGTCGACGCCTTCCTCGCCGCGCTGCCGGCCGCCCTCGACACCGCCCTGCAGGAGACCGACCAGTGACCCGGCACCTCACCCGCGACGACGACCTCACCCCCGACGAGCAGGCCGAGGTCCTCGCGCTGGCCGCCGAGCTCAAGCGGACCCGGCACACCGACGCCGCCCCCACCCCGCTGCGGGCCCCGAACGGGGTGCCGCGGGCCGTGGCGGTGGTGTTCGACAAGCCCTCGACCCGCACCCGGGTGTCGTTCTCCGTCGGCGTCGCCGAGCTCGGCGGCTACCCGCTCGTCGTCGACGCCGGCACCAGCCAGCTCGGCCGCGGCGAGCCGGTCGAGGACACCACCCGGGTGCTCGACCGCCAGGTCGCCGCCATCGTCTGGCGCACCTTCGGCCAGGACCGGCTGGAGACCATGGCCGCCACCAGCCGGGTGCCGGTGGTCAACGCGCTCACCGACGACTTCCACCCCTGCCAGGTCCTGGCCGACCTGCAGACGGTCGCCGAGGCCCACGGCACGCCCGCCGGGCGCACGCTGACCTACCTCGGCGACGGCGCCAACAACATGGCGCACTCCTACCTGCTCGGCGGCGCCACCGCCGGCATGCACGTGCGGATCGGCTCCCCGGAGGGCTACCAGCCCGCCCCCGACGTGCTCAAGCGGGCGGGGGAGATCGCCGCGGAGACCGGCGGGTCGGTGCGCTGGACCGCCGACCCGGCGGCCGCCGCCGACGGCGCCGACGTGCTGGCCACCGACACCTGGGTGTCCATGGGGCAGGAGGGCGAGCACGAGGCGCGGGTCGCGCCGTTCCTGCCCTACGCCGTCGACGAGGCGGCGCTGGCCCGCGCCGCCGCCGGCGCCGTCGTCCTGCACTGCCTGCCGGCCTACCGCGGCAAGGAGATCGCCGCCGACGTGATCGACGGGCCGCAGAGCGCCGTCTGGGACGAGGCGGAGAACCGGCTGCACGCGCAGAAGGCGCTGCTGACGTGGCTGCTGGAGCGCTCCGGGTGAGCGGTGCGCTGCCCCGGTCGGCCCGGCAGGCCCGCATCGCCGAGCTGATCGCCGCCCGCCCGGTCACCTCGCAGACCCAGCTCGCCGCGCTGCTGGCCGAGTCCGGCGTCGAGGTCACCCAGGCCACGCTCTCCCGCGACCTGGAGGAGCTCGGCGCGGTCAAGCTGCGCGGGTCCGACGGCGCCCCGGCGTCCTACGTGCTCCCGCCGGAGAACGCCCCGCTGCGCCCGGCGCAGGCCGCCCCGGCCCGGCTCACCCGGCTGCTGGCCGACCTGCTCACCGGCGCCGAGGGCAGCGCCAACCTCGCGGTGCTGCGCACCCCGCCCGGGGCCGCGCAGTTCCTCGCCTCGGCGCTGGACAAGGTGGGACTGCCCGACGTCCTGGGCACCATCGCCGGGGACGACACGCTGCTCGCCGTCTCCCGCGCGCCCGACGGCGGGCCGGCGCTGGCCGAGCGGCTGCTCGCCCTGGCCGCCCGGACCCCGGCGGTCTACCCCGAGCTGCACACCGACCTCACCGACGAGGCACCGACCCCACGGACACCCGGAGGACGCACCCCGTGACCGACCCGACCGCCCCCGCCTCGCCCACCCGGCTGTGGGGCGGCCGCTTCGGCGGCGGCCCGTCGCCGGCGATGGCGGCGCTGTCGAAGTCCACCGACGTCGACTGGCGGCTGGCGCCCTACGACCTGGCCGGCTCGCGCGCCCACGCCCGGGTGCTGCACCGCGCCGGGCTGCTCGCCGACGACGAGCTCGAGCAGATGCTGCGCGCGCTCACCGAGCTCTCGGCGGAGGTGGCCGCGGGCACCTTCGCCCCGGTCGAGGCCGACGAGGACGTGCACGAGGCCCTCGAGCGCGGCCTGCTGGCCAAGCTCGGCCCGCTCGGCGGCAAGCTGCGCGCCGGCCGCTCCCGCAACGACCAGGTCGCCACCGACCTGCGGCTGTACCTGCGGCACAACGTCCGCGCGCTGGTCGGCGAGCTCGCCTCGCTGGAGTACGCGCTGCTGGGGCTCGCCGAGCGGTACCTCGACGTGCCGGCGCCCGGGATGACCCACCTGCAGCACGCCCAGCCGGTGCTCGTCGCCCACCAGCTGCTCGCCCACGCCCACGCGTTCGCCCGCGACGTCGACCGGCTGCAGGACTGGGACCGCCGCGCCGCGGTCAGCCCGCTCGGCTCCGGCGCGCTGGCCGGGTCGTCGCTGCCCCTGGACCCCGACGCCGTCGCCGCCGAGCTCGGTTTCGACCGCGCCGCCGACAACTCGATCGACGCGGTCAGCGACCGCGACTTCGCCGCGGAGTTCTGCTTCGCCGCCGCGCTGATCGGCGTCCACCTGTCCCGGCTGGGGGAGGAGGTCGTGCTCTGGACGTCGACGGAGTTCGGCTGGGCGCGGCTCGACGACGCCTGGGCCACCGGGTCCTCGATCATGCCCCAGAAGAAGAACCCCGACGTCGCCGAGCTCGCGCGCGGCAAGTCCGGCCGGTTCGTCGGCAACCTCACCGGCCTGCTCACGATGCTCAAGGGCCTGCCGCTGGCCTACGACCGCGACCTGCAGGAGGACAAGGAGCCGGTCTTCGACTCCCTCGAGCAGCTGCTGCTCCTGCTGCCCGCGGTCACCGGGATGGTCGCCACGCTGACCCTGCGCCCGGAGGTGCTCGAGGCCGCCGCGCCGCAGGGGTTCGCCCTCGCCACCGACGTCGCCGAGTGGCTGGTGCGCGAGGGCGTCGCGTTCCGCTCGGCGCACGAGATCTCCGGCGCGGTGGTCTCCTTCTGCGAGGAGGCCGGCCTGGAGCTCGACCAGCTCGACGACGACCAGCTCGCCGGCATCGACGAGCGGCTCACCCCGCAGGTGCGGGCGGTGCTGTCGGTCCGCGGTGCGCTGGAGGCGCGCGACACCCGCGGGGGCACCGCCCCCCGCCAGGTCGCCGCACAGCTCGCCTCGCTCAAGGACGTCGCCGCCGCGCACGGCCGCTGGTCGGCCGGCTCGCCCGTGGCGGCCGCCCTCTGAGCGCTGCCGGCCGCCTGGTGACGGCCGACGAGCTGCTCGGGCCGGTCGACGTCGTCGCGCCGGCGCTGCTGGGCTGCCTGCTCGTCACCGACCGGCCCGAGGGCACCGTCGCGGTGCGGCTCACCGAGGTGGAGGCGTACTCGGGGGAGGGGGAGGACCCCGCCTCGCACGCCCATCGCGGGCCCACGCCGCGTGCGGCGATCATGTTCGGCCCGCCCGGCCGGCTCTACGTCTACTTCAGCTACGGCGTGCACTGGTGCGCCAACGTCGTCGTCGGGCCCGCCGGCCGCGGCTCGGCGGTGCTGTTGCGCGCCGGGGAGGTCGTGGCGGGGGAGCCGCTGGCCGCGACCCGCCGGCCCTCGGCGAAGGTGCCGCGCGACCTCGCCCGCGGCCCGGCCCGGCTGACGGCGTCCCTGGCCATCGGACCCGGCGACGGCGGCGTCGACGTCCTCGACCCGGCGTCCACCGTGCGGCTGCACGCCGGGGAACCGCCGTCCGCCGTCTCGACGGGACCGCGGGTCGGCATCAGCCGGGCGACCGAGCTGCCGTGGCGGTTCTGGGAGACCGGCGCGCCGTCGGTGAGCGCGTTCCGCCCGGGCGGGCCGCGCCGCCGTCGCGCCGCCGGGCAGGATGGGCACCCGTGACCGACGTCCTGTCCGAGCTGCACCGCCGTGGGCTGATCGCCCAGAGCACCGACGAGGAGGCGCTGCGGGCGCACCTCGCCGAGGGGCCGGTCAGCTACTACGCCGGCTTCGACCCGACCGCGCCGAGCCTGCACGTCGGCCACCTGCTGCAGTTCATGGTGCTGCGCGCGCTGCAGCGCGCCGGGCACCGACCGGTGGTGCTGGTGGGTGGGGCCACCGGCCTCATCGGGGACCCGCGGCCCTCGGCCGAGCGCCAGCTCAACGACCGGGAGACCGTCGCCGGCTGGGTGCAGCGCATCCGCGAGCAGGTCGCGCCCTTCCTCGAGGTCCCCGCCGAGACCGACGGCCTGGCCCGGCCGGTCTACGTCGACAACCTCGAGTGGACCGCGCCGGTGTCGGCCATCGACTTCCTGCGCGACCTCGGCAAGCACTTCCGGGTCAGCCAGATGCTGGCCAAGGAGGCGGTGTCCGCGCGGCTGAACTCCGAGGCCGGCATCAGCTACACCGAGTTCAGCTACCAGATCCTGCAGGCCAACGACTTCCGCGAGCTGCACCGGCGGCACGGGGTGACGCTGCAGACCGGGGGCTCGGACCAGTGGGGCAACCTCACCGCCGGCATCGACCTGGTGCGCCGCACCGAGGGCGCGCGGGTGCACGCGCTGTCGACGCCGCTGGTCACCAAGTCCGACGGCACCAAGTTCGGCAAGTCCGAGGGCGGCGCCGTCTGGCTCGACCCCTCGCTGACCTCGCCCTACACCTTCTTCCAGTTCTGGTTCAACGCCGACGACGCCGACGCCCGCGCCTGGCTGCCGCTGTACTCCGAGCGCCCGGCGGAGGAGGTCGAGGCGCTGGTGGCCGAGTCGGTGGAGCGCCCCGCCGCCCGCGCGCTGCAGCGCGCGCTGGCCGAGGAGCTGACCGCGCTGGTGCACGGGCCCGAGGAGCTGCGGCAGGCCGAGGCGGCCGGCCGCGCGCTGTTCGGCCGGGACGACCTCACGGCGCTGGGCGCCGACACGCTCGCGGCCGCCCTGCGCGAGGCCGGAAGCGTGACCGTCGACGGCGAGACCCCGACGGTCGCGCAGCTGCTGCAGCGCACCGGCCTCGTCGGGAGCCTCTCCGAGGCACGTCGCACGGTGAAGGAGGGCGGCGCCTACCTCAACAACGAGCGCGTGATCGACGCCGACGCGGTGCCGGGGGAGGAGGCCTGGCTGCCCGGCGGGTGGCTGGTCCTGCGCCGCGGGAAGCGGTCGGTCGCCGGCGTCCAGCGGGTCCCCGCGGACCGGTAGCCGGGGCGCCCGGGCGTGTGAACGCCAGGTGACACGCCGGTACCGGAACGGTGTCTGGCGTCACGGGTCACCGGTTTGACACGGTCACGACAGCCACGTAACTTTCTCTCTGCGCGCCGCACGGCCCGGGAGGGCCGGAGCGAGGGACCCGACAGGGAACACCTCCGGCGGGCGCAGGGTTGGACAACAAGCCTCCAGCAGAACCCGAGAGGGTCGAGTTGGTGTGCGTCCGCTCCTTGAGAACTCAACAGCGTGCCGAAAGTCAGTGCCAAGTAACAAACCCCCGCACTGCACGGTGTTCCGTGTGGTGAGGGATTCCTTTGGTTGATGACATCGAGATCTGTCAGGTCTCGGTTCTCGCCAGATCAAGTTCATCTACGGAGAGTTTGATCCTGGCTCAGGACGAACGCTGGCGGCGTGCTTAACACATGCAAGTCGAACGAGGGCACTCCTTCGGGGGTGTTTCTAGTGGCGAACGGGTGAGTAACACGTGGGCAA
>NZ_JBJGYP010000060.1:0-13630 GCF_054050055.1 Geodermatophilus sp. SYSU D00814
CGTCGACGACGAGCATCGCCGCCTGCCGGCGGAACTCCTCGGAGTACTTGCTGACCCTCCCCAACCGGGGCCTCCTCCCTGGCTGCTGCCAAGTCTGGAGGTGTCCGGCCCACGGGGGTCACTTCACTTCGGGTCGGCCAGCGCCCAGGTGACCGGCAGCCCGGCCGGCGTGCAGATCAGGTGCAGCCGCAGTCCCAGAACCAGCGCGAATGGCTGGGGCAGTAGCCGTAGCCGGCGATGCCGGCCAGGTCCAAGAGGGCCACGGTCGGGCGGGAGCGGGCGCACTCGACCGCGGTGGAGTCGACCAGCCACACCGGGTCGGCCCACAGGTCGGTGTCGGCGGCCAGCTCCCGGATCACCCGCTTGAGCAGCGGCAGCGCCGAGCGCAGCCGCTTGTTGTAGCCCGACTGGCCGGGCAGATACGGGAAGGCGCCGGGCAGCGCGGCGGGCACCAGCCGCAGCCAGCGGGCCTCGGAATGCACGCCGAGCAGCGCCTGGGCCACGGCCAGGGTGAGCAGCTCGGAGTCGGTCAGCCGCGGGCGGCGTCTGGCACGCACACGAGGGCTCAGGTAGTCGTCGATGCGGACGTAGAGTGCGGTCAGGAGGGTGTTGAGGTCGGTCGTCACAACCCGAGCCTGAACACCCTCCGCCCGCGTCTACAGCGCCCTTCGACCCTCCCGGCCGTTCGGACTTACTCGTCTAGTCCCCGTGCAGCTTGAGCGGTCGGCGCCGCGGACGGTCGGCATGCTGTCGAGGAGTGGTTCGACGAAGAGGCTGTCGTGCCGGTTCGCGCCCGAGACGGCCACGTTGAGTGGCAACTCATGCGCATCGACGAGCAGGTCGTACTTGCTTCCGGGCTTGCCCCGGTCGGTCGGGTTCGGGCCGGTCAGCTCACCCCTCTATTTCGCCCGGACGCTGACCGAGTCCAGGCTGGCCCGCGACCAGTCCAGCCGCTCGGTCTCGCCCAGCCGGTCGAGCACGGCGGTGTGCAGCCGGTCGAAGACGCCCGGCGTCGGCCCATTCGTGCATCCGCCGCCAGCAGGTCCAGCCCGAGCCGTAGCCGAGCTCGACCGGCAGCTTGGCCCAGCCGAGGTCGGTGGACAGCACGAAGGCGATGCCCTCCGGCACGTCCCGATCGGAGGTGCGGGGTCGGCCGGTGCGGCCATGCACGGCCGGGTTGCGCGGCGGGATCAGCGGCTCGACCAGCGCCCACAGCTCGTCACTAATCAGCCGCGGCGGCGGGGCAGACGCCGGCGACGACATGTGCCACAGCCTGTGCCGATGCCTCGGGGGCGGACAGAGCCCGAGGACCTACTTCCGCAACGTCTCCTTGCTCGTCTGGGCCAGGGGCGGGTCAGGCTGGCTCCATTCGCGGTGACAGAGGGTTGACGACGCGGTGACGTGCCCGTTGGCACCGTGGCGCGCGAACCGTTTCCGTGGAGGGTGACCGATGACGGGCGTGGACTCTCATGCCGCCAGGACGTCTCAAGAGCTCACGCTGGCGCATCGGCGTCCGGACGGCCCAGCGTTCCCTTCTCCCGTGTCATGAGCGCGGTTGATCTGCTTGCCGCCCTTGCCGCCGCCTGTCTGCTGGCGGCGATGCTGTACGCGGTCGCTGCCTTCGTCCGTGCGGCACGGTCCAGGGCCCTGTTCATCGCGCCGTTTCTGGTCACCGGACGCGAGGATCCCGAAGGTCGGCTCGGCCGCGCGATGGCCCTGATGCTCCACGGTCGTATGCAGCAGCTGCGGCGCGAGTTCGAGGCCTCCCGCGAGGAACTGATCACCCCGCGCGACCCGGCACCGGAAATGGAGCTCGACCCAAAGGCCATCCTGCGATCGCCGCGGGTGATCCTGCCCGTGACAGTGCTCCCCGATCCACCGCCCATCGACGTCAAGCTCGCCGGCATCGAGTTCGGTGGCCTGGCGGCGTGGCTTGATCGCACAGCGGCGAGGACGCGGACACTGACCGTAGCCGTCCACTTCGGCACCGACAGGGCACTGATCACCGCTAATCTCTCGCCCCTGCCCGGCGTCGACCTTCCCGACCTCTGGCTGCAGACGACCCCCGAACCCGGTGAGGTCGTCACGGCGCTGGCCTATGCCCTGCTGCAGGCCCGGATGGCCGCAGATCGCGTGGGCGCCATCGGTGCTCTGCGGCCGGAGGAGTTCTCCGGCCTGCTTACCAGCATTTCACTTATCGCTGACCTCAACCGGCGGGCCGCCGCGGGGCGGGCACGCAGCGCCGAGGACTACCGCGCTGTGCTTGCCTGTCTGTCATCGTTGCCGGACAAAGTGCCTGAATGGGACGAGCTGACCTATCTGGTCGCTCGGGTAGCCGACCACACCGGCGACTCGGCGCAGGCCCTATACCTCTACCGACGGCTCGTCAAGACCAGCGGTACCGCGAGCGGGCTCCAGCCGACGCTGCGGGAGGCGGTCGCCCGTCGGATCGAGGCTCTGGATACTGGTATACGACCGGCCGCCGACGCCCGGGAGAAGGCCTTCCTTGAGGAGGTAGACGAGTACGTGCGGCGGCTCGGGCTCGAGCCGCCGCACCCGCAGATCGGCTTTATGCGCCACCCCAAGGAACCTGGGGTAAGGGCCATCTGGGAGGAGGGGAGCCAGCGCTACGAGGTCAACCCCGACACCGCAGCGGACCCCGGCCGGGAGGCGGCGAAGGAGGCGGCTCTCATGGGCAGGTTCATGTATCGGCACTTCGGCCGGTGTGCATCGTCGGTGGACTACCAGTTTTGGAATGAGTTCCGGATCTCCGTTGTCGACTTCCTCGTGATGACTGAGCCGGGATCGATGTACCAAAGCGAGTTTCATTATCCACTGCTGGAGACGCTTCAGGCGATTGGCCGGAGGACCGGCGTAGGCGCGGCCCGGCGGCTCGCATTAAGCGCCATCGACCACTTTGACTGCGACTGGAACTCGGCAACGCTCCCAGACAGGCTGGCCTTAATCGGCGCGAGGATTGGCGTGCCCGAGGACATCACTCTGCAGGCGTTCTCGCAGCGCCCGGCGCATCAGCCGACAGCCCCCTGAGCCGATGACGGCAGTTGGCATTTCGCCTATCACTAGGAAGTCCTTGCCCCTGCTGCGCGTGGGCAGGGAGTCCACTAATAAGGGACTCATGCGCTGCGTCGAGGACCGTGTTCCTGTCGGAGTGCTTCACCAGCGCCGGGTAGGCAAGTCCGCGCCAAGCGAGTCGATGGCCTGCGCGTACTGCGCCGCGGTGAAGACATCACCCGTGAGCCAGTCCGCGCGGTACTCCGCGAACGCATCGCTCCTCTGCTGATCGAGCAAGCGGGAGCCCGGGACACGCGCTCCCGTCGTAGCCAACTACGCGACTACTGACAGGATAATCGACAAATCAACGTCAGATACCACCGGTGATGCGAGACGAAGCCGGGAGTCTGGAACTTCCGGGCGATGCGCAGGGTCCGGAAGTGGACTCACGTCAGGCCTGCGAACGATCCCTTAGGTCATGCACCGACCGTCAGCAGAGTCCGGACGATAGCCGGCAACACGCCGCTCCTGGAGGTGGTCGACTCGGGCGTGCTGACACTCGAGGGACGTCACGGTAGAACAAGCGACTGTGGCAGCCGACGGGCCGAGCGACAAGCCTCGCTCGCGAGGTCCATGGTGGTGGATCGTGCCCGCACTGCTGGCCTTGCTGTTGATCACCGGACTAGTGACCTTATGGATCGAAGCGCCAGACCTGTATCAAGCAGAAGAGGGGGCAGCGCAGGCCACAGCCACCACCAGAAGCGGGATTCTCACTGTAGCCGCCGCACTTATTGCCGCGAGCGCCGCAGGAGCGGGGCTGTACTTCACCGCACGCACGATACGGCTCAACCAACAGTTGCTACTGGAGACGCACCGGGCGAGCCGCGAGGCCGATGGACGCGACAGGTATGCCAAGTCGATCGATCAGCTCGGCCATGCCGAGGCTCCTATCCGATTGGGTGCCATGTACTCACTTGAGCGCCTCGCCCAGGACGATTCCGTGCTCCGCCAGGCCGTCGTCGATGTGCTCTGCGCCTACCTGCGGATGCCTTTCACGCCTCCCAAGCGCTACGGGCTAGCCACCGAGTCACGAGCCGAGCGCATGAGGGATACGCCCCCGCCCGATGTCACCGACCAAGAGTCGGAACGGAACACAGTCCAGGAGCTGCTGGTCCGACAAACCGCCCAGCGTCTCCTCGCCGCCCATCTCCGCCGTCCGCCCGGTACTTCACCGGCGGACGCCCAGGCCATCAGGGCCACTCCAGAGGTGACCTTCTGGCCCGGTATCAGCCTTGACCTCACCGAAGCCAACCTAGTCAACGTCGACCTGCGGGAAACACTAGTAACCCACGCACTCTTCGAAGGAGCAACCTTCTCCGGATACGCCTGGTTCGACGGGGCAACCTTCTCCGGATACGCCTGGTTCGACGGGGCAACCTTCTCCGGGCACGCCGGATTCGAGGGGGCAACCTTCTCCGGGCACGCCGGATTCGAGGGGGCAACCTTCTCCGGGCACGCCGGATTCGAGGAGGCAACCTTCTCCGGGCACGCCGAGTTTGGCGGGGCGACCTTCTCCGGGAACGCCGTGTTCGGCGGAGCGACCTTCTTCCGGATTGCCGAATTCGAGGAGGCGACTTTCTCCGCAAACGCCGTGTTCGGCAGAGCGGCCTTCTCCGAGGACGCCCGCTTTGAGGGGGCGACCTTCTCCGAGGACGCCCGGTTTGAGGGGGCGGCCTTCTTCGGGAACGCCGTGTTCCGTAGGGCGGCCTTCTCCGAGATGATCCGGTTCGACGGGGCGAGGTTCTCCGGCGCCCCCGTGCTCGATCAAGCTCAGGTCTTGAACGTTGATGATGCGCGCCTCAGCAAGAACCGGAAGTGGCCGGATGGATGGGCCGTCTGCTCCAACGCAGATGATCCGACTCGTGGCACGCTCGTCCGGCTAGATTCCAATCCTTGATGGCCTCGAGCGCCGCCGAAGGGCAGGCAAGGCAGTAGCGGCGACCTAGCGCAGAAGCATCGTTCGTGTAGCCCGGCGACACGCTCTCCTAACGCTTCAGGCTAGCCTGTCGGCTTCTCATGGGTAATCTCGGCGTAGTGGCTTCAATGTCGCGCGAACAGGACGCCCACGCACTAGCTAATGGACGGCGCCGGGCAATGCCGTAAGACGGGCGTCGCTGACCCGCTGTAGTCCCCTGCCGCAGAGGATGTCACGAACGACAGTCCAGCACCCCAGGCTCGGGACCCTTCGTTGAGTCCTTTAAGGACTACGAGCCCCACGCCGTGCCAGCCGACACCTACTCCCCTCATGTCAGCACACCAGCCCCGTCGACGGGCTGATCTTCCCTGCATCTCTGCCCCTCAGGACGACGCCGACGCCACACCACAGCGCGCGGCCGACATGCCTTGGGACGTTCCTCGGGTGCCGCCAACGGCGGTCACGAGGCCGCCTCAGTGAGGCTTGCCTTGTAGCGGAGGAGCCGCAGGTCAGGAGCGCCACGCCGACGGCGCCAGTTGACCGGAGACGACACAGGACCTCAGTAGGAGGCAAGTCTTTTCGCAGACCGTCTTCTCCACCCGAGGTCCTGCTGTGTCCGGTCCTGTCACCTACACCGACGGGCTCCCCGTCGAAGAGCGCACCGTGCAGTTCGTGTCGGCGTTGCTGGCCGCCGACCGGCGTCGACGCCGCACCCCAGCTCAAGCGCCGGACGCTGGGCTGCTACGGGCAGGCGGTGCTGGTCCTGCGCTGCTTCCCCGACGGCACCCGGCTGGCGCACTTGGCCGCCGACAACGACATGGGCGGCTCGACGACCTACCGCGACCTGCATGCAGGCCACGACGTCCTCGCCCAGCGCACTCAGGCCGCGCGGCGGTGCCCTGCTGGCTGCCCGCGCCGCCAGTCATTCGCATGTGACGGTGGATGGCACGCTCCTCCCCGCTGATCGGTGTCTCGTCGCCGGACCGACAGCCCGTGCTGATGGATCCGACCGGCGGGTGGATCTGTGGTGGTCGGGCATGCACGCCGCCCACGGCGGCCGCGTCCAAGCCATCGCCGTCCCCGATGGCTGGCCAATCTCGATCTCACCGGTACGGCCGGGACGGGAGCATGACACCACCGCGCTGTGCACCCACCCCGAGGCACTGCCGGCCCCGGTTGAGTCGAACGACGACGCCCACGCCGCCCTGGCCGACCTGGGCTGCGAAGGCGAACGCGGCGCCTTGACCTGCCCGATCAAGCACTCCACCGGTCCCCGACTCACCGCCGACGAGCGCTGCATCAACCTGCTGCACGCCACCACTCGCGCGTCGGCCGAACGCGGCAACTCGCTGCTCAAGACCAGCCTCAAGGCGCTGCGTCGGGTCAGCCTGTGCCCGCGGTGCATCGGTGCATCACCGCCGCGGCTCTGGTCCTGCTTCACCACACGCACGACCGCACTGCATGGTCAACAGGCTGACGAAGTCGTTACCGGGAAAGGCCTAGTGTCCTGAGGAGGTGCCACGCACGGTCATGCAGCGGTCCCTACGGACTGCAGTCACCCCCAGCGGCACACATTACTAGGCCGACCTCAGAGTCCGGCACCCTGAGCGCATGATGCCTTGCCATACCTGCCGCACGCGCGAGACGCTTCGCCCATGAGGCGGTCGAGGATCGTCAGGTTGGCAGGCGCGCTGCTCGGCAATCTGTTCCCTCTAATTGCCACGCTGGCCCTCCTTGTGTGGTCGATTGTGCTCCTTTCGCGATCAAGCCTCACTCCGCAATCTGCCAGCGAGCCACTACTCAATCAAGCCCCAGCGTCGCTGGGCCTCCAGTTAACAGGGGCGGCGCTCTTTGCGGGCTTCTCGGCTGCTGCCATCCTCGAGGTCACGAAGCGACTTGCAGGATTACGTGGCATTTACCAGCGACGCCAGATCAAGCTTTGGCTTAATGAGCGCTCGCCGAGGGTGAATGACGAGCCGCGACCTGACCAGCAAGAGTCGCGACTTGCTCAATTGGAACTGGAGAGACTTGCTGGCATCCTCACCGGGGCTGAATTCAAGGCGCTTAGCGCAGAGCCCCTTTCTTACAGGCGCCATAGTCTGGCCTTTCGTCGACGCTTCGACGGCCTGTCACGGTACTCAACCAGTCGGCGGATTGCAAGATTCTACGACCTGCCCATCGAGCGACTGGCAGCACAGCTATACGCAGCCATGGATGTGGCTGCACAAGAACCCGAACGCTACTTTGAGCTCATGACCGCTGTCACCGGCATGCATCTCCCGGAATTATACAAAGGTTCGGAGCGAGCAGAGACGGAGATTGCACAAGCGATCCGGGCGGGGGTGGACTCTATGCATACCGACGTTGGCGAGGGCTGGAAGAACTACGTCCGCGGAACCGCCATTTGGCTGAGCGGTGCCGTCGGCTTTATAATTGTTCAATTGACCGGCGTTGAGAGCCGGGCCGCGGGAATGTATGTATTATCCGCGCTGGTCCTCGGTGGCTTCTTCTCATGGAGCGTCCGAGACGCTGCTGCAACCATAGAAAGATGGAGGCGGTGACGCATGTCGCAGTTAGGACCGGATCATGTCGGTCCGCGTCGCAGAGTCACCAATGAGTTGACCGTTCGCGGTGTCTCGGGCGGCCCGCGCCTCCTCAACTCGGTACGCGTCGAGGGCTCAGAGTTGGACCATAGGGCCCGCACACTCCTTATATTGATTCATGGGTACCAGAACTCCCCGGCCCGCGCGAGGAAGAGCTGGGACGAGTTCGTCAACAGGCTGATGGGTAGCTTGTGGCTGCGATCAATCAATGATCTAGCTAGTGCCTGGGGTTTTCAATGGCCAGGCGACCTGCCAGATAAGATCCAGTCCATCTTGAGCTACGCCGCCAGGCCCGGGGATGCGGCCCGTTCGGGGCAACTTCTTGCCACACATCTGGCAAGTCGGACCAAGCAGCATCAAAGGGTCTTCATCGTCGGCCACTCACTCGGTTGTCGTGTAGCCCTAGAGGCGCTCAAATTCATTCGCCTAGAACACCAGCCGTATGAGGGTGCCCGAATCGAAGGAGTTTTCCTGCTCGCTCCGGCAGTACCACTTAGCTTCTGTCAGCCGAATATGGACCTTGGGACACCACAGAATCCACCGACGGAGCACGTCTACTACTCTCCGAGGGACAGTGCTCTTGGGTGGGTCTTCGATCGAGGGCAACGGCTGTACGGAGAGCCGGGTAACGCCCTTGGCCGGTCGGGATTGCCGCCGAGGATGCGCTGGCATCGGCGGGTTAACACCCTACTGAAGCACGGTCAATACTGGTCGTCATCGACTATTGCTGCAGACATTGGGCTAGCCATGAGCTGGCCAGGAAGCTGGCAAGTATCTCCGAAGGAGGATACGCCTGACGAGGTCGAACTGGCCGAATACCGGCCGCCCGAGTACGACCCTTATGTGAACATTTAACTGCACCCTAGGCCTTCCGTGACACCCTCCCAGGCTTCCTAAGGGCATCGCCGAGATTGCTGCCGAAGAATGTCCTCAACCGTCGGCGGTGGCAGACCCTGGCCGAACTTCGCCTGGCGCTCGTCGTCTGACATTGAGAGAACCTTCCACCGCCGCCGACGCCAAGACGCTCTCGGACGTATAGCCCTGATCGAGTCCGAGACACTGACCGCTCAGGAGGACTCCGCCTACGCGCCGGGGTCAATCATAGTCTGGACCGTCCCGAAACTGTCGTCGTGGTTGCTCAGAGGCTTAGGCGCAGCTTCAGCGACCTCGACAACGCCTTGGCCGAGATCAACGAGCTGACGGCCTCAGACGCGAGGAGATCGTCAGGCTGCTGTGCGAGATGCTCGGTGCGAGTTGATGGCAGGCCTCCGCCTAGCCGCTCCTGCACCAGCAGCAATGCCCAAGTAGACAGGCCTGCTTCATGGCTGGGGCGAGCTGCTGGCCGGCGCCGTGCTGGTCGGGGCCCACGACGAATGGCGGGTCTCCGACCGCCGCTACCTCTCCGAGGGCTCGATGGCCGCCATCCGCCCGATCGACGCCACTCCAGCACTGGCGGCACCGCCCATCCTCGCGTCATAGTCACCACACCACTGACCAGCACGGTGAGGACTACATCCACCACTCAGCGGGACGTCACCTGCGCTGCGAGCGCAGGTGACCCGGTCGAGGGCGCGCCAGCGGCCGGGCAGGGCGTTGCAGGGTTCGGTGGGCGCGCGCAGCGCGGTGATCAGCTGGTTGTAGCAGCGATTGTTTGATGTGCAGCGGGCCCTCGGGCTGGCGGCGGGTCGCAACGAGCACGCCGACGCCGACGCCGGTGTAGCCCTTGTCGGGCCAGCCCTGGCAGGCCGCGGGCGGCGTGCAGGTACAGCGCCTGCAGCACCCAGTTCTCGGGCGGCAGTCAGGTCGTGGGTGGAGCCGGCCCGGATGTCTCAAGACTCACAGCTGAATGCCGGTCGGGTCGAACACGACCTGCACGTTGCCGCCGGAGGCGTGATGCTTGGCCAAGTACCACAGGTGATGGCCGCGATCCGCGCGGGCGGCGATCCGGTGGGTCGGGATGAGGATGCCGTCCAGGCTCGCGAAGGGCAGCCCGGCGGCGTGCGCGCGCTCGAGGACGTCATGCAGTGCGGGGGACGTGCGCGGCAATCACGTCGAGGGCCTCGTGCAGATACCGGGGGCGGTGGCGATGGAAGGGCCGACCTCGCCGGCGAGCGTGTGCAGGTCGAGGCGGTGGCGCAGCCAGCGCAGCACGAGCACGACCTGGACGTACACGGTGCCGGCCCGCTGTACCGGACGGGCTCCGGGCCGCCGATGGTGCCGGGCGATCTAGCCGGTCTCGGCCTTCAACACCGGTAAGGACACGTCCAGGTGGGCACGATGAGATGCAGCGGACTCTCGGGGAAGAGAGGCTTGGCGAGACGATCTTCCCCCCGAGAGCCTGTGCCTCACTGTGGACCCCAGTCGGGACCAGCGATGAAACCGGTCAAGCGGTCAGAGTTGAGAGACCTCACTAATCTTTAGAATGTTGGAGAGAACACAATCCGTACATCCTTGTCGTCGGGCACAATGACGGCGAACGCGTTTTCCGTCCGCCAAGAATATGGAATGATGACAAACTTACCGCCACCCCGGACCAATAGCTTCAGCCCCTCGTAGCGGAAGCGATAGGGGGAGTAGGTTGATCCCAAGTCTTCCTCCTGGACTCCGTCCCCGTTGAAGTGAATCTTATCCTTGCTGTACATCATGATGTCTGGAGTGGCTGCAAACTGTGTGGATTCAAGATGACGGGCGACGTCACGACCGAGGTTGTCGGCAAAGAGGGCCGCAGCCCAGAATAGCGCTAGGGCGACTGTCGCCCAGAGGACTCTCGAAGACATCACCTCGGCTCGCGCATCACGAGAGACAGTCGACTGAGCTCTTCCCAGTCTGTCATCGAGGGGCCTGGCCAATCCTCGCGCATATGCGGCTAGGGCAAAACCGCCGGCAAGGTAGAGTGGGGTTGTAAAGATGAGGGGCGATGACGAGAAAAGAATCTTGTAACCAGCTATCACCATGAGCACAATCGCACAAATGTACATGGGGAGGATTACTGCGAACCGCAAGCGGCCCGCCCAGGATTTTCCTGTCACATATCGACCCCAGAGAACAAGACCGCATTGCGCTACTAGGAAGATTAGGGCTGCTGCAACCAGCGGCGGCCAGAGGGCAGTGGCACTCCGAAGGATGTAGTCAGTCGCCGAAAAACCCAGGCTATCGGCGTCGATGCCGAAATAGCCGTAGAACGCGTGCGTGCGGGCCCATCCGAAATAGTACATTAGGGCGCCAAGTAGGGTTCCGGGGGCTAATAGCGCAACAACATGCTCAAAGGTCCCTCCGGCCGGGCTTTCCTTGGCTTGCTCGCCACCCGCGCGTTCGCGAGACTCCGCCTCCGCGAGAGGCTGTTGCGTCTGCGACTTTCTGCCGTGGCCATTTGCGGCGGCCACGGACCGTCGCCCCCTCGCCAGTCCTCCTGCAGACGCCCTCACTGTCCCTCAATCGGTCAGCGCCGAAGGCTCGGCACTAGTGGACAGCGTCGGTTGAACGTCAGTGCCTTGGGCGGGAGGTGACTGAGAGTTGGACGGGGAAGGCTCGGGAGCATCGCTCTCCAATTCCGAGCCCTCAGTACTCCTGGTACCGGAGATTCCCACGCCAGTTAGCTCATAGCTCGTCGAACCGATCTCAAGAACCGCTGTCCGACGCCCGACCTCGGACGGTGCAAACGCAACCCAGAACCAACAGAGCTCATCGGAGCATAGGAGGCCAGCCGAATCGCATCGTCCATCTGAGCTTTGGGGTATGCACAGCCTGCTGCCTAGGTGAAAGTCCTCGCCGTTAGGACCCGCAATCCGCACTATTTGGTTCACGGGGGGCCCGCCATCCTCTCCTACCTGGAAATACATCTCGACCTGTTCGCCAATCTGTACATCACCCGCATTGAGAGCGTCGCTGCTTGTTATGGGCGTCAGGTCCAAATCGCCTCCTCCGATGGGTCCGGGCACGCTGTAGAAGGGGGCGCTAGTTGGTGCTCCACGGTCGTACGTCGGTCGCGGGGAGGAAGTCTCTGACTGCTCGGGGGAACTGCTGGAACCATCGCTAGTGGAGTCGCCGCCGCTTTGCGGATCTTGCGGAGCCGACGTGGTCTCCTGCGGAGCCGACGTGGTCTCCTGCGGAGCAGACGTGCTCTCCTGCGGAGCCGACGTGGTCTCCTGCGGAGCCGACGTGGTCTCCTGCGGAGCAGACGTGCTCTCCTGCGGAGCCGACGTGCTCTCCTGCGGAGCCGACGTGCTCTCCTGCGGAGCCGACGTGCTCTCCTGCGGAGCAGACGTGCTCTCCTGCGGAGCCGACGTGGGTGCGCTGGAGGGCGCAGAAGTGGCGGCACAACCGAAGGCTGTAGCAGTGAAGGCAAGCCAAAGCAGAGCCGAACTAAACTTCACGCGCCCTAGTCGCCCGGTCAATGCACCTTTGTCGGGCTGACAGCGAGGCCTACGGGGCACGAGCCTCAGGCTGACGAGGAAATGCGAGTATGAGGAGAGTCGAAGGTCCTCATCGTTGCGCCCTCACCGTGTCGACGATCATGAACAGGCTCGGGTTCATTTGCCCCGATCCAACCGGTTCGCCATCCACCACGCCATCAGGTCGACGGCGACTACAAGGCCTTGCACCTATGGAACGAGGAGCGGTACGGCCGCAAGTCGCTGCCCACAGGTCCTCGTGCTCGGTTGACGCAACTTCGAAGCGCGGCGGTTCGAGCGGCCCACTCGGACATGTCTGGAGGATCATGGTAGCCAGGTCGGCAGCGCGGCGAGGGTGATGGTGCAGGCCCATTTCGAGCGTGCTTGTCCTACCGGGTCGGCAGGCCGCGCCATCGCTTGAGCCGGCACAGGCCGGGATCGACGCCGTTGCAGCGGCCACACTCGTCACACGTTGACGTGTCCTCACAGTAGGACGGTTGCGCCGCGTCGCGGACGACGGACTGCAGGGACTCACGCGCCTTACTGGGGTCTAGTTGGCCAGCGCTACTTCTGGTACAGGGCGATTGTCTGAGTCCAGTCAACGATCGGCTGCTCCATCAACTCATCGTCAGAATAGTTGTCGAAGTCGTGGTACGACGAGGTCTTGTGCTGCTTAGCGAAGGTTTCAAGCCAGCCAGCAACATTATCCATCCTGAAGGCAAAGCGCGTTGTAACTGCCGGAGGTCGATTCGTACCAAGGAGCCCGGTCGGGTTAGGTTCATCTACGAAGATGATTAGCACATCCTGTGACTTGCGGCGAACGGCCAGCACGTCGGTCATCTCAAAGGAGCAGATGCCTGCAATTCCGTACCCTGCCTTGTCGTAAGCCACGAAGTGAATGCGTCGAGTCCCGATGACCAACTCACCCCGCTCAGCCGGATGACGCTCCTCCGCCAACAAGATCGTCGACTTCTGAGCTCCAACTACCTCGAGTCCATAAAAAAGTCGGTCAAGCAACTGCTGAACGTTGGCGCGCGGCAATGTTGGTCCCAATGCGGTGGCACTGGCCGCCGCCTGTTGCGCGGAGGTTGCACTCGCCGCTTTGACAAGTAGGGCAAGGACAGCTACAGCGCCCATAACGATGAGGAAGGTAGTCACTGGAGTCTTTCGGCTCGGGATGGCTGCTTTGGACCTGACCGGTCAGGCGTCTTGCGCTGGTTTTTCGGTCAGTCGGGCTCATCCTTGAGCCAAAGGACCTCCTCGACGGCTCGACACCGGCGGTCGGGCGGTTAGGCGCAGGCCCTCAATGAGCGGGACGTGCTGTCCAGCAACAACTTCTGCTTCGTGGAGGGCCGCCAGCCTGACGATGAGGGCGTCAGCATCTACCCGACCCACCAGGTGATAGAGGCAAGCAACGTTCGCCCCAGCCCCGAGGGGGTGGGCGTTCGCCTGAGAAGACGTTGCGGAAGTAGGTCCTCGGCCTCTGTCGAGCCGAGGTAAGCACGCGCAGCGTGTGGCGATGTCTGAAGTGACCCCCGTCAGGCGGACGCCTCGTTCTGTGTCGTGAGCATCTTCTCGAAGTCGGCCGGGCTGAGGTTGTCCAGCCGGCTGTGCCGGCGCCGTGGGTTGTAGAAGCCCTCGATGTAGCT
>NZ_JBJGYP010000061.1:0-13029 GCF_054050055.1 Geodermatophilus sp. SYSU D00814
CCCCCCCCCCCCCCCCCCCCCCCCCCCCCCCCCGCCCCCCCCGCCCCCCCCCCCCCCCCCCCGCAGGCCCACCCCGCCCCCCCCCCCCCCCCCCCCCCCGCCCACCCCCCCCCCCCCCCCCCCCCCCCGGCGCTCGCCGTCCACGTCATGGTCAACCCGGCGCTGACCGGGGTCACCTACGACGTGGACGGCGTCGAGCAGCTCGTCTGAGGCGCCGTGGCGCGTCGGCTGTCAGGCGTCGACGGCCTCGTACAGCCCGGCCGACGCGCTCGCCCCCGTGACCACGAGGTCGGCCACCACGCGGGAGGCCACCCACGCCTGCACGTGACCGGTGCCGTTGTAGCCGCCCAGCGCCAGCACCCGCCCGTCGGTGCCCGGCACCGGCCCGCAGCGGGGCACCGGGTCCTGCGCGAAGCCCACGACGCCGGCCCACCGGTGCGTCACCTCCGCGCGCACCTGCAGCTCCTCCGCCAGCCACCGGTCCAGCCGCTCCTGCACCGGCCCGGAGACCTCGGCCCGGTCGGTCCAGCTCGCGTCCCCGTCGAGGTCGGAGAAGCCGCCGAGCGCGATCCGGCCGTCGGCGGTCTGGTGCACGTACTCGTGCCCGTCGCGGGCGTACACCGGGCACGGCAGGACCGTGCGCCCCAGCGGTGCCGTGGCGAGCATGTTCAGCCGCCGCGGGCGGACCGCCGCCGCGGCCGGCACCAGCGCCGCCAGGTCGCCGTCCACGGCCACCACGGCCCGGTCGCAGCGCACGACGCCGGAGGCGGTCGGCACGCGGACGCCGTCGCCGTCGACGGCCGGCGGCGCGGTCACCGGCGAGCGCTCGAAGACGCGCGCCCCGCGCGCCTCCAGGGCGGCGGCGAGCGCCCGCAGCCAGCGGACCGGGTGCACCGACCCGTCGTGCGGGAAGAACAGCCCGGCCCGCTCCGGCCGGGCGAGCGGGCCGGGGAGGTCCTCGCCGGCCACCGGCTGCGCCGGGAAGCCGTCCTCGGCCAGCGCCGCGCCGTGCGCCCGGACGTCGTCGGCCTCGGCCGCGTCGACGGCGACCCGCAGCATCCCGTCGAGCCGGAAGTGCGCGCGGGCGCCGACGGCCTCGGCCACCTCGAGCATCTCCCGCTGGGCCTCCAGCGTGGCCCGGTGGACCGCCGCCGCCCGCTCGCGTCCCCAGAGGGTGCGGGTCACGTGGTACATCGGCGCCGCGCCGGCGATGAAGAAGCCGCCGTTGCGGCCGCTGGCCCCGGAGGCGACCTCGTGCCGTTCCAGCACCACCACCGACAGACCGGCGTCGAGCAGCCGCCGCGCGGTCGCCAGCCCGCCGACGCCGGCGCCGACCACGCACACGTCCGCGCGCACCTCACCGGCCAGCGGCGCGCGCGGGCGGTACGGCTCGTCCTGCCACAGCGGCACCGCGGCAGCGCTCACGTGGGCACCTCCCGTGTCCTCCGGGCCCTCCCGGGTCTCAGCGCTCACGCCGGCCGGTGACGATCTCCCGCAGCCGCTCGACGGGGAGCTTGGGCTCGCGCCACTCGTCGAGCAGGCCGTTGGCCTCCTGCATCGTGTCGGTGAGCTGGGTGTAGCAGAACCCGGCCAGCACCGGGGAGGCGTGCACGGCCGAGAGCAGGTCCTCCAGCCGCCGGGCGAAGTCCTCGGCGTCGGTGGCCGTCGAGTACCCCCACGTGCGCTCCTCGGGCACCTCGTGCGGCGGCACCGGGGTGAACCGCACGCCGCCGAACTCGGTGAGCATCAGCGGCTGCTCGCGGTCCACGGCCCCGGGCAGCAGCACGCGGCGACCGGCCGGCCAGAACTCCTCCAGCGCCGTCAGCAGCTCCGCCGACCCGTACCGCTCGGCGAGGACCGCGCCGGTGTCGGCGTAGTCGTGCACCGTCCACACGTCGCTGTCGGTGTGCTCCCAGCCGTCGTTGCTGACCACCGGCCGGCTGGGGTCGACCGCCCGGGTCAGCGCGGCCAGCGCGACGGTGTAGGCCTGCTGGGCGGGGTCGGTGGCGACGTCGTGCACGCCCCAGCTCTCGTTCATCGGCACCCAGGTGACGATGCAGGGGTGGCTGACGTCGCGGTGCACGACGTCGAGCCACTCGGTGGTCAGCCGGCGCACCGCCTCGGGGCTGAAGGCGAAGGCGTTGGCCGTCTCGCCCCACACCAGGACGCCGAGCCGGTCGCACCAGTACAGGAAGCGGGGGTCCTCGACCTTCTGGTGCACGCGCACGGCGTTGAAGCCGAGCTCCTTGACCAGCTCCACCTCGCGGCGCAGCGCCCCGGCGTCCGGCGCGGCCAGGTGCGAGGTCGGCCAGTACCCCTGGCCCAGCACCGAGCGCACGTAGTAGGGCAGGCCGTTGAGCAGGAAGGCGCGGCCCCCCACGCCGGCGGTGCGCAGCCCCAGGTAGCTGCCGACCTCGTCGAGCACCTCGCCGTCGCCGTCCCCGGCGAGCACCCGCACGACGGCGTCGACCAGCCGGGGCGTCTCGGGTGACCAGGTCATGTCCTGGCGGGCCTGCCCGTTCTGCAGCGCGGGGACGGCCACGGTGGTGCGGGTGCGCTGCTCGGCCACCCGGACCCGGTGCTCGGCCAGCAGCTGTCCGTCGAGCTCCAGCCGCACCGCCACCGTCACCGGCTCGGCCGGCGTCTCGCGCAGGGTGATGCCCAGGTGCACCGCGGAGCCGGCGACGTCGGGGGTCCAGGCCAGGTGCTCGACGGCGACCGGCGGCACGACCTCGCACCACACCGGCTGCCAGATGCCGCTGGTCCGCGAGTACCAGATGCTGTGCGGCTCGTCGAGCCAGTCCTGCTTGCCCCGCGGCTGGGTGACGTCGCGCGGGTCGTCCTCCGCGCGCACCACCAGGACGTACTCGGCGTCGACATCTGCGTCGGCACCGCCGGCCGCCAGCAGCGCGGTGACGTCGAAGGAGAACGGCGTCTGGCCGCCCTCGTGCTCCCCGAGCAGCGTGCCGTCCAGCCACACCCGCGCGGCGTAGTCCACCGCGGCGAACCGCAGGACGACGCGGTGGCCGCGCTCGCGCACCGCGTCGGCACCGGCGACGTCGGCCAGCCGCAGCGACCGCCGGTACCAGAACACCGGGTGCGGGCCGGGGTCGGCGACCCCCGACGCCTCGGACTCGGGCGGAAAGGGCACCGTGACGTCGCGGTCGAAGACGGCGCGGTCGCCGAGGTCGGTCAGGTCCGCCCAGCCCCCGCCGATCCCGGTGCGGTCGTCGTCGAAGGCCAGCTGCCACGTCCCGCAGAGGTCCGTCCACTCCTCCCGCTGCAGCTGCGGGCGGGGGTGGGTGCCGTCCTGTGCGGACGCGCGTGCGGGCATGGTCACTCCTCGGGTCGGGGTCGACGAGCGGGTCGGGGGTCCGGGCGCGGGACGCCGCGGACGACCGCGTCGGTGGTCACGTCGCACCGGTCCGTCGATGCTGACAGGTGCCGGCAGCAGCCGGACACCGGCGTCCGGTCGGGGACGTCGAGCCCCGTGTGACCCAGCGCTTGCCGGTCGTCACGAGACCGTGCAACAGTCCTCCCGTCCGGCATTTCGGGCTACGACTGGACGTAATCCATGACCGGTTTCTCGCGTCGTCAGTTCCTCGCTGCCGGGGGCGGTGTCTCGCTCGCCGCCGCGCTGGCGGGGTGCTCGTCACCGATCGCCAGCAGCCTCACCGGAGCGCAGCCGAGGACGGCCGACGTCATCTTCTGGCACCTGTTCGGCGGCGGCGACGGCGAGAACATGGCGACCATGCTGGACACCTACCGCGAGGAGTCCGGCAGGTCGGTCGAGGCCGCGCTGCTCTCCTGGGGCAACCCCTTCTACACCAAGCTGGCGCTCTCGACGTCGAGCGGCCGACCGCCGGACGTGACCGTCGCGCACCTGTCCCGGATCCCCCTCCTGGCGCAGGCAGGGCTGCTCACGCCCGTCGCGGACCAGTTCGCCGCGGCGGGGATCACCGAGAACCAGTTCACGCCGGCCGCCTGGGAGAAGGCCACGGTCGACGGCACCACCTACGCGGTGCCGCTCGACACCCACCCGTTCGTCCTCTACTACAACACCGCCCTGGCGGAGCAGGCCGGCCTGCTCGACGAGACCGGCGAGAACCTGCGGCCCATGCGGAACAGCGACGACTTCGTCGCGGCGCTGCAGACGATGAAGGACTCGACCGGCAGCGAGTACGCGGCCGTCGCCTCGATCACGGTCGACCCCTCGACCTGCTGGCGCCTGTTCCTGATGACCTACTCCGGTCTGGCCGGACCGATCGTCGAGGATCTCGGGACCAGGGTCACGATCGACCGCGCCGCGATGGAGGAGTCCTTCGCCTTCCTGCAGAGCCTCACCGGGGACCTGGCGCTGATGCCGCGCACCGCCACGTCGACGACGTCGTCGACCCTCTTCAGCAACGGCGAGGTCGGCTTCCTCTTCGACGGCGTCTGGCAGATCCCGACGTACCGGGACGTCGAGGGCCTCGACTTCAACGTCGTGCCCTTCCCCGCCCTCCTCGGCCCCGAGCCGGTCGCCTACGCCGACTCGCACGCCCTCGTCCTGCCGAGCAGCCCCGGACGCTCGGACGCGCGGACCGAGGACGCCGTGCGCTTCGTCCGGGGACTGCTGGACCAGAGCCTGACCTGGGCGGACGGCGGACACGTCCCCGCCTGGCTGCCGGTGCAGGAGAGCGAGGAGTTCCAGGAGCTGCAGCCGCAGAGCAACTACACGGAGGCGGCCTTCAACGCGGTCTACGACCCGCCGGGTTGGTACACCGGGGCGGGCTCGGACTTCCAGACCGCGATGGGCTCCGTCGTCGCCAGCGTGCTGACCGGCGCCACCGACCCCGCCGGCGGCGTCGAGAGCCTGACCAGCAGCCTGCAGACGTTCTCCACCGCCCGGCCACCCGTGTAGGACGGAGACCGACATGACCGCCACCGCTCTCCCCGCGCCCACGAGCGGGGTCGAGGTCAGGGACCGCCCCGCGGCCGCGGGCAGGCCCCCGCGCCCGGAGAACCGGGCGGGCTGGCTGTTCGCCACCCCGTTCCTGGTCCTCTACCTCGCCTTCCTCATCGGCCCGGTCGTCATCGGCCTGCTGATCAGCCTGTTCAACACCACGACGGTGAGAGCGGGCATCGGCGACTGGGTCGGCTTCTCCAACTACGCCGACGTCCTGACCAACGCCGACTTCTGGGCCTCGATGTGGCACTCGGCGCTGTTCACGCTGCTGACCACGCCGATCCTGGTGCTGCTGCCGCTGCTGTTCGCCGTCCTCGTCTCGCGGCTCTCCCGCGGCCAGGGGTTCTACCGGCTGGCCTTCTTCGCCCCGTACGTCGTGCCCTCGGCCGCGGTGTGCCTCATCTTCGCGTTCATGTACACGCCCGAGACCGGGCTCATCACCAACGTCTTCGGCTGGTTCGGGCTGACCGCCCCGGACTTCTTCGGCAGCACCTCGGGCGCCTGGTTCGCCGTGACCCTGCTCACCGTGTGGTGGACGTTCGGCTTCAACTTCATCCTCTACACCGCGGCCATCCAGGAGATCTCGGAGGAGGTCTACGAGGCCGCGACGCTCGACGGCGCCTCGCCGTGGCAGCAGATCCGGCTGATCACCGTCCCCCTGCTGCGCTCGACCATCGGCCTGGTGCTGGTCCTGCAGGTCCTGTCGTCGCTGAAGGTGTTCGACCAGATCTACATCCTGCTGGCCGGTGGCCCGAACTACTCGACGCGTCCGGTCATCCAGTACATCTTCGACACCGGGTTCTCCAACTACCGGGGCGGCTACGCGGCCGCCGCGACGATGGTCTACTTCGTGGTCCTGGTCGTCGTCAGCGTCGGCTGGTTCCTGGTCCGGCGGCGCAACAACTCCGCGAACGCCTGAGGGGGATCCCGACGATGTCGACCGTGATGGCCGCCCCTGCCGACGGCACCACCGCCTCCGCCCCCCGACGCCGGCGCCGGGGCGGCGAGCAGGACCAGGGCGGGAAGCTGTTCAACCGGCTCGCTGCCACGTGCGTGACGCTCTTCGCCCTGATCTGGCTGGTCCCGTTCCTGTGGGCCCTGATCACGTCGCTGCGGCCCAACGAGGAGATCGCGGCGAACCCCACCAACTTCTGGGGCAGCAGCTGGAACCTCGACGCCTACAGCTCCGCGTGGAACTCGAGCCCGCTGGGCTGGTGGTACGTCAACAGCTTCATCATCTCCACCCTCACGGTGGTCTTCACCGTGGTGGTCTGCTCGATGGCCGCCTTCGCCCTCGCGAACCTCAACTTCCGCGGCAAGTACGTCTTGTTCGGGCTGATCCTGGCCGGCCTGATGGTGCCCGTGGAGGCGCTCGTCCTGCCGCAGTTCCTCGAGTTCCGCGCTCTCCGCCTCCTGGGGACCTACTGGGCGGTCGTCCTGCCCTCGATCGCCCTCCCCGTGGCCCTCTTCGTCTTCCACTCCTTCATCAAGGCCATCCCCGTGGCCCTCATCGAGGCCGCCCGGCTCGACGGTGCCAGCTGGTGGCGGATCTACTCCCGGATCGTCATGCCGCTGTCCAGGCCGGCGATCTCCGCGGTCGCGATCCTGACGTTCATCACGTCCTGGAACGCCTTCCTCTGGCCGCTGCTCGTCCTCACCCAGACCAAGTCGCAGACGATCCCGGTCGGGCTCAGCAGCCTGGTCGGCGGTTCCGCGATCCAGTACGCCGAGACCATGGCGTCGGCCGTCCTCGGCATCCTGCCCCTGCTCGCCGTCTTCCTGGTCCTGCAGCGCCAGATCGCCCAGGGGGTCGCGAGCACCGGCATCAAGTAGCCGGTCGAGCGGTGATCCGGGTCTGCTTCGCCGGCGCGACCGGCTGGACGGCGCCGCCGATCCTGGCCGCGATCGACGCCGCCGACGACCTGACGCTCACCGCGGGGGTGGCCCGCTCGGCGGCGGGCCGGCCGCTGTCGGAGGTCACCGCCTCCCCCAGCGACGGCCGGGTGTACGGGAGCGTCGACGACGCGCTCGCCGCCGAGCAGGTCGACGTCCTCGTCGACTACACCAGCCCGGCCGCCGTCGCCGGGCACGTGCAGGCCGCCGTCCGGGCCGGGGTGCACGCCGTCGTCGGCACCAGCGGGCTCACCGGCGACGACCTCGCCGGGCTCGACCGGATGGCCCGCGACGCCGGCGTCGGGGTGGTCGCGGCGGGCAACTTCTCGGTCGTGGCCGCCGTCCTCGCGCACGCCGCGGCGGTGGCCGCCGGCACGCTGTCGCACTGGGAGGTCATCGACTACGCGGGCGCCGGGAAGCCGGACGTCCCCAGCGGCACCGCCCGGGAGGTGGCCGAGCTGCTCGCCGAGGTGCGCCGTCCGGCGTCGGCCGTGCCGCTCGCGGACCTGCACGGGCCGGTCGAGGCCCGGGGGGCGGAGATCTCGGGGACCCGCGTGCACTCGGTGCGCCTGCCGGGCTTCGTCGTCTCGACCGAGGTCGTCTTCGGCGGCGCCGGGGAGCGGCTGGTGGTGCGGCACGACGCCGGGGACTCCCCCGACGTCTACGTCGAGGGCACGCTGCTGGCGGTGCGGAGGGTGGCGGAGGTCCCCGGGCTGCGCCGCGGGCTGGGCTCCCTGCTCTTCGACGGCCGCTGACCCGACGGCCGCTGAGGCGGACGGCCTCAGCTGCCGGCCAGCTCCCGCACCGCCGCGAGGACCCGCTCGTGGGCGGGCGCCGGCCGGTCGCGGTCCCGCCAGGTCGCGGCGAGGCCGACCGCGGCGACCCGCCCGGTCCCCAGGACCCGGCCGACCGCGGCGAGGACGTCGTCGAGCGGCGGGCCGCCGGAGGCGGGGAACAGCAGGTCCGGGACGTCGGCGGGGTCGCACACGTCCAGGTCGACGTGCAGGTACAGCTCCCCGTCGGGGAGGTCGGCGGCTCCGAGGCCGGCCACCGGACGACGGCGGACACCGGCCCGCTCCAGCAGGGCGTGCTCGGGCGGGTCGGTGTCCCGGGCGTCGACGAGCACCACGCGCGACGGCGGTACCGGGCGCAGCCCGAGGGCGTCCGGGAGGGTCGGCGTCCCCACGCCCGCGGCCAGCGCGAGCGGCATGCCGCCCAGGTAGCCGGAGGTCGTGGTGGCCTCGGTGTGGAAGTCGGCGTGCGCGTCGAACCAGACGATCCCGGGGTCGCGGCCGGCGCGCTGCAGCCCGGTGAGCACCCCCAGGCCCGTGGTGCAGTCCCCGGAGACGACCAGCGGCCGGGTGGGGGCGGCAGCCACCTCCTCGGCCACGTGCCCGTAGAGGACCGCCATGCGCTGCCAGGGCGTCCCGGGCGGCAGCTGCGCGGTCAGCTCGCGGTCGACCGGGAAGCCGGTGACCAGGCCGGGCAGCCGCTCGTCGAGGTGGTAGGGCACCACGAACGTCGTCATGCGCGGGATCCTCTCGCGGCCGGGTCGCCGACGCGCCGCCCTGTTCTTGACTGGTTCAAGACAGGCCGCGAGGATGGGGCCGTGCCGGACACCGCAGACCTCGAGCGCGCGCTGCGCGCGGCGGGTCTGCGGGTCACCCGCCCGCGGCTGGCGGTGCTCGACGCCGTGCACGCCCACCCCCACGTCGACACCGAGACGCTGATCGGCGCCGCCCGGGCCCGCGTCGGTGCGGTGTCCCACCAGGCCGTCTACGACGTGCTGCGGGTGCTGACCGACCACGGGCTGGTGCGGCGCATCCAGCCGGAGGGCTCGGTCGCGCGCTACGAGGCGCGGGTCGGCGACAACCACCACCACCTGGTCTGCCGGTCCTGCGGCACGATCGTCGACGTCGACTGCGCCACCGGCAGCGCGCCCTGCCTGACCCCCGCCGACCCCCGTGGCTTCGTCGTCGACGAGGCCGAGGTCCTCTACTGGGGACGCTGCCCGGCCTGCGCGGCCGGCCGGCCCCCCGTCCCACCCGACCGCCCCACAGCAGCACAGAGAGGGACACCGTGAAGGACGAGCGCAACAAGGTGACGACCGAGAGCACCAGCGAGAGCGAGAACCCGGCGATCCCGTCGCCGGAGGCGCACACCGACCACCGGCCGCGCACCAACCGCGACTGGTGGCCCAACCAGGTCGACCTGTCGGTGCTGAACAAGCCCTCGAGGGACTCCGACCCGCTGGGCGAGGACTTCGACTACAAGGCAGCCTTCGCCGAGCTCGACGTCGAGGAGCTCAAGCGCGACCTGCGCGAGCTGATGCGCACCTCGCAGGACTGGTGGCCGGCCGACTGGGGCCACTACGGCCCGCTCTTCATCCGCATGTCCTGGCACGCGGCCGGCACCTACCGCATCGCCGACGGCCGCGGTGGCGGCGGGCAGGGCGCCCAGCGCTTCGCGCCGCTCAACAGCTGGCCGGACAACGCCAGCCTCGACAAGGCCCGCCGCCTGCTGCTGCCGATCAAGCAGAAGTACGGCCGCAAGCTCTCCTGGGCCGACCTGCTCGTGCTGGCCGGCAACGTCGCGCACGACGACATGGGCCTGCCGACGTTCGGCTTCGCCTTCGGCCGCGAGGACACCTGGCAGCCCGAGGAGGTCTTCTGGGGCCCCGAGGACACCTGGCTCGGCGATGAGCGCTACGCGGGTGACGAGCCGCTCAACCTGGACGAGGGTCCACTGGCCAACGTCACCATGGGCCTGATCTACGTCAACCCCGAGGGCCCCAAGGGCCAGCCCGACCCGATGGGCTCCGGGCACGACATCAAGCAGACCTTCCGCCGGATGGGCATGACCGACGAGGAGACCGTCGCGCTGATCGCCGGCGGCCACACCTTCGGCAAGACGCATGGCAACGGCGACCCGTCCCTGCTCGGCCCGGAGCCCGAGGGCTGCCCCGTGCACGGCAACGGGCTCGGCTGGCACAACCCGCAGGGCACCGGTAAGGGCGCCGACACCATCACCAGCGGCCTCGAGGGCGCCTGGACCCCGACGCCGACCCAGTGGGACAACTCCTACTGGGAGACCCTGTTCGGCTGGGACTGGGAGCTCGTCACCAGCCCGGCCGGTGCCAAGCAGTGGCAGCCGAAGAACCCCGAGGCGCAGGAGCTGGTCCCGGACGCGCACATCCCGGGCAAGAAGAACCCGCCGATGATGTCCACCGCCGACATGGCGCTGCGGGTCGACCCGGAGCTGCGGGCCTACGCCGAGCGCTTCCGGGACGACCCGGAGTACTTCGCCGACTCCTACGCCCGTGCCTGGTTCAAGCTGCTGCACCGCGACATGGGCCCGAAGAGCCGCTACCTCGGCCCCGACGTCCCGGCCGAGGACCTCATCTGGCAGGACCCCGTCCCGCCGGTCGACCACGAGCTCGTGGGTGAGGCGGAGATCGCCGACCTCAAGCAGCGCCTGCTGTCCTCCGGGCTCACCGTGTCGCAGCTGGTGCACACGGCCTGGTCGGCCGCCGCGTCCTTCCGCAGCACCGACAACCGCGGCGGCGCCAACGGCGCGCGGATCCGCCTCGAGCCGCAGATCGGCTGGGCGGCCAACGAGGGCGTCCGCGACGTGCTACCGGTGCTCGAGCGCGTCAAGGGCGAGTTCGAGCAGCAGACCGGCAAGCGGGTCTCGCTGGCCGACCTGATCGTCCTCGGCGGCAGCGCCGCGGTCGAGAAGGCCGCCGCCGACGCCGGCGTGCAGGTGACCGTGCCGTTCTCCCCCGGCCGCACCGACGCCTCGCAGGAGCAGACCGACGTCGACAACTTCCGCTGGCTCGAGACGCGGGCCGACGGCTTCCGCAACTGGATCGCCCCGGGCAGCAAGATCTCCCCGGAGACCCTGCTGGTCGACAAGGCCTACATGCTCGGCCTGACGGCCAAGGAGATGACGCTCCTCGTCGGCGGCCTCCGGGTGCTCGGCGCCAACACCGGCGGCGTCCAGCACGGCGTCTTCACCGACCGCCCGGGCGTGCTCTCGCAGGACTTCTTCCGCAACCTGCTCGACCTGGGCGTCTCGTGGCGGACGTCGGCCGAGGCCGAGGGCGTCTACGAGGGCACGGACGCCGACGGCACCGTGGTGCGCACCGCCACCGCGGCCGACCTGGTGTTCGGCTCGAACTCCATCCTCCGCGGCATCGTCGAGGTCTACTCGGCCGACGACGCGCAGGAGAAGTTCGTGCGCGACTTCGTCGCCGCCTGGACCAAGGTCATGGAGCTCGACCGCTTCGACCTGCGGTAGTCCTCCCCCCTCCGGACGCCCCGGCCCGCACCCGCGGGCCGGGGCGTCCGCGCGTCCGCGGCCGGCCGAGGGCCCGACGACCCTGGTCCGCCCCGAGCGGGCGAGCACCATGGACGACGCCCCACCGAGCACATCGCGGGAGGAGTCCTGCCATGACGCAGACCACGGGTCCGACGATCTCGAGGGAACGGGCACGCGAGGCGATGACGCGCTTCATCGCCGCCTGGGAGCAGGGCGACGTGTCGGCCGTGGACGAGGTCTTCGCCGACACCCTCGTCTACCACGGGCCCCCGTTCCCCGACATGGGCCGCACCGAGGTGCGGGACTTCATCACCGGGTTCCGCGCCGGGTTCTCCGAGATCCACGTCCAGCTGCACGAGCACGCCGTCGACGGGAACACCTCGGTGCACCGCTGGACGGCCGAGGCCGTGTTCTCCGGGACCACGCCGCTGCTGCCGGGGGTGGAGCCGACCGGCAACCGCACCACCGCCGAGGGCGCCCACGTCCTGCACTGGTCGGGGGACGCGGTGTCCGAGGCCTGGCACCTCGGGGACTGGCTCGGCTGGCTGACCCGGGCCGGTGTGCTGCCGCCGATGCCGGGCGCCGCCGCCTGAGCCCCCGGCCCGGACAGCGTCAGGGCCCCGCCGCGCCGGTCGCCAGCTCCCACCGCCAGACGGCGCCGGCCTCGGGGTCGGTCAGCTCGGCGGTGCGCCGGAACCCCAGCCGCCGCAGGACCGCGGTCGAGGCGTTCTCCCCGGCCAGCGTGTGCGCCCGCACCAGCGTCACGCCGCGGGCGGTCGCGGCGTCGACCCACTGCCGGGCGGCCTCGGTGGCGTGGCCCCGTCCGCGGTGGGCCGGGGCGATGCCGTAGCCGATCTCGACGGCGCCGTCGACCGGCGGACCGGTGAAGCCACCCAGGCCGACGACCGTGCCGGTCGCCCCGTCGACGACCAGGTGGCTCCACCACTCCGGGTCGGCGCCCCCGCGCAGCACCCGGACCGTCTCCGGGAGCGCCTCGGGGAAGGGCAGGTACCCCTCCGCCACGTCCCGGCCGTACCGGCGGGTGAAGACCTCGCTCCCCTCGAGCAGCGCCTCGGCGCGGTCCAGCGTGAGCGGTTCGACGACCGTGTGCTGCGGGGCCACGCTCCCTCCCTCCTGCGTGCCGGCGGCGTCAGCGGGCCCAGGCGTCGAGCCGGTCGGCGCCGATCCGCGCCAGGCGCCGGCCCTCGTCGGCGGCGTCGTCGTCGACGAGGTCGAGCACCCGCACCACCGACAGGTGGTCCTCGACGCGGGCCACGGAGACCCACTGGCTGACGCCGACGTCCACCGGGCCCGAGTCCACCTCACCGGTGGCGACCAGGTTCACCTCCTCGGTGACCGCCCGCCCGTGCGGCTCGGTGTCCGTGGTGACGTCGAGGCGCAGGGTGGCGTCCTGCTCGACGTGCTCGACAGCGTGGCAGGACGTCGCCGTCCCCCGCCAGCCGTCCAGCGCGCCGGCCGCGGCGGCGGGGTCGTCGAAGCCGAGGACGGTGTGCGCGACGACGACGCCGCCGAGCGCGTCGTCGGTCGTGAACGTCACCGACCACCGCTCGGTGGCGCCGGCGCCGAGCGCGTCGACGGCGGACAGGCAGCCGGCCCGGGTGAGGTCGTCGTCCGCGGCCGGGTCGGGGTCCACCCGGTGGTCCGGGCCGACGTCGTCCGCGCGCAGCAGCGGCCCGTCCTCCCGTGCACCGGGGCCGGGGACGTCGTCGGGCCCGGAGACCTCGACGGTGCAGCCGGCAGCCAGGACGGCGGCGGTGGTGAGGGCGAGGGCGGCGAGGACCCGGGCCCGGGAGGGGCTGGTGGTGGTCACGAGAACTCCGTCTCGGTGGCGTGGGCAGGGCGGGAGG
>NZ_JBJGYP010000062.1:0-8456 GCF_054050055.1 Geodermatophilus sp. SYSU D00814
CCCCCCCCCCCCCCCCCCCCCCCCCCCCCCCCCCCCCCCCCCCCCCCCCCCCCCCCCCCCCCCCCCCCCCCCCCCCCCCCCCCCCCCCCCCCCCCCCCCCCACGAGGGCGCCCGGTCAGGCGGCGGAGGCCGCCTCGGGCAGCGGGTGGCCGTCGCGCAGCGCGCGGAGCAGGGCGATGTCGCGGGCGTGGCCGCGGTCGGCGCTGGGGGTCTCGACGACGACCGGCACCCCGGCCAGCGACGGGTGCGCCATGAGCTCGGCGAAGGCGGCCACCCCGATCGACCCCTCGCCGATCGTGGTGTGCCGGTCGCGCCGGGACCCGCGCTCGTCGAGGGAGTCGTTGGCGTGCACCAGCCCGAGCCGGCCCGGGCCGACGGTGGCCGTGATTGCGTCGAGGGTCGCCGTCGTCCCGCCGGGGGTGGCCAGGTCGTGCCCGGCCGCCCAGGCGTGGCAGGTGTCCAGGCAGACGCCGACCCGCGGGTGCCAGTCGAGCGCGGCGAGGTAAGGCCCGAGGTCCTCGACGGTGGCCGCCAGCGACCGGCCGCCGCCGGCGGTGGGCTCGACCAGCAGCCGCGGGCCGTCGTCGGGGAGCGCGTCGAGCACCGGCAGCAGCCGCTCGTGCAGCTGGCGCAGCGCGGCCTCGTAGCGGTCCTCGTCGACGGCGGACCCCGCGTGGACGACGACGCCGCGCACGCCGAGCTGCACGCCGCGGGCGAGGTCGGCGGCGATGGTCTCGATCGAGCGGTCGACGGTGGCCGGCGTCGGGGAGCCGACGTTGACCAGGAACGGCGTGTGCACGAACGACGGCACGCCGCGCTCGGCCAGGCCCTCGACGAAGGCGGCGTCCTGCGCGGGGTCGCCGGCGCTGCGCTTCCAGCCGCGCGGGTTGCCGACGAAGACCTGCACGGCCTGCGCGCCGACGTCGTCGGTGTAGCGCAGCCCGCCGGTGGCCAGGCCCCCGGCCACCTGGACGTGCGCGCCGACGGGGGTCGCGCTCACCCGAAGCTGAGCAGCAGGCTGACCTCGCTGCCCTGGTCGACGACGGTGCCCCCGCCCGGGCTCTGCCGGTACACCCGGTCGCCGGTGATGAAGGTCGACGTGGTGACCTCCAGCCCCGCCGCCTCCAGCGCGGCGACCGCGTCGGAGGCGCGCTGACCGGTCACGTCCGGGACGGTGACCTGCGGGACACCGACCGAGACCTGGATGGTCACCTCGCTGCCGTAGGGCGCCTCCTGGCCCGGCGCCGGGGTCACGGCCATGACCTGGCCGGTGCCGACGTCGGCGCTGCGGCCCTCGGTGCGGGCGACGGTGAAGCCCAGCGACTCCAGGTTGGACTGCGCGGCGTCGCCGGCCTGGCCGATGACGTTCGGCACGTCGACCGGCGCCCGGCCGCGGCTGACGTAGACGGTGACCGGCTGGTCGCGGCGCAGTTCGGTGCCGGGCTCGGGGTCGAAGCCGGTGACCGACCCGACCGGCACCTCGTCGTCGTAGTCCGGGACCTCGGTGGGGACGACGGCGATGTTCTTCAGCGCCTCGCGCACCGCCTCCACCGGCTGGCCGACGAGCTCCGCCGGGACGGTGAACCGCTCGGGTCCCCGGGACACGACCAGCTCGACGTCGGTGCCGCGGATGGCCTCCCCGCCGTCGGGGTCGGCGGAGATGACCTCGCCCTCGGGCACGGTCTCGCTGAACTGCTCGTCGAGGAACACCGGGTCGAGGCCCGCCTCCTGCAGCAGGTCCTCGGCCGCGGAGCGGTCGGCGCCGACGAGCGAGGGCACCTGGGTCCAGCGGCCCGAGCCCATCCACCAGCCGACCGCGCCCACGGTGACCGCCAGCAGCAGCACGACGGCCAGCGCGAGCCGCGCGCGGCGGCGGCGCAGGTGCGGGGCCAGGCCCGGCCGCACGGCGGGGGCCGGCCGGCGGCCGCCGACGTCGGTGGTCGGGCCGGCGCCCATGCCGGGCAGCATGCTGGTGCGCCCGCCGCGCGCGGACCGGCCGCCGCCGAGCACCTCGGTGCCGGGGTCGGCGGCACCCGGCTCGGTCTGCTGCCGGCGGGGCGGGCGGTTGGTCGGGCGGATGGTGGCCGGGCCGGCGGAGCTGCGGCCGGTGGGCACCGGAACCCGGGCCAGGCCCAGGTCGGTGCGCACGTCCTCGAGGTCGGCGAGGAACGCCCCGGCGTCCAGCGGCCGGACGGCGGGCTCGCGGCGGGTGGTGCGGGTGACCAGCTCGTCGACCTGCCACGGCACGCCGGGCACCTCCGCCGACGGCACGGGGACGTCGTGGTGCACGTGCTGGTAGGCCACCGCCAGCGGGGTGTCGCCGCCGTAGGGCGGGTGGCCGGTGAGCATCTCGAACAGCACCAGGCCGGCGGCGTAGACGTCGCTGCGGGCGTCGGCGCGGCCGCGCTCGAGCTGCTCGGGGGAGAGGTAGGCGACGGTGCCGATGAGCATCCCGCCGGTGTGGCTGGTCTGGCCGGTGCCGACGACGGCGCGCGCCAGGCCGAAGTCGGCGACCTTGACGGTGCCGTCGTGGCCGATGAGCACGTTCTCGGGCTTGACGTCGCGGTGCACGATGCCGGCGCGGTGGGCGGCGGCCAGCCCGGACAGCACCGGCTCGAGGACGGCGAACGCCTCGGCCACGGTGAGCCGGCCGCGGGCCTGCAGCAGGTCGCGCAGCGTGCGGCCGCGGACCAGCTCCATGACGAGGAACACCAGGCCCTGGTCGCTGCCCTGGTCGCTGACCGAGACGACGTTGGGGTGGCTGAGCATCGCCGCGGCGCGCGCCTCGCGGGTGAAGCGGCCGACGAACGTCGGGTCGTGCGCGAGGTGCTCGGCCATGACCTTGACCGCGACGGTGCGGTGCAGCCGCAGGTCGGTGGCGGCGTAGACGGTGGACATGCCGCCGCGCGCCAGCCGCTCCTCGAGGCGGTAGCGCCCCTCGAGGACGCAGCCGACCACGGGGTCGGTCACGGCGGTGTCCACACGCCGAGTCTAGGAGCGACCTCCGCCCGAGCGGTCGGCAGACGCGCAGGGGAACGGTCGGCCACACCCTCCCGTCACACCGGTCACGGGAGGGCCCGCGGGGATCAGGTGACCTGATCGTGCGGCGTCCTCCCTCACGGTGGGACGTGCGGGAGGACGCCCGACGATCAGGTCACCTGATCCCGGGTCGGCGCGGCTCAGGCGAGGTCGAGGCCCGGGTAGAGCGGGTGGGCGGCGACCAGCTCGGCGGCGGCCGCGCGGGTCTTGTCGGCCACGCCGCCGTCGACGGCGTACTTCGCCTTCGAGGGGGACCCGTCCCGCGTCGCCGTCGGGCTGGTGTGGGTGAGCACGTCGACGACGAGCTCGGCGGTGCGGTCGAACTCCGCCGCGCCGAAGCCGCGGGTGGTCAGCGCCGGGGTGCCCAGCCGGACGCCGGAGGTGTACCAGGCGCCGTTCGGGTCGGCCGGGATCGCGTTGCGGTTGGTGACGATGCCGGCGTCGAGCAGGGCCGACTCCGCCTGGCGGCCGGTGAGCCCGAAGGTGGAGACGTCGAGCAGCACGAGGTGGTTCTCGGTGCCGCCGGTGACCAGCCGGGCGCCGCGGCGCGACAGCCCCTCGGCCAGGGCGACGGCGTTGTCGACGACGGTCTGCGCGTAGCCGGCGAACTGCGGACGGCGGGCCTCGGCGAAGGCGACCGCCTTGGCGGCCATCACGTGCGGCAGCGGCCCGCCGAGCACCATCGGGCAGCCGCGGTCGACGGCGTCGGCGTACTCGGGCTGGCAGAGCACGAACCCGCCGCGCGGGCCGCGCAGCGACTTGTGGCTGGTGCTGGTGACCACGTGGGCGTGCGGCACCGGGTCGAAGTCGCCGGTGAAGACCTTCCCGGCGACCAGGCCGGCGAAGTGCGCCATGTCGACGACGAGCGTGGCGCCCACCTCGTCGGCGATCTCGCGCATCCTCGCGAAGTCGACCCGGCGCGGGTAGGCGGAGTAGCCGGCCATGAGGATCAGCGGGCGGAACTCCCGCGCGCGGGCGCGGACGGCGTCGTAGTCGAGCAGCCCGGTCTCCGGGTCGGTGCCGTAGGAGGACTGGGCGAACATCTTGCCGCTGATGTTCGGGCGGAACCCGTGGGTCAGGTGGCCGCCGGCGTCGAGGCTCATGCCGAGCATCCGCTGGTCGCCCAGGGCGTGCCGCAGCGTGGCCCAGTCCTCGTCGGTGAGGTCGTTGACGTGCCGCACGCCGGCGCGCTCGAGCGCGGGGGACTCGATCCGCTGGGCCAGCACCGCCCAGAAGGCGACCAGGTTGGCGTCGATGCCCGAGTGCGGCTGGACGTAGGCGTGCGGGGCGCCGAACAGCTCGCGGGCGTGCTCGGCGGCGAGCGCCTCGACGGTGTCGACGTTCTGGCAGCCGGCGTAGAAGCGGTGCCCGACGGTGCCCTCGGCGTACTTGTCCGACAGCCAGTTGCCCATGGTCAGCAGCACCGCGGGCGAGGCGTAGTTCTCGCTGGCGATGAGCTTCAGGGAGGCGCGCTGGTCGGCGAGCTCGGCGCCGATCGCGTCGGCGACCCGCGGCTCCACATCGGCGATGACCGACAGGGCGCTGCGGTAGGCGGTGGACGCCGCGGTGGCGTCGAAGGCGGGGGTCACGTCGGTCATGCGAGGGCTCCTGCGCGGTCGGTGGTCGGCTCTGCCCAGGCGCCCGGCGGGGGAGTCCAGGCCGCTCCCCGGTGGTGCCCCACCTCGATGCGCCAGTCACGGCCCGCCGCCGATCCTAGCCGCCCGGCCGGCGTCCTAGGCTCGGCACGTGCAGTCCGACCGCGTGCAGACGCTCACCCCCGCCGAGGTCGCCGACGTCCTCGGGGTCTCGCCCAACAAGGTCCGCCAGCTCGTCCGCGAGGGGAAGCTCATGGCGGTGCCGGGCAGCGGCAACAGCCGCATCCCCGCCGACTTCCTCCAGGACGGGGCCGTCCTCAAGCACCTGCCGGGGCTGATCACCGTGCTGCGGGACGGCGGGTTCAGCGACGCCGAGGTCTTCGACTGGCTGTTCCGGGACGACGAGTCGCTGCCGGGCACGCCGGTGGAGGCGCTGCGCGGGGACCGGCACACCGAGGTCACCCGGCGCGCCCAGGCCCTCGCGTTCTGACGGGACGGGGCAGAGGAAGCTCTGCGCACGTCTCGGCAGCGCAGACGTGCGCAGAGCTTCCTATGCCGGGCGGGTGCGGAGGCGGACGGCCTGGGCGCTCGCGAGGCGGCGGGCGAAGATCCCCAGCCGGCGCGGCTTGGACACCGTCACCCGGCGGTCGAGCACGCGGAAGTCGGCGCGCTCGATCTCGGTGAGGATGCCGCCGTAGAGCGCGGTGGCGGCACGCACGCAGTCGCGGGACTCCGGGGCGAGCATCGGCGTCCCGGGCGCGGCGTCGTCGTAGCGGCGGCGCACGATCGCGACCATCTCCTGCATCAGCGCCCGGAACCGGGCGTCGTACCGCTTGGCCTCGAGCTGCTCGCGGGTCACGCCGTGGGCGGCCATGACGTCGGCGGGCAGGTACACCCGGCCGCGGTCGACGTCCTCGGCGACGTCGCGCAGGAAGTTGGTCAGCTGGAACGCCTCGCCCAGCGCGACCGCGTGCGGCGCGGCCTCCTCCCGGGCGACGCCGGGCGCGGTGCCGAGCACGGGCAGCACCTGCAGGCCGATCACCGACGCCGAGCCCCACATGTACCGGTCGAGGGCGTCCATGTCGGCGTAGCCGGTGACGGTGAGGTCGCTGGTCATCGCGGCGAGGAAGTCGACGAGGTGCTCGACCGGGATGGCGTACCGGCGGAAGGTGTGCACCGTGGCCAGCCGCACGGGGTCGTCGGACCAGCCGGCCTCCAGCTCGGCCAGCAGCGCCCGGGACCAGTCGGCGAGGTCGGCCTCGGGGTCGGCGCCGGGGTGGTCGACGAGGTCGTCGGCGGTGCGCGCCGCGGCGTAGAGCGCGTGGATCGCCGGGCGCCGGTCGGCGGTGAGCAGCCGGGTGGCCAGGTGGTAGCTCTTGCCGTGCTCGGCGTTGACCGCCGCGCAGTACCGGTAGGCGGCGTCGAGGCGTTCCTGCCGCTCGACCTGGGTGAGGGGCCGCTCGGTGGCGGTCATGCCGGCACCGGTCCGGTGATCCGCTCGGCGGCCAGCCGGCCGGAGACGACCACCATCGGGACGCCGACGCCGGGCTGCACCGACGAGCCGGCCAGCACCACGTTCTCCGGCCCGCGGCGGGGCAGCGTGGGCGTCCGGAACGGGCCGGTCTGCCCGAAGGTGTGGGCCAGCGCGAACGGCGTGCCGGCCGCCATGCCCTGCCGGGCCCAGGTCAGCGGGGTGTCCACGTGCTCCACCTCGATCGCGTCGGTCAGTCCGGTCCAGCCGCGGGCCTCCAGCACGCCGAGGACCTCCTCGCGGTAGCGCGGGGTCAGCGCGTCCCAGTCGATGCCGGGGTTGCCGCCCGAGTGCGGGTCGAGGTTCGGCGCCGGCGCGACCACGCTGAGCACCTGCCCGCCGTCGGGCGCGAGCGACCGGTCGGTGACCGACGGCATGCTCACCAGCAGGCTGGGGTCGCTCATCGGCCGGCCGTCGCGGGTGAGCTCGTCGAACACCTGCCGCCAGGCCGCGCCGAAGCTGATCGTGTGGTGCGCCTGGCCGGGCAGCTCGCCGCGCACGCCGAGGTGCAGGGTCACGCAGGAGGGCGAGTAGACCGGCCGGCGGCGGCGGGCGAGGCCGGGCACCAGCCGCTCGGGCGCGTCGGTGGTGACGACGACGGCGTCGGCCGGCAGCCGCTCCCCGCCCTCGAGGCACACGCCGCTCACCCGCCGGCCGCGCAGCTCCAGCTGCTCGACGGTCGCGCCGTACCGGAACACCACGCCGGCGTCGGCCGCGGCGGCGGCCATCGCCCGCGGCACCGCGCCGATCCCGCCCACCGGGTGCCAGACGCCGGCGCCGATGTCGAGCTGGGCGATGACGGCGTAGGCGGCGATGGCCCGGAACGGCGAGACGCCGGCGTAGAGGGCCTGGAAGCTGAACAGCCGGCGCAGCCGGTCGTCGTCGAAGAACCGCGCCACGTGGCTCGACAGCCGGCCGAACCCGCCGCGGCGGGCCAGCGCCCACAGCTCGGGGCCGAGCAGGTCCAGCGGGGTGTCGAGGTTGCGGTCGATGAACGTGGTCAGCTGCAGCCGGTAGAGCTCGGCGAGGTCGGCGAGGTAGCGGCGCAGCGCGGCGGCCTCGGCCGGGCCGGCCAGCGCCTCGACCTCCGCGGCGAAGGCGTCGACGTCGGCGTGCACGTCGAGGTGCGAGCCGTCGGCGAACTGCGCCCGGTAGGTGGTCTGCAGGGGGACCAGCGTCAGCCGGTCCTCCAGCCGCTCGCCGACGGCGGCCAGCGTCTCGGCCACCAGCTCCGGGGCGGTGAACACCGACGGGCCGGTGTCGAGGACGTACCCGTCACGGGCGACGACGCCGGCCCGCCCGCCGGGGCCGTCGGCGCGCTCGACGACGGTGACCTCGCGGCCGGCGCCGCGCAGTCGCAGCGCCGTCGCGAGCCCGGCCAGGCCCGCGCCGATCACGACGACCCGGTCGGTCGCCCCGGGGACGGTGCGCACGCTCAGGCGGTCCGGGAGGTCGCGGCCACGGCGAGCGCGTCGAGGGCGGCGCGGGCCTCCGCGGCGATCGGGGCGGCGGCGATCGCGGCGCGGGCGGTGGCGGTGCGCTCGGTGATGCGCTCCTCCACCCGGGCGCGGGCACCGGTGTCCTCGATGAGCCGGCGCAGCGCGTCGAGAGCGGCGTCGTCGCAGTCGGGGTCGCCGAGGCACTCGCGCAGCAGCCGCAGCCCGTCGGCGTCGGCGCGCTCCTCGGCCAGCGCGACGAGCAGCGTCTGCTTGCCCTCGCGCAGGTCGTCGTCGGCGGACTTGCCGGTGACCGCCGGGTCGCCGAAGACGCCGAGGACGTCGTCGCGCAGCTGGAACGCCTCGCCCAGCGGCAGGCCGATGGCGGTGTAGACGTCGGCGGCGCGCGGACCGGCGCCGGCCAGCGCGGCACCGAGCTGCAGCGGGCGCTGCACCGTGTAGCCGGCGCTCTTGTAGCGGGCGACCGTGAGCGCGCCCTGCGGGCCGGGCAGGCCGCCGGCGGCGCGCAGCAGGTCGAGGTACTGCCCGGCGGTGACCTCGGTGCGCATGGTGTCCCAGACCGACCGGGCGCGGGACAGCGCGGGACCGGAGATGCCGGAGCGGCGCAGCAGCTCGTCGGACCAGACCAGCGCGAGGTCGCCGACGAGGATCGCCGCGCCGACACCGAAGGAGTCGCCGTCGCCGGACAGGCCGCCGTCGCCGTGCCGGGCGGCGAAGCCGACGTGCGTGGCGGGGCGGCCGCGGCGGGGGGGGGGGGGGGCCCCGCCTACACGACGTATCCAACCAGCGCAAGTTCACCCAAACAACGAGGCCGTCGCCTGCCCCCAACCACGC
>NZ_JBJGYP010000063.1:0-7813 GCF_054050055.1 Geodermatophilus sp. SYSU D00814
CGGTGGGGGGGGGGGGGGGGGGGCCCGGGGGGGGGGCCCGGCGCCCCCGCCCGCCCCCGGCCCACCCCCCGCGGCGACCGGGCATACGGGTGCAGGGCCCGCACCCGCAGGTAGCGATCCACGGCCTGCGCGGTCTTGGCGCCGAACGGCACCACCCGCGGGCGGGAGCCCTTGCCGGTGACGTAGGCGAGTTCGCGGTCGAGGTCGACGTCGGTGAGCTCCAGTCCGCACAGCTCCGAGACCCGCACGCCGGTGTCGAGCAGCAGCCGCAGCACGACCTCGTCGCGGCGGCCGAGGAACACGGTCCGGTCGAACACGCCCGGCCGGCCGCGGGGCACCGCGCATGCCTTCAGCAGGGCGGTGATCTCCTCGTCGTTGAGGATCGGGACAGGCTTGTCGGGCGAGTTGGCGAGCTCGATGCCGTCGGTGGGGGCCTTCTCCAGTTCTCCTTCAGTGACCAGCCAGCGGCAGAACCGGCGCATGCCACGCAGCCGGGTGCTGATCGTGGAGGGCTCGCACGTCTCGGCCAGCTCGGCCAGCCACGCGGCGATGGCGTGCCGGGTCAGCTCATCGAGCACCGGCTCCCGGCCGCGGTCGGTCAGCCAGCGACCGAAGTACCGGACCGACTGGCTGTACAGCTCGATGGTCCGCGGCGCCTTGGCGGCGGCCCGCAGGTGCCGCCGGAAGGACGCCAGCAGGTCCTCGAGCCGGATCGCCACGGCGGCAGGTCATCCGGGGAACAGCGCTGTGCTAGACCAGCCGGGGTCTCAGGATGGCGCATCTTCGCTGGTGAGACGCCTGGCACGGCTCGGTTGCACCCGCATCGGCTCGCCCGGCATCTTCGGGTAGTCCGGCGGATAGGGCAGGTCGCCGAGGCCCTGGTCGGAGGCCTGGCGCTCGGCCAGCTCCAGCAGCGGCTCGATGCCGTAGGCGTGTCCGGCCAGGCCGGCGTGCTTGTCGCCGACGGCGCGGAACCGCTCGGGCATCGTCAGCACGGTGAAGTCGGTGGGGTGGACGTCGGGGAGCTCGTCCCAGTCCAGCGGGGCGCTCACCGGTGCGTGCGGTTTGGGCCGGATGGAGTAGGCCGAGGCGATCGTGCGGTCCCGGGCCATCTGGTTGTAGTCGATGAAGATCTTCTCGCCGCGCTCCTCCTTCCACCACGACATCGTCACGCGGTCGGGCAGGCGCCGTTCCAGCTCGCGGCCGAAGGCGATGACCGCCCGGCGCACGTCGGTGAACGTCCAGCGCGGCTGGATGGGCACGTACACGTGCACCCCCCGCCCGCCGGAGGTCTTCGGCCAGCCCTCCATGCCGAGCTCGTGCAGCAGCTCGCGCACGTGCGGGGCCACCCACACCGCGTCGGCGAAGTCGGTGCCCGGCTGCGGGTCGAGGTCGATGCGGATCTGGTTCGGCGACTCGACGTCGGTCTTGTCCACCGGCCACGGGTGGAAGGTGAGCGTCCCGAGGTTGGCGCACCAGGCGACGACGGCGACCGAGTCCGGCGCGATCTCGTCGGCGGTCCGCCCGCTGGGGAAGGTGATGTGCGCGGTCGGCACCCACTCGGGCGCGTTCTTGGGCACCCGCTTCTGGTAGAAGGCGTCGCCGGTGTTGTCCACCCGGGTCGAGAGCCGGGCGCCCTCGAACACCCCGCCGGGCCAGCGCTCGAGCGTCGTCGGCCGGTCCCGCAGCGCGAACAGGATCCCCTCGCCGACGGCGACGAAGTACTCGACGACGTCGATCTTGCGGATGCCGCGCTCGGCGAAGTACGGCTTCTCCGGGTTGGAGACGCGCACCTCGTGCCCGTCGACGGTCAGGACCACCGCGTCTCTACTGCTGGCCACCCGTCAGCTCCTCGGGTCGGGGGTCAGGCCGGGCACGTGAGCCCGTCCTGCGGTGCGGTGAGGTCGACGAGGTAGGCGTTCACCGCGTCGGTGACGCACGGCGTCTTGGGGTAGGCGGTGTGGCCCTGGCCCTGCCAGGTGAGCAGCACGCCGGCGGTGAGGTCCTCGGCCATGTCCTCCGCACCCGGCAGCGGCGTCACGGGGTCGCCGCTGTTGCCGACGACGAGGATCGGCGCGCTGCCCTCGGCGTCGCGCTCGGGCAGGGGCGTGCGCGGGGCCTCCCACGCCGAGCAGGTGTAGAGGCCCGAGGCCGCACCGGCGCCGAAGAGCGGGTAGCGGGTGGCCCAGTCCTGCGCGAGCGCCAGCACCTGCTCCCGCGAGTACGTCTCGTCCTCGGGGGTGTCGGCGCAGTTGATGGCGATGCTGGCGTCGGTCTGGTTGGTGTAGGCGCCGTCGGAGAGCCGGCCGGTGTAGCGGTCGGCCAGGGAGAACAGCCCCGCGGCGTCGCCGTTGTTCCGTGCGGTGGCCAGCGACTGCGACAGCTGCGGCCACGAGCCGGGGTCGTACATCGCCGCCAGCACCGCCGTCAGGACCACCCCGGGCGTCGCCGTGCGGTCCCCGCCCGCGGAGCTGGGGATCGGCGCGCCGGCGGCCTGGGCGAGCAGGTCCTCGAGGAAGCGGCGCGGGTCGGGGCCGAGCGGGCAGCCGGAGACCAGGCCGGTGCAGTTGGCCGCGAACGCGTCGAAGGAGGCCTCCAGCCCGGCGGCCTGCGACTCGACCCGGGTCTGCGCGTCGGCGTCGGGGTCGACGGCGGCGTCGAGCACCAGCGCCCGCACGTTCTCCGGGTACAGCTCGGCGTAGGTGCTGCCCAGCGTCGTGCCGTAGGAGTAGCCGAGGTAGCTCAGCTGCTCGTCGCCGAGGGACTGCCGCACCAGGTCCATGTCCCGGGCGGTGTCGACGGTGTTGAAGGTGCCCAGCGCGTCGCCGTACTCGTCGACGCAGGCCTCGGCGACCTCGTCGGTGAGCGCCAGGACCTCGTCCATCTGCTCCTGCGTGGTCGGGCGCGGCTCGGCGGCGGTGAGCCGGTCCTTCAGCTCGGCCGGGATGCACTCCACCGGCGTGGACAGCCCGACCCCGCGCGGGTCGACGCCGACGAGGTCGAAGCGGCGCAGCACGTCCTCGGGCATCGACAGCGCCAGGCTCAGCGCCGCGTCGGCCCCCGAGCCGCCGGGACCGCCGGGGTTGACCAGCAGGGACCCGATCCGGTCGGTCTGCCCGGCGAGCCGGGCGCGGACGAGGAACAGCGGCAGCGTGGCGCCGTCGGCCTCGTCGTGGTCGATGGGGACCTCGGTGCGGCCGCACTCGAAGAGCAGGTCGCGCTCGCTGCCGGGGGTACCGGCGATCAGCTGGGAGATCTGCGCGTCGCAGTCGGTCCAGGTGATCGGCGCGGCCTCGGCCTCCGTCGTCGACCCCGCCGACGACGACGCGGCGGCCGACGACGACGGGGCCTCGCCGGCCGACTCCGAGAACGAGCTGCAGCCGGTGACCGCCAGGAGCAGTCCGGTCGAGGCGGCGAGCAGGCCGCGGCGCAGACGCATGATCACCACCGTAGGAGGCCGGTGCCACCCGCGCAGACGGCGGTCATCCGGCGAAGACCTCCGCGAGGTCGTAGCGGACCGGCACCTCGAGCTGGTCGTAGGTGCAGCTCTCCGGGGTGCGGTCGGGCCGCCAGCGCAGGAACTGGCCGGTGTGCCGCAGCCGCCGGCCCTCCAGCTGGTCGTACTTGACCTCCACGACCAGCTCGGGCCGCAGCGGCACCCAGGACAGGTCCTTCTTCGCGTTCCACCGGCTCTGCGCCCCGGGCATCCGGTGCTCGCCGTTCTCCTGCAGCTCGGCGTTCGCCCAGTCCTGCCAGGGGTGCCCGTCGAGCGCGTCGGCGCGGTAGGGCGCCAGCTCCTCGACCAGCTCCGCCCGCCGCGCCATGGGGAAGGAGGCGGCCACGCCGACGTGCTGCAGACCGCCGTCGTCGTAGAGGCCCAGCAGCAGCGACCCCACCACCGCCCCGCTCTTGTGCCAGCGGAAGCCGGCGACCACGCAGTCGGCGGTGCGCACGTGCTTGACCTTGGTCATGAGCCGCTGGTCGGGGCCGTAGGGCAGGTCGGGGGCCTTGGCGACGACGCCGTCGAGCCCGGCGCCCTCGAACTCCTCGAACCAGCGCTGCGCGGTGGCGGCGTCCTGGGTCACCGCCGTCACGTGCACCCGCTCGTGGGTGCCGGTCAGCAGCTGCCGCAGCCGTGTCCGGCGCTCGGTGAACGGCGTCTCCATGAGCGACTCGTTGCCGACGGCGAGCAGGTCGAAGGCGACGAAGTGCGCCGGCGTCTGCTCGGCGAGCAGGTCCACCCGCGACTTCGCCGGGTGGATGCGCTGCAGCAGCGACTCGAAGTGCAGCCGGTCGCCCTGCGGCACGACGATCTCGCCGTCGACGACGCAGCGCTCGGGCAGCGCCTCCTTCACCGCGGCCACCACCTCGGGGAAGTAGCGGGTGAGCGGGCGCTCGTTGCGGCTGCCGAGCTCCACCTCGTCGCCGTCGCGGAAGACGATGCAGCGGAACCCGTCCCACTTGGGCTCGTAGAACAGCCCCTCGGCGGTGGGCAGCGTCGTCGTGGCCTTGGCCAGCATCGGCCTCACCGGCGGGAGAACGGGCAGGTCCATGCCGGCCAGTCAAGCAGCGGGGGCCGACGGCGCACACGCCGCCGTCGATCGAACGGGTGGCGCGCCGCGGGCTCCCGCGACCGGCCGCGGGTCACTAGCGTCCCCGGCGTGCGCCTGCTCGAGCGGGAGGAGCCGCTCGCCCTGCTCGCCACCGCCGCCCGCGCGGCGGCGGCCGGCCGGGGCGGCGTCGTCCTGGTGACCGGCGAGCCCGGCATCGGCAAGACCGCGCTCGTGGGCGGCCTGGCCGGCCGGCTGGCCGGGGTGCGCGTGCTCACCGGCCAGTGCGACGACCTGACCACCCCGCGGCCATTCGGCGCGCTGCGCGACGTCGCCCGGGCCGTCGGCGGCCCGCTGGCCGAGGTGCTCGCCGACGGGTCCGCACCCGCCGCGGTGCACGACGGGCTGCTCGCCGAGCTGGCCGGGCCGGCGCCGACGGTGCTGGTGCTCGAGGACGTGCACTGGGCCGACGACGCCACGGTCGACGCCGTCCGCACGCTCGGCCGCCGGGTGCCCGCGCTGCCCGCCGTCCTGGTGCTGACCTACCGCGACGGCGAGCTCGACGGCGCCGCGCCGCTGCGCCGGGCGCTGGCCGCCCTGCCGCCGCGGGCGGTGACCCGGGTGCCGCTGGCGCCGCTGTCGCGGGCCGCGGTGGCCGAGCTCGTCGGTCCCGGCGCCGACCGCGTGCACGCGCTGACCGGCGGCAACCCGTTCCTGGTCACCGAGCTGGCCGCCGAGGGCACCGACGGGCTGCCGCCGTCGGTGCGCGACGCGGTCGCCGGCCGGGTGGCCGCGCTGGCGCCCGGCGCCCGGGCCCTGGTCGAGCTCGTCTCGGTGGTCCCCGCCCGCACCGGCACCGACGTGCTCGACGCGGCCCTGCCCGGGTGGGAGGCGGCGGCCGCCGAGCCCGAGCGGACGGGGCTGCTGCGCGTCGAGCCCGGCTCGGTCGCCTTCCGGCACGAGCTGGCGCGCACCGCCGTCGCCGGGACGCTGACCGCCGCCGACCGCCGGCGGCTGCACGCCACCGTGCTCGCCGCGCTGCAGCGGCTCGGCGCGGACCCGGCCGACCTGGTGCACCACGCCGAGGCCGCGGGCGAGGCGGCGGCGCTGGCCGCCGCCGCGCTCCCGGCCGCCCGCGGCGCGGCGGCCGCGGGGGCCAACCGGGAGGCCCTCGCCCACTACCGGCGGGCGCTGCCACTGGCCGGCTCGCTGCCGGGCGCCGAGCGCGCCGCCCTGTACGAGGAACTGGCGGTGGTCGCCTACCTCAACGGGCGGATCCCGGAGGCGCTGACGGCCGTCGACGCGGCGGCCGCGGCGCACCGGGCCACCGGGGACCACCGGGGGCTGGGCCGCTGCGCGCGGGTGCGGTCGCGGCTGCTCTGGTATGCGGGGGACGGCGCGGCCGCCGAGCGGGAGGCCCGGGCCGCGGTCGCGCTGCTCGAGCCGCTGGGCGAGTCCGCCGAGCTCGCCCGCGCGTGCAGCGTGATCGGTCAGCTGGCGATGCTGGCCGGCCGGTCGGAGGAGGCGCTGACGTGGTCGGCGCGCGCGGCGGACATGGCGCTGCGGGCCGGCGACCGGGCCACCCACGCGCACGCGCTGGTCAACACCGGCAAGGTCCGGGCCACCCGCGACCCCGACGACACCGCGACCATCGAGCAGGCGTTCGCGGCCGCCGACGGCGCCGGCGACCCGCACGAGGCGGTGCGCGCGCTGGTCTGCCGGGCGTGGTCGGAGCTGCTGTGGGTGCGGCCCGGGCCGGCGCGGCGGACGGCGGAGCGGGCCCTGGCCTACGCCGCCGAGCACGAGGTCGACGCGCTGCGCGAGTACACCGAGGTCACCCTCGCCTGGCTGCGGGCGCGGGAGGGGGACTGGGCCGGCGCCGAGCGCGTCGCCCGGGCGCAGCTCGAGCGCGGCGTGACGGTCAACCAGATCCTGGCCAAGACCGTGCTCGCCGAGGTCGCCGTCCGCCGGGGGGACGACGACGCGGCCGCCCGCCTGGCCGACGTTGCCGCGCAGTCGTGGGCCACCGCCGAGATGCAGCGGATCGAGCCGGTGCTCGAGCTGCAGGTGGAGCACGCGCTGCTGCACGGGACCCCCATGCCGGTGGACCGGGTGCGGCAGGTCGACGCGCTTGCGCGGGCCACCGACTGGGCGGGGTGGGGCGGCGTCCGGATGGCCGCGTGGGCCGCGGTGGCCGGCTGCCCGGTGGAGTCCCGCGTGCGTGCCGCGCCGCCGCACCGGGCCGTGCTCGACGGCGACTGGCGGGCGGCGGCCGACGCGTTCGGCGCCGTCGGCTGGTCCTACGACCGGGCGCTGTGCCTGTCCGCGCTCGACGACCCCGCCGCGCTGGCCGAGGCCCTGGAGACCGCCCGCGCGCTCGGCGCGGCACCGCTGGCCGCACGGGTGACCCGGCGGCTCCGGGCGCTGGGGCTGCCCGTGCGGCACGGCCGCCGGGGGACCACCCGCGCGCACCCCGCCGGGCTGACCGCCCGCCAGGAGGAGGTCCTACGGTTGCTCGCCGAGGGGCTCACCAACGCCGAGATCGCCACGCGCCTGGTCGTGTCCCCGCGGACGGCCGAGCACCACGTGACCGCGGTGCTCGGCCGGCTGGGGGTCCGCGGGCGGCGGGAGGCGATCCGGCGGGCGGGGGAGCTCGGGCTGCTCAGCGGCTGAGCGTCAGTAGCTGAACGTGGTCGCGCCCTCGTCGCCGATCCAGTTCCACAGCGGGATGGTCCCGGCGAGCTCGGCGTTCTTGATCAGCTGCCCGGCGTCGAGCTGCTTGGCCTCGACGCAGATCGGGCAGACGAACCAGCGCCCGCCGGCGGCGGCGAAGCGCTCCATCAGCGAGGGCAGCGGCGGACAGCCGGCGCAGGCGGTGCCGACCGCGGTGCCCTCGAGCGCCAGCCGCACCGCCTCCTTGGCGGCGAACACGACCGTCTCCCGGCCGGTCTCGGCGGCGCCCACGGCCATCAGCATCGCGACGGTGACCTTCTCCGGGTCCTCGAGACCGGTGGCGAGACTGACGACGGCCTTGGTGCTCATGTGTCCTCCTGGCGGTGTCGGCCCGCTCCCTCGGCGGGCTCGGCCACGACGCTAGGGACGCGCTGACCTGCGGACATGGGGCGCCGACCCCCATGTGAGCGCCGCGGACCCCCACGCGAGACCCGCGGCGACGACGGCGGCCCGGGGGGGGGGGGGGGGGGGGGGGGGGGGGGGGGGGGGGGGGGGGGGGGGGGGGGGCGCGCGCGGCGGCGCGCCGCGTC
>NZ_JBJGYP010000064.1:0-6910 GCF_054050055.1 Geodermatophilus sp. SYSU D00814
GAGACCTGACAGATCTCGATGTCATCAACCAAAGGAATCCCTCACCACACGGAACACCGTGCAGTGCGGGGGTTTGTTACTTGGCACTGACTTTCGGCACGCTGTTGAGTTCTCAAGGAGCGGACGCGCTCGTACTCCGGCCTTTTCGGCCTTCGTTCGAGGCGGTGTCCCCACTGTACACCGTGCTCCGCAGCAGTCGAACCTCAGGGGTTCTCCCGGCGGTTTCCCAGGCGCTCGGCCCAGTCTGTTCTCGCTCGGTGCAGGGACAACCATACACACCCTCTGAGGGGTCGTGCACGGGGGTCCCCGAGTCCGTGTCGAGCCGGTGGGATCGGCGCCGGACAGAGGGTGCAACGGCCGCCGTGGCCGGGCCATTCCCGCAGGTCTCAGGCGACGCCGGCGGGGCGGAACTGCACGCTCACCCGGGGACCGACCGGCCGTGTCGTCTTCGGGATGCAGTGCTCCCAGGTGCGCTGGCACGAGCCGCCCATCACGACCAGGTCGCCGTGCCCCAGGGGGAAGCGGAGGGACTCGCCGCCGCCGACCGGACGCAGGAGCAGCGGCCTCGGGGAGCCGAAGGAGACGATCGCCACCATCGTGTCCTGCGTACGGCTGCGGCCCAGGCGGTCCCCGTGCCAGGCGACGCTGTCCCGCCCGTCGCGGTACAGGCACATCCCGGCGGTGACGAAGGGCTCACCGAGCTCGGGGGCGTAGTGCGCGTCGAGCGCGGCGTGGGCCTGGGTGAGCAGGGGGTGCGGCAGCACCTCGCCGCGCCCGTACCAGCGCAGCAGCCGCGGGACGGCGACCTCGCGGTCGTACATCTGCCGCCGGTCGGCGCGCCAGCCGATGTCGCCGAGCAGGACCTCGAGGACGGCGTCCGACCCCGTCACCCATCCCGGCAGGTGGTCGACCCACGCGCCACGGGCGAGCACGTGCCGGCGGACCCAGCCCCGCAGCGGCGTGAGCGCGGCCTCCTCGGCGACGTCGAACATCGACGGCTGGTGCGCGAGCTCCATGCCCGGCAGGCTAGCGCCGACCGAACGTGTGTACGAGTCCTATGCGGTGAGGGCCAGGGCGAACGGCAGCACCCGCGACGCCCCGGCCAGCCGCAGCTCCCGGCCCGCCACGGTCATCGTCCAGCGGGAGTCGGCGAGGTCGTCGACGAGGAGCACGGGAGCGGGCCCCAGCTCGGCGAGCCGCGACCGCAGCTCCGGGCCGACGACGATCCGCTGCCACACGCCGGCCAGCCGGAAGGCGCTGTTGCCCCCGGGACCGCCGGTGGGCCCGCCGCTCGCGAGCGACAGCTCACCCAGGTAGGGCAGCCGCCCGAGCCGCGCCAGGCCCTGCGCCACCCCGGCGACCAGCCGCGGACGGCGTCGCGAGGGGACGGCCACCACCGCCGCCGGCCGCTCGGCCCAGTCCCAGGCACCGAGCACGCGGGCGCAGGCGCGCAGCAGTTCCTCGTCCGGGGGGACGTCGGACACCGAGCGCTGCACGGGGACGTCGAAGGCGGCGTCGGGGTCCTCCTCGAGGCCCGGCGCCTCGAGGTCGAGGGTCACGGTGCCGCCCACGCCGTCGTCACCGAGCAGGGTGCGCAGCCGCTGACCCCAGCCGAGGTCGGTGAGCCGGGCGACGGCCCGGCCCGGGTCCACCTGCTCGGCGGGCGCGATCTTCCCCTTGACGCCCACGCCGAGCCGGTCGGCACCGGTGGGCCACTGGGCCCGCGGAGCGAGCTCGACACCGGGCCGGTCGAGGACCGCGGAGGCGGCCTGCGCGGCCCCCTCGGGGACGTCGGTGGGGTACCAGGGGCCGGCGCAGACGTCGCACCGGCCGCACGGCGCGGCGGTCGGGTCGTCGAGCGCCTCCTGGAGGAAGGCCATCCGGCACGGCGCCTCGTCGACCGGTTTGGCGTAGGCGATCATCGCCCGCTGCTCGGCCTCGCGGGTGCGGGCGACGCGGGCGTAGCGGTCGGCGTCGTAGACCCAGGGGCGGCCGGTGGACCGCCAGCCGCCCTGCACCCGCTCCACCGCGCCGTCGACGGCGAGCACCTTGAGCAGCAGCTCGAGGCGGGAGCGGCGGACGTCGGCGACCGTCTCCAGCCGCGCCACCGACCACGGCTTCCCGTCGGCCATCGCGGAGAGGACGGCGGCGGCGTGGTCCTCGCGCGGCATGGAGGAGGTGGCGAACCACTGCCAGATCGCGAGGTCCTCGGGGCCGGGCAGGAGCAGGACGTCGGCGGACTCGACGGCGCGGCCGGCGCGGCCCACCTGCTGGTAGTAGCTGACCGGCGAGGACGGCGCCCCGAGGTGGACGACGAACCCGAGGTCGGGCTTGTCGAAGCCCATGCCCAGCGCCGAGGTGGCCACCAGCGCCTTGACCCGGTTGCCGCGCAGCGCCTCCTCGGCGTCCTTGCGGTCGGCGTCGTCGAGCCGACCGGTGTAGGCGCGCACGTCGTGCCCGGCGTCGCGCAGCAGCGACGCCGTCTCCTCGGCCGCGGCGACGGTGAGGGTGTAGACGATGCCGCTGCCCGGCAGGTCGCCCAGGTGGGCGGCGAGCCAGGCCAGCCGGGCGCGGTCGGTGGGCAGCCGCAGCACCCCCAGGCGCAGCGAGTCGCGCGCCAGCGGACCGCGCACCGTGGTCACCCCCACCCCGCCGGCACCGAGCTGCTCGGCGACGTCGGCCACCACGCGCTCGTTGGCCGTGGCCGTGGTGGCCAGGACCGGGGTGCCGGCCGGCAGCGTGCCGAGCAGGTCGCGGATGCGGCGGTAGTCGGGCCGGAAGTCGTGCCCCCAGTCGGAGACGCAGTGCGCCTCGTCGACGACGAGCAGGCCGCAGCGGGCGACGAGCCCGGGCAGCTGCTCCTCGCGGAAGCGCGGGTTGGTCAGCCGCTCCGGGGAGACGAGCAGCACGTCGACGTCGTCGGCGGCCAGGGAGGCAGCGACGTCGTCCCACTCGGTGGCGTTGGCGCTGGAGATCTCGACGGCGCGGATGCCGGCGCGGGCGGCGGCGGCGACCTGGTCGCGCATGAGGGCCAGCAGCGGGCTGACCAGCAGGGTGGGGCCGGCGCCGCGGCGGCGCAGCAGCGCGGTGGAGACGAAGTACACCGCCGACTTGCCCCAGCCGGTGCGCTGCACGACCAGCGCCCGCTCGGAGCGCTCGACCAGCGCGGCGACGGCGGCGTCCTGCCCCTCGCGGAAGACCGCGTCGGGCCGGCCGGTGAGCTCCCGGAGGACCCCGAGGGCCTCGGAGGCGAGGTCGGCGGACGGCGCGGCGGTGGTCATGGCTCCCGACAGTAGGTGCGTCCCCCGACAGCAGGACCGTCCGTGCGGGACCTGGGGACGGCGGGCAGACTGGGGACGATGCGACCACCGGACAACCACGTGCACACCGGGTGGTCGTGGGACACCCCGAGCTCGGTGACCATGGCCCGCGCCTGCGAGCAGGCCATCGCCCAGGGGCTGCCGGCGATCGCCTTCACCGAGCACCTCGACTTCACCGTGTGGGGTCCCGACGACCGGGCCACCACGCTGGGCCTGGTCGACCGGCACTCCTCCCGGCACGAGCCGATCGACACCGAGGGCTACTGGGCCGAGCTGGCCGAGGTCCGCGAGCGGTTCCACGAGCTGCGCGTCTGGTCCGGTGTGGAGGCCGGCGAGCCGCACCTGTTCGCGTCGAGCGTCGCCGCGCACCTCGCCGACGCGCCGGTGGACCGCGTCCTCGGCTCGCTGCACTCGCTGCACGACGGCGACCGGCTCTACGGCGTCGGGCAGCTGCTCTACACCGACGCCGACGGCACGATGCGCCGCTACCTGGCCGAGGTCGTCGACATGGTCGAGAGCAGCGACGTCTTCCAGGTGCTCGCCCACGTCGACTTCCCCCGGCGCTACTGGCCCGGCGGCCCCCACCGCTACGTGGAGAAGGACTACGAGGAGGAGTACCGGGCGGTGTTCCGCGCCGTGGCCGGCACCGGGCGGGCGCTGGAGGTCAACACCAGCAGCCCGCTGGCCTCGGCCGACCAGGTGCGCTGGTTCCGCGAGGAGGGTGGCGAGGCGGTGAGCTTCGGCAGCGACGCGCACCAGCCGTACGCGGTCGGTCAGCGCTTCGACCTCGCCGTCGACGTCGTCGAGGCGGCCGGCTTCCGGCCGGGGCGGGACCGGTTCGACTTCTGGCGCCGCTGAGGTCAGCCGGCCACCCGGTCGAGCGCGGTGCGCCACGTCCGGGGGAAGGCGACCGGCCCGAGCAGGCGCTGGAGCAGGAGCACCACCCGGCCGCGCAGACCGCGGCCACCGGAGTGGTGCACCGTCACGTCGACGTGGCTGCCGCCGCCGGCGCGCGGCGTGATCCGGACGTCGCCGGTGCCGCGGTCACAGTGGTCGCTGTCCAGGAGCGTCCAGGTGACCCGGTCCGGGGTGGGCCACTCGTAGCGCAGCAGCACCCAGAAGGGGACGCCCGCGCTGCCCTCGCGGATCACGGCCCAGCCCTCGCCCTGCTCGCGGACCTCGTACTTCGCCGGGTCCAGCGTCTGCGACCACACCTCCAGCCGCCGGTCGCTGACGTCGGTGAACGCCTCGAGGACCTGCTGCGGGGTGGCGCGGGTGTCGAGCCCGAAGTGGATGCGCACAGCCGTCTCCTCCCGGTCCCCCGCTGCCGGATCGTCCCGCGATCCGGGGTCCCGTGGAGGCCAGGACGTCGCGGCCCGGTACTTCACCGCTAAGAGAAACGCCGCTAGGGTCGCCGGGGTGACGTCCCGCCGCGTGGTGATCGCCCTCGGCGGCAACGCCATGACCGGAGCCGACGGCTCGGCCACCCCGGAGGCCCAGCGGGACGCGATCCGCGAGGCGGCCGACCACGTCGCCGAGGTGGTCGCCGCCGGGGTCGAGGTGGTGCTCACCCACGGCAACGGCCCGCAGGTGGGCAACCTGCTGGTCAAGAACGAGCTCGCGGCGAACGTCGTGCCCCCCGTGCCGCTGGACTGGAACGTCGCGCAGACGCAGGCCACCATCGCCTTCACCATCGCCGACGAGCTGGACGCGGCCCTGACCGCCCGGGGGCTCCCCCAGCGCACCGCCGGGCTGGTCACGCGCACCCTGGTCGACGCCGGCGACCCGCACTTCCGCGAGCCGTCGAAACCGGTGGGCCGCTTCGTGCCCCGCGAGGAGGCCGAACGGTTCCTCGCCCTCGGCCAGGTCTGGGAGGACCGCGGCCCGCGCGGCTGGCGGCGGGTGGTCGCCTCGCCCGAGCCGAGGTCGGTCGTCGACTCCCCCGCCGTCCACGCCCTCGCGGCGGCCGGCTTCGTCGTCGTCTGCGCCGGCGGCGGGGGCATCCCGGTGACCGACGACGGCGGGGACGGCGCCCCGCTGCGCGGTGTCGAGGCCGTCATCGACAAGGACCTCACCGCCGCCGTCCTGGCGCGCGACCTGGGGGCCGACACCCTGGTGATCGCCACCGACGTCGCGAACGTGATGGTGGACTTCGGGCAGCCGTCCCAGCGGCCGCTCGGCCGGGTCACGGTGGCCGAGCTCCGCGCGCACGCCGCGGACGGCCAGTTCGCCCGGGGCTCCATGGGCCCCAAGGTCGAGGCCGTCCTCCGCTTCGTCGAGGCCGGCGGCGAGCGCGCCGTCATCACCTCGCTCGAGAACATCGCCGGCGCCGTCACCGGGGACGCCGTCGGCACCGTGCTCACCACCGCCTAGGGAAAGAGGAAGCTGCCGTGCCCGCACCGATCGAGGTCCGCAAGGTCCCCCTGCACAGCGTCAGCGACGCCAGCGAGCTGGCGAAGCTCATCGACGACGGCGTCATGGAGGCCGACCGGGTCGTCGCCGTCATCGGCAAGACCGAGGGCAACGGCGGCGTCAACGACTACACGCGGATCATCGCCGACCGCGCCTTCCGCGAGGTGCTGCTGGAGAAGGGCACCCGCAGCAAGGAGGAGGTCGCGCAGATCCCGATCGTGTGGTCCGGCGGCACCGACGGCGTCATCAGCCCGCACGCGACCGTCTTCGCCACGCTGCCCGAGGACGCCGTCGAGAAGACCGACGAGCCGCGGCTGACCGTGGGTTACGCGATGAGCGAGCAGATCCTGCCCGAGGACATCGGCCGGGTCGCCATGATCGAGAAGGTCGCCGACGGCGTGCGGAAGGCCATGGCCGCGGCCGGCATCGACGACGCCGCCGACGTGCACTACGTCCAGACGAAGACGCCGCTGCTGACCATCGACACCATCCGCGACGCCAAGAGCCGCGGGAAGACCGTGTGGACCGAGCACACCCACGAGTCGATGGACCTGTCCAACGCCACGACGGCGCTGGGCATCGCCGTCGCCCTCGGTGAGATCGAGATGCCGGGCGACGAGGACGTCATGCACGACCTGTCGCTGTTCTCCTCGGTGGCCTCGTGCTCGTCGGGCGTCGAGCTCGACCGCGCGCAGATCGTCGTCGTCGGCAACGCCCGTGGCCACGGCGGGGCCTACCGGATCGGCCACTCGGTCATGCAGGACGCGCTCGACCAGGACGGCATCTGGGCGGCCATCCGCTCGGCCGGCCTGGAGCTGCCGGAGCGGCCGCACCACACCGACCTCGGCGACCGGCTGGTCAACGTCTTCCTCAAGTGCGAGGCCGACCCGAGCGGCATGGTCCGCGACCGCCGCAACGCGATGCTCGACGACTCCGACGTGCACTGGCACCGGCAGATCAAGGCCACCGTCGGCGGCGTGACCGCGGCGGTGACCGGCGACCCGGCGGTGTTCGTCTCGGTGGCCGCGGTGCACCAGGGCCCCTCCGGCGGCGGCCCCGTCGCGGCGATCGTCCGGGCCTGACCACGGGCGGCGGGGCGGGCCCCCCGGCGGGGCGCGGCCCCCGGGCGGGCGCGGGGGGGGGGGGGGGGGGGGGGGGGGGGGGGGGGGGGGGGGGGG
>NZ_JBJGYP010000065.1:0-6049 GCF_054050055.1 Geodermatophilus sp. SYSU D00814
TGGTGGCCGTGGAGCTCACCGAGGGTGGGGCGCGGTTGGGCGGGTCGACGGTGCCGCTGCCGCGCACCGCGGTGACCGCGCTCGGCGCGGAGGGGGCGCGCACCGCCACGCTGGGGTTCCGCCCCGAATCGGTGGAGCTGGTCGGCGCCGGGGAGGGGTTCCCGGTGGAGGTGGTGGTGGTCGAGGAGCTGGGCTCAGATGCCTACGCCTACGGCACGCTGCACGCCGCCGACGCCGGGGGTGTGGTCGGCGGTGAGGACAAGCTGCTGACGCTGCGGGTGGATGCGCGCAAGCCGCCGGCCAAGGGTGAGGTGGTGCACGTGGCGATCCGCCCGGGGGAGGCGCACGTGTTCTCCCCGGAGACCGGGCTGCGGGTCTCCCAGGACGAACGCTGACCCCCCGACGCTGAGCACGCAGCAGGGCCCCCGGACACCCGTCCGGGGGCCCTCCGCCGTTTAGGGTCGAGCACGTCCCACCGGGCCGGGACCGCGGCTACAGTGCGCGCCGTGGTCCTCGCCGCCGCCCTGCTGGTGCTCGCCGGCGTCGGCCTGTTCGTCCTCGGCGTGATGACCGCCGCCACCGCCTGGTACTGGGCCTGCGTCGGCGCCTGCGCCCTGGCCACCGCGCTGCTCGTCGTCGCCCGGCTGCGCGCCCCGGCCGAGGCCGGTGTCCCCGCCCCGCGGACCGACGAGCGCCCGGCGGCCGAGCCGGCCCGGCGGCCCGAGCCGGCCCCGGCGGCCGACGGGGAGGAGTCCGCCGCCGCGCCGGGAGCGGAGGACCGCCCGCGTCCCCGGCCCGCCCCCGCGTCGACGGGGCCGCAGCCGGTCGCGGCACCGGCCGGCAGGCGCGGCAGGGGAGCCACCGGACCGGACGCCGACCCGCCGGAGGAGGACGAGGAGGTCACCGACCTGCTGCTGGTGGTCGACCTCGACGACGAGGTGCGCGTCGTCGACGAGCACCCCCGCTACCACCTCGCCGACTGCGCCTGGCTGGCCGGCCGGGAGACGGTGCCGCTGCCGGTGCGCGAGGCGCGCGCCGACGGGTTCACCGCCTGTGCGCGGTGCGGCCCCGACGCCCACCTCGCCCACCGCGAGCGCGCCCGCCGGGCCGCCCGCCGGGGCTGAGTTCCGCCGAGCGGCCCGGCGGCGTGCTCAGCCGGTGGCGCGGGCGAGCCAGAAGCGCGACCCCGACGGGCCCTCCACCCCGGCGCCCGCACCGGCGGTGCCGGCGTGCACCCGGGTGGCGAGCACCTCGCCGGCCACCTGGTCGCCGTGCTCGGCGAGCGCCTCGCCGATCGGGCCCTCCGCGGTCCACCACAGCTCGATGCGGTCGCTGACCGACAGGCCGGCGTTCTTGCGCGCCTCCTGCACCAGCCGCACGACCTCGCGGACCATCCCGGCCCGCTCCAGCTCCGGCGTCATGGTCAGGTCGAGGGCCACGCTGAGCCCGCCGCCGCTGGCCACCGTCCAGCCCTCGCGCGGGGTCTCGGTGACCACCAGGTCGCCGTCCTCCAGCGGCACCGCCTGCCCGTCGACGTCGACGGTCGCCGTACCGGCCCGGTAGGCGGCCACCAGCGCGGCCGGGTCGGCGGCGGCGACGGCCTTCGCCACCGCCTGGACCTGCCGGCCCAGCCGCCGGCCGACGGCGCGGAAGTCGACCTTCACGCTGACGTCGACCAGGTCACCGCCGACCGACGACAGCTCGGCCAGCTCGGCGACGTTGAGCTCGTCGGCGACCTCGGCCACCAGGTCGCGGTCCAGCGACGCCCAGCCGGGGGCGGCGACCAGCGCGCGGGCCAGCGGCTGGCGGGTGCGCACCTTCGCCGAGGTCCGCGCCGCCCGGCCGAGCTCCACCAGCCGGCGGACCAGGTCGACCTGCGCGACCAGCTGCGGGTCGCGGGCGTCCTCGTCGACGGCGGGCCAGGAGGCCAGGTGCACCGAGTCCGGCGCGTCCTCGCCCAGCCCCGGGCGGGCCACCCGCGACCACACCTCCTCGGTGACGAAGGGCGTGAACGGCGCCATCAGCCGGGTGAGCCCGTCGACGACCTCGTGCAGCGTGCCCAGCGCCGAGGGGTCGCCGTCCCAGAACCGGCGCCGCGAGCGGCGCACGTACCAGTTGGACAGGTCGTCGACGAACTGCGCCAGCAGCCGGCCGGCGCCCTGGGTGTCGAAGCCCTCCAGCGCGTCGGTGACACCCTCGGTGACCGCGGCCAGCTGCGCCAGCGCCCAGCGGTCGAGCAGCGGCCGCTCCGCGCGCGGCGGGGCGGGGGAGACGGCCGGGTCCCAGCCGTTGGTCTCGGCGTAGAGGGTGAGGAAGCTGGCGGTGTTCCAGTAGGTCAGCAGGACCTTGCGGACCACCTCCGACAGCGTCTCGTGGCCGACCCGGCGGGCCGCCCACGGCGAGCCGCCGGCCAGCATGAACCAGCGGACGGCGTCGGCGCCGTGCCGGTCCATCAGCGGGATCGGCTCGAGGATGTTGCCCAGGTGCTTGCTCATCTTGCGGCCGTCCTCGGCGAGGATGTGGCCCAGGCACAGCACGTTCTCGTAGGAGCTGCGGCCGAACACCAGCGTCCCGACGGCCATGAGCGTGTAGAACCAGCCGCGGGTCTGGTCGATGGCCTCGGCGATGAACTGCGCCGGGTAGGCCGCCTCGAACTGCTCCCGGTTGCGGTGCGGGGCGCCCCACTGCGCGAAGGGCATCGAGCCGGAGTCGTACCAGGCGTCGATCACCTGCCGGACCCGCCGGTAGGTGCCCTCCTCACCGGGGCGGGTGAAGGTCACCTCGTCGATGAAGGGCCGGTGCGGGTCGAGGCCCGCGAGGTCGCGCCCGGTGAGCTCGGACAGCTCGGCCAGCGAGCCGACGGCGACCAGCCGGGTGGGGTCGGCGTCGTTGCGCCAGATCGGCAGCGGGGTGCCCCAGAACCGGTCGCGGGAGAGCGCCCAGTCGACGTTGTTGTTCAGCCAGTCGCCGTAGCGGCCCCACTGGATGGTCTCGGGGTGCCAGTGGGTCTTCTCGTTCTCGGCGAGCAGCTGGTCCTTGATGGCGCTGGTGCGGATGTACCAGGACGGCTGCGCGTAGTACATCAGCGGCGTGTGGCAGCGCCAGCAGTGCGGGTAGCTGTGCTCGTAGCTCTGCTCGCGCCACAGCACGCCGCGCCGCTGCAGGTCGGCGACGAGGGCGTCGTCGGCGGCCTTGAAGAACCGGCCGCCCACCAGCCCGACGTCGGGCAGGAAGTGCCCCGCGGCGTCGATCGGGTTGACCACCGGCAGGCCGTAGGCACGGGCGACGGCGAGGTCGTCGGCGCCGAACGCGGGGGACTGGTGCACCAGCCCGGTGCCGTCGTCGGTGGTGACGTAGTCGGCCAGGACGACGAAGTGGGTGTCCTCCCCGTCGGGGAAGTCGACCAGCTCGAACGGGCGCCGGTAGTGCACCCCCTCCCAGTCGCGGCCGGTCGTGCGGGCCAGCACCTCGACGTCCTCGCCCACCGCCGCGGCGACCAGCGGCTCGGCGACGACGAGGACGGCGTCGCCCGTGCGCACGACGAGGTAGGGGACGTCGGGGTTGACCGCGACGGCGGTGTTGCTCGGCAGCGTCCACGGCGTCGTCGTCCAGACCAGCAGGTCGGCCTTCCCGGCCCACTCGCCGTCGGTGACCGGCAGCCGGACGTACACCGAGGGGTCGGTGATGGACTCGTAGCCCTGGGCGACCTCGTGGTCGGAGAGCCCCGTGCCGCAGCGCGGGCAGTACGGGGAGACCCGGTGGTCCTCCACGAGCAGGCCCTTGTCGAAGACCTGCTTGAGCGACCACCAGACGCTCTCGATGTAGCTCGGGTCCATCGTCCAGTAGGCCGTGGACATGTCCACCCAGTAGCCCATCCGGCGGGTGAGCTCGGTGAAGTCGGCGACGTGCCGCTCCACCGACTCCCGGCAGCGGGCGTTGAACTCCGCGATGCCGTAGCGCTCGATGTCGGGCTTGCCGGCGAAGCCGAGCTCCTGCTCGACGGCGATCTCGACGGGCAGGCCGTGGCAGTCCCAGCCGGCGCGGCGGGGCACGTGCCAGCCCTGCATGGTCTTGAAGCGGGGGAAGACGTCCTTGAACGCCCGCGCCTCGATGTGGTGGGTGCCGGGGCGGCCGTTGGCCGTCGGCGGGCCCTCGTAGAAGACCCACTGCGGCCGGCCGGCGGTGGCCTGCAGCGACCGGGCGAAGACGTCGGCGTCCTCCCAGCGGCGCAGCACGTCCTGCTCCAGCGCGGGCAGGTCGACCTGGGGCGGCAGCGCACGGAAGGGAGAGCTCACGTCCCCATTGTCCCCGAGCCGTCGAGCGTGTTCGGCCGCCGGGGCGGGTGGCCGGGCGGGCGGGTACGGGAGACTGCGCCCGTGGTCGGGAGCCGGCGGTGAACGACACGGTCACCGTCGCGCTGGCCGTCGGGGCGCTCGTCGTCCTGGTCGCCGCCGTCGCGCTGCGGATCGCCGACCGGCTGGGCCTGCCCAGCCTGCTGCTGTACCTGGCGTTCGGGGTCGCGCTGGGGGAGAGCGGCCTGGGCATCGAGTTCGAGGACGTCGCGCTCACCCAGACCCTCGGCGTCGCCGCGCTGGTGGTCATCCTGGCCGAGGGCGGGCTGACCACCCGCTGGGCCGACGTCCGGCGGGCGGTCGGCCCCGGGCTGTCGCTGTCGACCGTCGGCGTGGTGGTCAGCGTCGCGACGACGGCGGCGGTCGGGGTGTGGCTGCTCGGGCTGGACTGGCAGTTCGCGCTGCTGCTCGGCGCCGTCGTCAGCTCCACCGACGCCGCCGCCGTCTTCGCCAACCTGCGCCGGCTGCCGCTGCCGCGCCGCATGGTGGCGGCGCTGGAGGTGGAGAGCGGACTCAACGACGCCCCGGTCATCCTGCTGGTCGCGGCGCTGTCGGAGACGCTCACCGGCGGCGAGGAGCACCCCTGGTGGGTGACCGCGGCCGAGGTGGTCGCCGAGCTGGCCGGGGGCGCGGTGGTCGGGCTGGCGCTGGGCGCCGGCGGCGCCTGGCTGCTGCGCCGCTCGGCGCTGCCGCTGTCGGGGTTCTATCCCCTGGCGACCCTGGCGCTGTGCGTGCTGGCCTTCGCCTCGGCCGACCTGCTGCACACCTCCGGGTTCGTCGCGGTGTACCTGTGCGGGCTGGTGCTCGGCAACGCGGCGCTGCCGCACCGGTCGGCGAGCATCGGCTTCGCCGAGGGGATGGCCACCCTCGCCCAGATCGGGCTGTTCGTGCTGCTCGGCCTGCTGGTCTCACCCGCCCGGCTGCCCGGCGTCCTCGGCTTCGCCCTGCTGGTCGGCGCCGCGCTGCTCCTGGTGGCGCGGCCGCTGTCGGTGGTCGCGAGCCTCGCGTGGTTCCGGGTCCCGTGGCCGCAGCAGGTGTTCGTGTCCTGGGCGGGCCTGCGCGGCGCGGTGCCGATCGTGCTGGCCACCGTCCCGCTCACCGCGCAGGTGCCCCGCGCCACCCTCGTCTTCGACACCGTCTTCGTGCTCGTCGTCGTGTTCACCCTGGTGCAGGGCACGTCGCTGCCGTGGCTGGCCCGCCGGCTGGGCATCGCCGCACCGGTCACCCCGCGGGAGGTCGAGGTCGAGTCGGCGCCGCTGGAGGAACTCGACGCCGAGCTGATGCAGCTGCGGGTGCCCGAGGGGTCGCGGCTGCACGGCGTCTACCTGCCCGAGCTGCGGCTCCCCGACGACGCCGCGGTGGTGCTCATCGTCCGCGACGGCCGCTCGTTCGTGCCCGACTCCCACACCCGGCTGATGCGCGGCGACCAGGCGCTGCTGGTCTCGGCCCGCCGCTCGCGACCGGAGGCCGAGCGGCGGCTGCGGGCGGTCAGCCGGGCGGGGCGGCTGGCGACCTGGCGCGGCGAGCAGGGCTCGGCCACCGGAGCCGACTGACGCACCCCTCCGGGCGCCCGGGTCGTGGGGGGGGGGGGGGGGGGGGGGGGGGGGGGGGGGGGGGGGGGGGGGGGGGGGGGGGGGGGGGGGGGGGGGGGGGGGGGGGGGGGGGGGGGGGGGGCCGGGGGGGCGGGGTCTGGCTGA
>NZ_JBJGYP010000066.1:0-5484 GCF_054050055.1 Geodermatophilus sp. SYSU D00814
TGAATGGTTGTCCGGCGGTGTCCTACTCTCCCACCCCGTCTCCAGGGCAGTACCATCGGCGCTGAGAGGCTTAGCTTCCGGGTTCGGAATGGGACCGGGCGTTTCCCTCTCGCCATGACCGCCGTAACACTGTGAACGTGAACCCACGCCACACCCCAGGGGGCGGGTCGGGTGCGTTCAGAACCGCACAGTGGACGCTGTCGTTACACACACGCTTCTTCTCATCCCCGGCGCGGATGTGCGCGGGTTAGGGGTGTGGTCAAGCCCTCGGCCTGTTAGTACCGGTCAGCTCCACACCTCGCGGTGCTTCCACTTCCGGCCTATCAACCCGCTGGTCTGGGCGGGGGCCTTACCCCATTGACTGGGTGAGAGACCTCATCTCGAAGCGAGCTTCCCGCTTAGATGCTTTCAGCGGTTATCCCTGCCGAACGTAGCCAACCAGCAGTGCACCTGGCGGTACAACTGGCACACCAGAGGTTCGTCCGTCCCGGTCCTCTCGTACTAGGGACAGCTCTTCTCAAGTCTCTTACGCGCACGGCGGATAGGGACCGAACTGTCTCACGACGTTCTAAACCCAGCTCGCGTACCGCTTTAATGGGCGAACAGCCCAACCCTTGGGACCTACTCCAGCCCCAGGATGCGACGAGCCGACATCGAGGTGCCAAACCATCCCGTCGATATGGACTCTTGGGGAAGATCAGCCTGTTATCCCCGGGGTACCTTTTATCCGTTGAGCGACACCGCTTCCACATGCCGGTGCCGGGTCACTAGTCCCAGCTTTCGCTCCTGCTCGACCCGTCGGTCTCACAGTCAAGCTCCCTTGTGCACTTGCACTCGACACCTGATTGCCAACCAGGCTGAGGGAACCTTTGGGCGCCTCCGTTACCCTTTGGGAGGCAACCGCCCCAGTTAAACTACCCACCTGACACTGTTCCTGATCCGGATCACGGACCCAGGTTAGACATCCAATTCGACCAGAGTGGTATTTCAACGGCGACTCCACCGACACTGGCGTGCCGGCTTCCCAGTCTCCCACCTATCCTACACAAGCCGAACCGAACACCAATATCAAGCTGTAGTGAAGGTCCCGGGGTCTTTCCGTCCTGCCGCGCGTAACGAGCATCTTTACTCGTAGTGCAATTTCGCCGAGCCTGTGGTTGAGACAGCTGAGAAGTCGTTACGCCATTCGTGCAGGTCGGAACTTACCCGACAAGGAATTTCGCTACCTTAGGATGGTTATAGTTACCACCGCCGTTTACTGGCGCTTGAGTTCTGAGCTTCGCACACCACGAGGGCGCACTAACCCGTCCCCTTAACGTTCCAGCACCGGGCAGGCGTCAGTCCGTATACCTCGTCTTACGACTTCGCACGGACCTGTGTTTTTAGTAAACAGTCGCTTCTCACTGGTCTCTGCGACCCCCCTCCGCTGCACCGCGCGAGGCGGTTGACGGGCGAGGGTCCCCCTTCTCCCGAAGTTACGGGGGCATTTTGCCGAGTTCCTTAACCACAGTTCGCTCGATCGCCTCGGTATTCTCTACCTGACCACCTGAGTTGGTTTGGGGTACGGGCCGCTCGGAACTCGCTAGAGGCTTTTCTCGGCAGCATAGGATCATCGAATTCGCCTCATTCGGCTATGCGTCAGGCCTCACCCTGTCTGCGCCACGGATTTGCCTATGGCGCGGGCCACACCCTTGCACCGGTTCTACCACTCACCGGCATCGACTACCTTCCTGCGTCACCCCATCGCTTGCCTACTACCAGTCCGGGTCCCCAGCTACTCCCACCCACACACCCGAAGGCGCGTGAGCGGTTTCGGTGGGTCAGCATCGCTGGATTCGGCATGGGCGCTCCTTCGCGGGTACGGGAATATCAACCCGTTGTCCATCGACTACGCCTGTCGGCCTCGCCTTAGGTCCCGACTCACCCTGGGCGGATTAGCCTGGCCCAGGAACCCTTGGTCTTCCGGCGGGGGAGGTTCTCACTCCCCTCTCGCTACTCATGCCTGCATTCTCACTCGCATGGCGTCCACGGCTGGCTTCCGCCGCCGCTTCACCCGCCACACGACGCTCCCCTACCCACCCACGCACCTGGCCGGCGATCCCGAAGGACCGACGGCGGGCTTGTCGCGTGAGTGCCACGGCTTCGGCGGTGTGCTTGAGCCCCGCTACATTGTCGGCGCGGAACCACTTGACCAGTGAGCTATTACGCACTCTTTCAAGGATGGCTGCTTCTAAGCCAACCTCCTGGTTGTCTCTGCGATCCCACATCCTTTTCCACTTAGCACACGCTTAGGGGCCTTAGCCGATGATCTGGGCTGTTTCCCTCTCGACTACGAACCTTATCGCCCGCAGTCTCACTGCCGCGCTCTCACTTACCGGCATTCGGAGTTTGGTTGACGTCAGTAACCTTGTGGGGCCCATCGGCCATCCAGTGCTCTACCTCCGGCAAGAAACACGCGACGCTGCACCTAAATGCATTTCGGGGAGAACCAGCTATCACCGGGTTTGATTGGCCTTTCACCCCTACCCACAGCTCATCCCCCAGGTTTTCAACCCTGGTGGGTTCGGTCCTCCACGCGGTCTTACCCGCGCTTCAACCTGGCCATGGGTAGATCACCCGGCTTCGGGTCTAGAGCACGCGACTCAGATCGCCCTGTTCGGACTCGCTTTCGCTACGGCTACCCCCCACGGGTTAACCTCGCCACGTACCGCTAACTCGCAGGCTCATTCTTCAAAAGGCACGCCATCACCCCGCACACCAAAAAGGTGCGCATTCTGAGCTCTGACGGCTTGTAGGCACACGGTTTCAGGTACTATTTCACTCCCCTCCCGGGGTACTTTTCACCTTTCCCTCACGGTACTCGTCCGCTATCGGTCACCAGGGAGTATTCAGGCTTAGCGGGTGGTCCCGCCGGATTCACACCGAATTTCACGGGCTCGGTGCTACTTGGGAACACGCCACAGGAGGACCGGTGTTTTCGTGTACGGGGCTCTCACCCTCTACGGCGACCCCTTCCAGAGGCCTTCCACTAACATCCGGTCTTTCTCACTCCTTCGCACGCCGGCAGACATGCGCGGGCGGTCCCACGACCCCGCTTCCACAACCCCTGCCGGGTATCACATGGAAACGGTTTAGCCTCATCCGCTTTCGCTCGCCACTACTCACGGAATCACGGTTGTTTTCTCTTCCTGTGGGTACTGAGATGTTTCACTTCCCCACGTTCCCTCCACACGCCCTATGTGTTCAGGCGCGGGTCACACCACATGACTGGTGCGGGGTTCCCCCATTCGGACACCCTCGGATCAACGCTCGGTTGGCAGCTCCCCGAGGCTTATCGCAGCCTCCCACGTCCTTCATCGGCTCCTGGTGCCCAGGCATCCACCGTGTGCCCTCAACATCTTGGCCACACCACTACCTACACACACTCGACACCCACACCTCCACCACCACACCGGCCGGCCACCCCCACAGGGGCACCACCGGAGCAAGCGAGGGACGTGCGGGTCCAGAGATCAAAAGATGCTCGCGTCCACTGTGCAGTTCTCAACGACCAACCAGCCACCCCCTGCAGCCGACCCCACCAGCCCGAGAACCGCACCCCACGGCGCGACATCCCAGCGGTATGAGATCCAGGAGGCCCTGGACCCCCGGGCGAACCCGGGGCGAGGTGAGCACCACCGGCACCGGCCATCACTGACCGGACCGGGCCCGCTCCCTCAGGACCCAACAGCGTGCCTACGACCACCCGCCCACCCCGGCCCCGTTCCCTGCGCCCCGCCCTCCGAGGAGGACACGACGCCGTACTAGAAGCCGGCAGCAGCCGGCGGCCGAACTGGTCAGCGTTCCACCCTCGAGCACTGTCTCGACCACGACGTGACCACCCGGTACTGGGCGGCCATCACGACCCGAGCACAGCTCTGGACCGACAGACCTCAGTCTGCCGGCCAGCGCTCCTTAGAAAGGAGGTGATCCAGCCGCACCTTCCGGTACGGCTACCTTGTTACGACTTCGTCCCAATCGCCGATCCCGCCTTCGACGGCTCCCTCCCACGAGGGGTTGGGCCACCGGCTTCGGGCGTTACCGACTTTCGTGACGTGACGGGCGGTGTGTACAAGGCCCGGGAACGTATTCACCGCAGCGTTGCTGATCTGCGATTACTAGCGACTCCAACTTCATGGGGTCGAGTTGCAGACCCCAATCCGAACTGAGACCGGCTTTTTGGGATTCGCTCCACCTCACGGTATCGCAGCCCTTTGTACCGGCCATTGTAGCATGTTTGCAGCCCTAGACATAAGGGGCATGATGATTTGACGTCATCCCCACCTTCCTCCGAGTTGACCCCGGCAGTCTCCCATGAGTCCCCACCATCACGTGCTGGCAACATGGAACGAGGGTTGCGCTCGTTGCGGGACTTAACCCAACATCTCACGACACGAGCTGACGACAACCATGCACCACCTGTGCACGACGCCAAAGGCACCCCGCATCTCTGCGAGATTTCCGTGCATGTCAAGCCTAGGTAAGGTTCTTCGCGTTGCATCGAATTAAGCAACATGCTCCGCCGCTTGTGCGGGCCCCCGTCAATTCCTTTGAGTTTTAGCCTTGCGGCCGTACTCCCCAGGCGGGGCGCTTAATGCGTTAGCTGCGGCACGGAGACCGTGGAATGGCCCCCACACCTAGCGCCCAACGTTTACGGCGTGGACTACCAGGGTATCTAATCCTGTTCGCTCCCCACGCTTTCGCTCCTCAGCGTCAGTATCGGCCCAGAGACCCGCCTTCGCCACCGGTGTTCCTCCTGATATCTGCGCATTTCACCGCTACACCAGGAATTCCAGTCTCCCCTGCCGAACTCCAGTCCGCCCGTATCGACTGCAGGCCCGGAGTTGAGCTCCGGGTTTTCACAGCCGACGCGACGAACCGCCTACGAGCTCTTTACGCCCAATAATTCCGGACAACGCTTGCACCCTACGTATTACCGCGGCTGCTGGCACGTAGTTGGCCGGTGCTTCTTCTGCAGGTACCGTCACTTGCGCTTCGTCCCTGCTGAAAGAGGTTTACAACCCGAAGGCCGTCATCCCCCACGCGGCGTCGCTGCGTCAGGCTTCCGCCCATTGCGCAATATTCCCCACTGCTGCCTCCCGTAGGAGTCTGGGCCGTGTCTCAGTCCCAGTGTGGCCGGTCACCCTCTCAGGCCGGCTACCCGTCGTCGCCTTGGTAGGCCACTACCCCACCAACAAGCTGATAGGCCGCGGGCCCATCCCCAGCCGGAAACCCTTTCCACCACCCCCCATGCGGGAAGCGGTGCACATCCGGTATTAGCCCCAATTTCTTGGAGTTATCCCAGAGCCGGGGGCAGGTTGCCCACGTGTTACTCACCCGTTCGCCACTAGAAACACCCCCGAAGGAGTGCCCTCGTTCGACTTGCATGTGTTAAGCACGCCGCCAGCGTTCGTCCTGAGCCAGGATCAAACTCTCCGTAGATGA
>NZ_JBJGYP010000067.1:0-1263 GCF_054050055.1 Geodermatophilus sp. SYSU D00814
GTGAAGTGACCCCCGTGGGCCGGACACCTCCAGACTTGGCAGCAGCCAGGGAGGAGGCCCCGGTTGGGGAGGGTCAGCAAGTACTCCGAGGAGTTCCGCCGGCAGGCGGCGATGCTCGTCGTCGACGGCGGCCGCGGTGTCCGCGATGTCGCCCGAGAACTCGACGTCAACCACGAGACGCTGCGCAACTGGGTGGGTGCGCTCAAGCGGGAGCGGGCCGCACCCGGTGGACCGGTCAGCGGCGATGAGCGGGCCGAGCTGGCCCGGCTGCGCCGCCGGGTGGCCGAGCTGGAGCTCGAGAAAGAGATCCTGAAAAAAGCCGCGGTCTTCTTCGCCCGGGAGACGGGGCGGTGAGCCGGGGTGCGGTCTTCGGGTTCATCGCCGCGGAGAAGACGACCTATGGCGTGCGCCGTCTCTGCCGGGTGCTGGGCGTGTCGAAGACCGCGTTCTACGACTGGGCCGCCCGCGGCGGCGGCCCGACGGCGACCGAGCTGGCCGAGGCCTACGCCATCCAGGCCATCCGCACCGCCTGGGCCGAACGCCGCCAGGTCTATGGCGCCCGCCGGCTGACCGCCGAGATCCGCGACCGCGGGCAGGGGTGGAACCGCAAGCGGGTCGCCCGACTGATGAGCCTGGGCGGTATCGAGGGCATCCACCGGCGCCGGCGGGGCAAGTACGGCCGCCGCACGCACTCGACGGCGACTGCCGCGGACCTGGTGGAGCGGAACTTCGCCGCGGCCGCGCCCGACCGGCTGTGGGTCGCCGACATCACCTATCTACGCAGCTGGGAGGGCTTTCTCTATCTGGCCGTCGTCGTCGACGCCTGCACCCGCAGAGTCGTGGGCTGGGCGATGGCCGACCACCTGCGCACCGAGCTGGTGCTCGACGCGGTCGGCATGGCCCTGTTCGCCCGCAGGCCGGCTCCCGGGCTGGTGCACCACTCCGACCGGGGCAGCCAGTACACCGCCTACGAATTCGGCAAGACGCTGCGTAGCTCCGGGCTGCTGGCCTCGATGGGCCGGGTCGGCTCGGCGTTCGACAACGCGCTGGCCGAGTCGTTCTTCGCCACGCTGAAGGCCGAGCTGGTCTACCGGCGGGCATGGCCGACGCGGCACGAGCTGGAGATGGAGGTCTTCAGCTACATCGAGGGCTTCTACAACCCACGGCGCCGGCACAGCCGGCTGGACAACCTCAGCCCGGCCGACTTCGAGAAGATGCTCACGACACAGAACGAGGCGTCCGCCTGACGGGGGTCACTTCAGA
>NZ_JBJGYP010000068.1:0-956 GCF_054050055.1 Geodermatophilus sp. SYSU D00814
TCGCACAGCAGCGCCGAGTTGTCGAGGCTGGTCTCGCCGCCGTCGATCCAGTGCACCAGGTGGTGCACGTCGGCCCAGTGACTCGGCGCATCACAGCCGGCGAACACGCAGCCGCCGTCACGCAGTTCGACCGCCCGGCGCAGCTGCCGGCTGACCAGCCGCTGTGAGCGGCCCAGGTCCAGCGGGACCCCGTCGGGGCCGAACACCACCCGGGAGATGGTCCCGTCACACGCCAGCCAGCGGGCGCGGGCGGCGGAGATCACCGCCCCGAACCCCATGGTGGCCGCGTGGTGCCCGGTCGATGGGTCGGCCAGGTCGTCGAGGTCGACGCGCACCGCCACCTGCGGCTTGACCGTGCGCAGCACCGGCAGGTTGCCCGCCGCGAGACTGGTGTCGGCCAGTTGCACCAGGGCGTCGCCCTGGCGCTGAGCGCGGGTGCGGTCGTCGCCGGCCGGGCGGTCGCGCTGCACGAACGGCTCCAGCGCCGCCTGGAACTTCTCTCCGCCGACGGCGTCCAGGTGCCCGCGGAACGACAGGCTGCCGTCACCGTGCTTCGACAGCGTGAGCGACCGGCCCTCGGTGGGGTCGGGTTCGGGGCCGTCGGGGTCCAGCGCGTTCTCGTAGCTCTTGACCACCGCGACGAGCGCGGCGTGGTCCTGCTCGACGGCCACCCCGGTGAGCACCCCGTCGACCTCGGCGAGATCGACCCCGGCGGCGGCGAACGTCGCCCGCTGCTTCGGGGTGACCAGCCTGGCGGCCTCGGTCACCTGCGCCGCGCTCACCCAGCCGGCCTCGTGCGCCTCGGCGAGGACGGGCAGGTGCTCCAGCGCCCGCCCGTTGCCGACGAGCCGGGACGCCGCCGCCGGCGACAACCGGCAGTGCCCCCGCAGCCAGGAGGCCATCGACCGCTGCCCGTCGCGCTCCGGGGCCTGGGCCAGCTCCGCCGCCCGCACCCG
>NZ_JBJGYP010000069.1:0-500 GCF_054050055.1 Geodermatophilus sp. SYSU D00814
CGCGGGCGGCGAACCAGGCCACCGCCCGGTGCAGCACGGCGGCGGCGGTGGGACCGGTCTCGTCCTCGTGAATCTCGGCGTAGGCGGTGCGGGAGTGGTCGTCGAGGACGACGTGGATGAAGCCGTGGCCCATCAGCGGATTGCGGTAGCGGTTGCGGGCGCGGCCGCCATCGTGGTGCCGGTTGGCCTTGCCGGCCTGCTGACCCAGGAAGCGCCAGCCGCCGCCGGCGGGGATGTTGCCCAGCTTCTTCACATCGGCGTGCAGCAACTCGCCGGGTGCGGGGTGCTCGTAGCGGGTCACGGCTCGCTGGCGACGGTCGAGGCGGGCCAGCCGGTGGATCCGGCAGCGGCGCAGCACCGCGCCGGCGGTGGAGGGCGCCACGCCGGTCTCGGCGGCCAGCCGGTGCGCGCCCCAGCGCTTGCGCAGCCGCAGCGACACGATCCGCTTGGTCGTGGCCGGATCGGTCTTGGTCGGGCTGGTGTGGGGCCGGCTGGAGCGG